>CAYYKO010000128.1:0-1500 GCA_964441695.1 uncultured Ruminococcus sp. | reverse complement strand
GCTCAAGACCGAGCTTCTCGGCGTCTTCGGGGTTCATTTCCAAACGCGGCGCGGGCCACAGCTCGCGGCACCACGGCAGCTGGCGATGCTCGGAATGGAAGTACACCGGAATACGGCGGCCGGTGGTCAGCACAAACGGATACTCCTCGGTATCCACCACACCGCCCAGAGGACCGCTGGCAGGCTCCTCGAAACGCGGCAGCATCTCCTCGATGAGGTCGTAGCGGCCGGGCTCGTACTCGTTCGCCTTGTCGATGCAGTAGTTCTCGAACAGGATGGGCCAGAACTCACAGAGCGCCGTGGGCGTGGGGAAGCCGAAGTTGTCGACCGGCTCACCCGTCTCGGCGTCGCAGTTGAACAGCTTGCCCGTGCAGGCGTCTTTGCCCATGCGCATCCAACCGGTCTCGAAGCGACGGTACGTGCCCCAGCGGTCGGGCTCCACGATCTTGGAGTTCAGCCAGCCGTTCTCCTGGAAGTCCTCGCGGAACTCGTCCCAGCTCTTCCACGTGACCTTCGGGTTCGTGGCGCTGTTGGCCTGGAACCACTCGTCCATGCGCTCGTGGTAATCGAGCGGCGCGGGCTTCGTGGTGTCAATCAGGCTGTTCCACGTGCTGTTCGGGCCACCCACCGCGTCGAAGATCAAGCGGCTGATGTCGTGGTCGAACTTCGTGTCGGCCGGGGGCTCCACGCATTGCACCGTAGCGCCAATGCCGCCGGCAGCGCCCTGCGACACGCGGATGTTGTCGAGCTCCAGCCAATGCTGGCACGGCAGGATGATGTCGGCCATCTCGGTACCCGGATGATGGAACATGTTGATGTCCACCCAGAAATCGAGTTTGGAGAGACCCTCCCAGGCCAGGTTCGCGTTGGACTGGTTCATGAACGAACCGGACTCGTTGATGCCGCCCTTCAGCGGATACGGCTCGCCGGTGGTGCACGCCTCCCAGATGGACGTGGCGTCAGACCATTCGTTGTAGTACGCCGTGATGGGGAACTTCTCAACGCCCACCATATTGGAGAGCGTGTCGAACTTGTCGGGCACGTTCGTCGGATCGGGCTCCACGCCCTCGACGGGGATAACGCCCATGGCGATGAGCTGCGCCTTCACTTCCTGCGGCATGTTGGAGCCGGGAACAGATGTCGCCTGCTCGTCGAGCGGCGAACGGGTCAGGCCGCGGTTGCCGGCCGGCGTGTCGAAGTTGCCCGTCATGTACATCAGGTTGCACAGCGAGCGAACCGTCTGCGTGCAGTTGCCGATCTGGTCGGGGGCCAGCTGCACATGAATGCCGCCGTTGCCGTACGTCTGGCCTTCGGGGCGCGTGGCCCACACCAAGCAAGCTTCCTCGATCAGCGCCGGATCGAGCCCGGTAATCTCGGAGCACCACTCGGGCGTGCAGTCGGCGACGGATTCCTCGAGGTAAGCCCACACCGGCTTAGCGGTGTGCTTCGAGCCATCGAGCAGCGTCACCTCATGGCTCTCGCGCATATCGAGGTCGATGC
>CAYYKO010000127.1:0-1503 GCA_964441695.1 uncultured Ruminococcus sp. | reverse complement strand
CAATCATGTAATCCCCGCCGTTGTTGAGGTCGAATCTGAGGGTGTAGTTGTTGATGCTCCACAGAGCCGTGATGGTGAGGTCGTGTGCAGGCATGGACTCAATGGTCTCGCTCCACCCATTGAAGGTGTATCCCTCCTTCGCTGGCTCAGCAGGATAGGTGATCTCCTTCCCAAACTCCAGTGTCACTTCCTTGACTTCACTCCCGTTGTTGAAGTCGAAGGTCACCTTGTAATTGTTGACAGTCCACTGTGCTGTTATAGTGAGATCGTTTGCGGGCATGGATTCAATAATCTCGCTCCACCCATTGAAAGTGTGTCCCTCCTTCACTGGCTCAGCAGGATAGGTGATGGGGTCGTTGTAGTTGAGGGACCTCTCTTCAGGCTCTGTGCCGTTGCCAAAGACGAATGTGAGGAGGTAGCCATCAGCAGTCCATTTTGCGTAGAGGGTGTGGTCATTGGGAGTGGACACAGTTGACTTAGATGTGATTTTGTTGGCGAAGGCCTTGTCTGTGAACCACCCAGCAAAAATGAATCCAGTTCTTGACACCTCAGGGAATTCTCCATACTCCTCGTCAAAGGTCACTTCCTTTGTCAATTCAAATTTGGTGAGGGCATTGCCGCCATTAGCATCGAAGATTACAACGTATTTATTTGCAGTCCAGTGGGCATAAAGGGTCTGAGGACCAGTAATCTTCACAATGTCTTCAGCAGTGGTGTTTGTTCCTCCAATCTCCTCAGTGAACCATCCAACAAAGGTGAACCCTGTCCTCGTTGCTTCAGGCAGGTATCCATAAGTGCTGTCATAGGTCACTTGTTTCTTTGATTCAGGTTCAAAGAGGGCGTTTCCTCCGTTCACATCGAAGGCCACAGTGTATGTGTTGGCTGTCCATTGCGCTGTGATGATGATGTTCTCAGCGGGTATCCTGTCAACCTTGCTGTTCCACCCATTGAAGGTGTATCCAGTCTTCTCAACATCCTCTGGATAAACAATCTCCTCATTGAAGTCAAGAGTTCTCACCTCATTCTCAACTCCATTGTTGAAGATGAATGTGAGGTTGTACTGGTTGACCTTCCACTGCGCGGTGATGGTTACATTCTCAGCAGGCATGGTGTTGATCTCCTTGTCCCACCCACTGAAGGTGTGCCCTTCTCTCACTGGGTTTTCTGGGTACTTCACGGCCTCTTTGTATTGGAAGGACTTCACTTCGTCCTCATCTCCATTCCCAAAAACAAATCTCGCATCGTAGCTGTTTGTGGTACACTGCGCCGTGACGTTGGTGTGGCTCGCAGGCATCTTTGTGATGGTCTTGTCCCACTGCTTGAATGTGTACCCAGCCCTCTCCGTGTCCTTCGGGTACTCCACCTCCTCGTTGAAGTCGTATCCAAAGGCGGTGAAGGAGCCATCGCAATAGATGAAGCCCAGCACGTAGTTGTTGATGATCCACTGTGCTGTGATGGTCACGTCCTCGGCAGGCATGGTGCTGACCTCCTTGTCCCACCCAT
>CAYYKO010000126.1:0-1581 GCA_964441695.1 uncultured Ruminococcus sp. | reverse complement strand
GATTTTGGAGCATTTTACACCTAATTTACACCAAATGAGTTAAGAGCCTACAATAGCGACCTCTGAAAAGACACCTTTGCGCCGATGCTATCGGCTAAGCAAGGGTGTTTTTTCTATTGTTCGCCACGAAAAAAATCCCTCTGAAACGCTCAAAACGGCACTCAGAGGGAACGTGTATTGTTAGGGTAGACTCGGTTATTATGCCGAGTCTGCTTTTTAATAAAAAAGAGTCAAGCCCACTGTTGAGTGAGTTGACTCCTTTGCTACTATCTTGCTAATATTATATACGATGTCAGGCGTTTTGTCAAGTGGTTTCAAACGAATGTTTTTGGCAATTATCGAAGCTTGCTAGCGACAAACAAGGTGAGTCGGTGTCCGCCGTTCACTCAAGAAAATCGACTCGGATGTCTCCGCCGCTTGTGTTGGCGGTGAGCTTGTACTGAGCGCGGGGATTTTCGACCGAGGCGGGGAAGGCGGTTCGGTCGGTGTTCGTTTCTATCGAAAAGAGCGACTGTGCGCCGAGGATCGAGCCGTCGATATCGCCGTTCGAGGTCGAAAATGTGAATTTCTCGCCGAAAAGTCGTGCGAAGTCGATCGATGCGTTGCTTGTCGAGACGCTGAGACGCTTTGCGGTGAGGTCGGAGAGGTCAATTCGCGCGTTCGAGGTCGAAGCGGTCAGCTCGGTCGCCGAGAGGCTCGAGAGATTCATGCGCCCGTTTGAGGTCGAAGCGGTGATGTCATACGCCGAGATGTCCGAAAGCGTGACGTTGCCGTCGGTCGTCGAGAGGACGAGCGATTCTTCGAGCTCGAGATTTCCGAGCTTCAGATCGCCGCTTGAGGTCGAGACACTGATCTCGCCCGAAAAATCGTTCGGAAGGCAGATGATCATTCCGAGTCCGGTGTATGTATTCGTATGCTCGACACTTCCGAAGGAAAGCTCATAGCCGAGGATATTTATGGATTTTTTCTCGCCCTCGGGCTGATCGTCGCGGATGACGAGGGTATTGTCCGAGGTGGTGAAGGTGTATTTGAAGCTCTCGCTCTCAAGAACATCGACGATTATCGAGTCAACATCATCGGTGGCGATGACCACATCACAGCCGCTGACCTTTATATCAAGTGCGCGGTTGAGCTTTGAGTCGAAGGTATGGCGCGACTGCGAAAAATCCGACTGAGACACATCGATCCCGTCGAGGCTGCCGTTTATGCCCGAGGCGTTTATCAGTGGGGTATTATCCTCCCCGAAGTAGATGCCGCTCGAGTCGATCTTGACGTAATCCGCAAAGCTGACCCCGTTTTCGGTAACATTGACAAGCTGCGAGACCTGCTTGACACCGCTCGTTATGATATTGGAAACTGTCGTGAAAGCGAAGCGAAGACCGATCGAGATCAGTATGACTATTACGAAAACGATCGTGACCGCGATACAAGTGAATTTTTTGAGATTCATTTTATTCTTTGAAGCCTTTCATGTTTGAAAATATAGAAAGCAATCCCTACAATAATATTATAATAGCAATAGTCTAATTGGCTGAGAATATTCTGTGAAGCTTTTGTAAAGAATCGAAAGAGAACGAAAAA
>CAYYKO010000125.1:0-1619 GCA_964441695.1 uncultured Ruminococcus sp. | reverse complement strand
TTAAAGATAGAAAAAGGCGATACCTGGTTGTGAAAACCAAGTATCGCCAATTTTTCTTGTCGCACTCCTGTACGGCAGCTACCCTATGTCAGTAATGTTCTCATACTGTCTTATTGGAAACTACCTTGGGGGTGGTTCTTTTTCTGATTTAGAGCTTACCGGGAAGCCACAAAAACGATGTCCTTCTGCGCCCAGAAATCGGGGCTGAAATGAATCTCCAATTCAGACCAATCGGCGGCGATTTCGTATCCAATCGTGCCTTTCATCTTCTTACCGGCTGCAACTGTTCCGTCTAATTGGTTGTCGCTGCTCTCCAACTGCGCAGTGAGGCTGAGATTACAGGCATAGCCGTCGCAGTATGCATCAAAGCACAGAAGAGAGCTGATGTTGATTTCGCTGGAAGAATTGTTTTCGATCGTGAACGTACAGAGGGCAAACACATTGCCGTCACCGGGTCTATTGTAAGAGGAACCGCTGCTCTCTGATACAGAATCCAGCGTGACGACGATGTTGTTAAGCTCGACTTTATCGCCTACAGAGAAGGTCGTATCTGTTGTTGCGGCGCTACTGGAGGTATCGGACGACTGCGATGTGTCAGCAACAGGTTCGTTTTCTCCAACTTTTGTTGGCTCAGAGCTGCCGCCGGAGGCTGCGATTACAAGTATGACGATTGCAATAATTACCCAAAACCACCATTTCTTATAAATGGGCTTTTTTCTGTTTTTGTTCTTCTTTCCGCACTGTGGACAGGTTTTTGCGCCGATATCCATTTCGGCACCGCAGCCTGAACAATAAGCTTTGCTAGACTCCATTTTTATCTCTCCTTCTTGTTCATTTCGATAGCAAAAGTGCTATCAATCGGTATAATAATAGCACATATGCTATAAGCTGTCAATAAGAAGGAGGCGGTTTATAGCATGATACAGCGTATGATCGACGTAAGAACGGATCACGACGAAAGCCAGCGAGAGCTTGCGGCGGCAATAGGATACCATCAGGTTCAGATTGCCCGCTATGAAACGGGGTGCAATACACCGCCAATAGCATATCTGGTAAAGTTCTGTCAGCATTATCATGTCAGTGCGGATTATATTCTTGGATTGCCTTCTGATGGAGAATGGCCGCGTAAAAGAACCTAGCTGTTGACGGACAAAGGGCTGTACACACTCAAAATCCGCAGTCCGGCCAGCTGGGCGGCACGCAGGCGGCGCTCACCGGCGATCAGCTGGTAGCCGCCGCCCACCCGGCGGACGGTCAGCGGCTGTAGGATGCCGTAGGCGCGGATGCTGTCGGCCAGCTCCCGCAGCGCCCCCTCATCAAAGCGGCGGCGGGGCTGCTGCGGGTTGGGCGACAGCTGGGACAGGGGGATGTACTGGACGCGGGTGGACAGAAAATCACCCTTCCGGCGTTTTTTCATGGCAGTTCACTCCTTTTCCCCCATTATACCCCCACCCCACCCGCAGAACCCGCCGATTCCCGTCGCGTGAGAAAAAAGAACCACCCCGGGGGGTGGTTCTTTTTTGCATCATCAGGATACGTTACACCAGATCGGGGAAATTCTTTGCCACGGCGGCGCAGCGGGGGCAGAGCTCGGGGTGCTGGGTGTCGGTGCCGACGGT
>CAYYKO010000124.1:0-1621 GCA_964441695.1 uncultured Ruminococcus sp. | reverse complement strand
CGGACTTGTCACTCAGCAGCCTCTCGGCGGTAAAGCTCAGTTCGGCGGTCAGCGTTTCGGAGAGATGGAGGTTTGGGCTCTCGAGGCTTACGGCGCAGCCTACACGCTTCAGGAGATACTTACGGTCAAGAGTGACGACGTCACAGGCCGTGTAAAGACCTACGAGGCTATCGTTAAGGGTCAGAACATCCCGACTCCCGGCGTTCCCGAGGCGTTCAAGGTGCTTGTTAAGGAGCTCCAGTCCCTCGCACTCGACGTTCGCGTGCTCAATGAGGCAGGCGAGGAGATCGAGCTTTCGACACTCGGCGAGGATGACGTTCCCGAAAAGCCCGCTCGCGCACAGCGCAACGATGTTACCGAGGAGGATGTCGGCGAGACCGTCGAGACAGACGATATCTACGATTCCTTCACGCCCGGTGATTTTGACAGCGACGCTCCCTCCGACGCATTTGACGATGACGATGTAATGCCTGACGACGATGTCATCTTTGAAGGCTCGGTCATGGACGATTTTGAAGACCTCGACTCCGATTTTTGAGCCGCAGCTCCCCGATAATTTAATTATTACTAACAGGAGAAGGTATATTGCCGATGGAACGTAATGTTTTCGATTCTATAAAAATAGGCCTTGCATCTCCCGAAATGATCAGAAGCTGGTCATACGGTGAGGTCAAGAAGCCTGAGACCATAAATTACCGCACTCTCAAGGCGGAGCGAGACGGCCTCTTCTGCGAGAAGATCTTCGGTCCCACCAAGGACTGGGAATGCCTCTGCGGAAAGTACAAGCGTATCCGCCACAAGGGCAAGATCTGTGAGAAGTGCGGCGTCGAGGTAACCCAGAAGAAGGTTCGCCGCGAAAGAATGGGACATATCGAGCTCGCAGCTCCCGTGTCGCATATCTGGTATTTCCGTGCGATCCCCTCGAGAATGGGTCTGCTGCTCGACATCTCCCCGAGACTTCTCGAGAAGGTGCTGTATTTCGCTCAGTACATCGTAATCGATCCGGGCTCCACTCCTCTTGCGAAGTATCAGCTTCTCAAGGAGTCCGAGTACCGTGCCGCTTACGAGCGCTATGAGAATGACTTCAGAGTCGGCATGGGCGCCGAGGCTATCAAGGAGCTCCTTTGCGAGCTTGATATCCCCGCGCTTGCCGACCAGCTCAGAGAAGAGCTTGCAAACGCTACGGGTCAGAAGAAGATCCGTATAATCAAGCGTCTTGAGGTCGTCGAGGCCTTCAAGCGCAGCGGAAACCGTCCCGAGTGGATGATCCTCGACGTTATCCCCGTCATTCCCCCGGATATCCGCGCAATGGTACAGCTCGACGGCGGACGCTTTGCCTCGAGTGACCTTAACGATCTCTACAGACGCGTTATCAACAGAAACAACCGTCTTAAGAGACTCATGGAGCTCCACGCTCCCGATATCATCATCCGTAACGAGAAGCGTATGCTCCAGGAGGCAGTCGATGCCCTCATCGACAACGGTCGTCGCGGCAAGCCCGTTACAGGTCCCTCCAACAGACCGCTTAAGTCTCTCTCCGAAATGCTCCGCGGTAAGCAGGGACGCTTCCGTCAGAACCTTCTCGGTAAGCGTGTCGACTATTCCGGACGTTCCGTTATCG
>CAYYKO010000123.1:0-1657 GCA_964441695.1 uncultured Ruminococcus sp. | reverse complement strand
CAAGGAATATACGGTCTACCTGCTCCTGCGTGTACGTCGCATACTCCCGCTGGGCCTTTCTGGTGCGCGCGATAGCTTCCTCAAGCTTCTCCACGCTGTCAACCGTCAGATAATTCTTTGTGTCCATTGTGTATCCTCCTGAATTTTGTTACATAATTGATTGTTTAGGTGTGCAAGCGAGAGTGCGAGGTTTTCGTTTTGAAGCAAAACGCCCTCGGGGATCTTAAGCTTACACGGGGCAAAATTCCATATTGCGGTGATTCCCGCAGCGACCATCCGGTCGCAGACCTCCTGAGCCGAGCCCTCACCGACGGTTATTATACCGAGGTGTATCTCGTGCGAGTGACAGAATGCATCGAAGCGAGTCATCGGAAGCACCTCTGTTTTCGAATCGCGATGTATCGTGCGCTCGTTTGAATCGAAGGCGGCGCAGATATTTACGCCGTAGCGCTCAAACTCATCGTACTGAAGCAGGGCGCGTCCGAGCCTTCCGGCGCCGACGAGCACCGCACGGGTCAGATGATTGCTGCCCAGGCACTCCTCTATCTTTCCGATAAGCTCCGAGGTAGCATAGCCGAGTCTCGGCTTACCTGCTCCGCTGACGGCGGCAAGATCCTTTCTGACCTGTACCTCACCGAGTGAGAGCCTTTTTGCTATCGACGTTGCCGAAACGTACGGAACGGTATCCGTCGGAAGCTCCTTCAGTGCCTTCAGATAATCGGGAAGTCTGCCCAAGGTCGCCCTTGAAACAGAGCTTTTTTTCATTTGCCGTCCTCCTTTGCTCAAGCCTTGTCATTATTATAATAAAAAATCGCCCGCTTGAAAATTCTTTTTTTTGATAATCGGTATTATCGATATCGATAACATGTGTATCGAACGAATTCCGTCGAATGAAAAAACGGCACCCGAGCCTTGTCTCGGATACCGTTTTCTGCGTGAATCTTCGTTTTTACAGCGTTGCCGCCATGACTGCTTTAATTGTGTGCATGCGGTTCTCCGCCTCATCGAAGACGATGGAGCGCTCGCTCTCGAATACCTCGTCGGTGACCTCCATGCAGTCAATGTCGAACTTCTCGTATATCTCGCGTCCGACCTTTGTGTTAAGGTCGTGGAAGGCGGGCAGGCAATGCATGAAGCGGCATTTTTCTCCCGCGGTGTCCATGAGAGCGGAGGTGACCCTGTACGGCGTCAGCTCCTCTATTCTCTCCTGCCATACGCTGTCCGGCTCGCCCATCGACACCCAAACGTCGGTGTAGATTACGTCCGCACCGCGCACCGCCTGCTCCGGGTCGGTTATGAATTCAAGCACGGCGCCGGTCTCCTTCGCGATCTCGCGGCAGGTCTCGACGAGCTGTGCGTTCGGGAAATACTTCTCGGGCGCGCACGCGACAAAGTGCATGCCCATTTTTGCACAGCCGACCATGAGCGAGTTGCCCATATTGTATCTTGCGTCTCCCATGTAAACAAGCTTTCTGCCGCGAAGCGTGCCGAAATGCTCCTTTACCGTCAGAAAATCGGCAAGTATCTGAGTCGGGTGGAATTCGTTGGTCAGTCCGTTCCACACGGGAACGCCGGCGTATTTTGCGAGAGTTTCAACAATTTCCTGACCGTAGCCGCGGTACTCGATGCCGTCAAACATCCGTCCGGGCACGCGCGC
>CAYYKO010000122.1:0-1659 GCA_964441695.1 uncultured Ruminococcus sp. | reverse complement strand
AGAACCCGTACCCTGCCCTCTCTGCCATGGGGAGGTCTCCGTAGGTGCTGTCGTAGGCGACCTGCTTGGACTTCTGCGGGGTGCTCCCTCCTGCTGGGTTGAATGTGACCGTGTAGTTGTTGGGTGTCCAGTGTGCGTGGAGGGTGTGGTCACCCGCAACAGTCACAAGTGTTTTGTTTGTGACCTCATCTCCATCCGTGGCTCCTGTGAACCATCCAGAAAATGTGTATCCAGTCCTTGTTACTTCAGGGAGGTCTCCATACTCCTTGTCATAGGTCACCTTCTTGGATGGCTTGGATGGATTCCCTCCATTCCCCTCAAATCTCACAGTGTAAACATTGGCTGTCCAGTGGGCATAAAGAGTCTGATTGGCTGTGATCTTCACAATATCCTCAGAGGTGGTGTTTGTTCCTCCATTAACCTCAGTGAACCACCCAATGAAGGTGTATCCAGTCCTCTCTGCTTCAGGAAGTTCTCCATATTCCTTGTCATAAGTAACCTCCTTCTTAGATTCAGATCCAGAGAGGGCATTTCCTCCATTCACATCGAAGGTCACAGTGTACTTGTTGGCTGTCCACTGTGCTGTGATGATGATGTTCTCAGCAGGCATCCTATCAGGCTTGTTGTCCCACCCATTGAAGGTGTATCCGGTCTTCTCAACATTCTCGGGGTAAACAATCTCCTCATTGAAGTCAAGGGTCCTCACCTCATTCTCAGCACCATTGTTGAAGATGAATGTGAGGTTGTACTGGTTGATGTTCCACTTGGCATACAGGGTCACATCCTCAGCAGACATTGCGGTCTCTGTGTACTCCCTGCTCAGTTCAGGGTCACTGCACCAGAAATCGAAGGTGTACCCAGTCTTGGTGGGCTCTGGAAGCACAACCTTTGTGTTGTAGTCCTGGGTGATGTTTTCACACTCACTCCCGCCATCCACCTCGAATGTTATGGTGTACTGGTTGATGGTCCAGTGGGCGTAGAGAGTGTGATGATTTGGGTTGGTTACTGTGACCTCGCTCTTGATTTCATCACCTCCTTCAATCTCGGTGAACCACCCAGCAAAGGTGAAGCCAGTTCTCGTTGCTTCAGGGAGGTCTCCATAAGTGCTATCATAGGTCACCTCCTTGGATGGCTTGAGTGGAGTCCCCTCATTCCCTTCAAATCTCACAGTGAAAACATTAGCTGTCCAGTGGGCATAAAGAGTCTTGTTCTCTGTGATCTTCACAATGGCCTCAGCAGTGATGTTCGTTCCTCCAGTCTCCTCAGTAAACCACCCACCAAAGGTGAACCCTGTCCTCGTTGCTTCAGGGAGGTCTCCATAGGCGCTGTCATAGGCCACATCTTTCTTTGATTCAGATTCAGAGAGAGCATTGCCACCATTCACATCGAAGATCACAGTGTATTTGTTGGCTGTCCACAGTGCCGTGATGGTGATGTTCTCAGCAGGCATCCTGTCAGGTTTGCTGCCCCATTCATTGAAGGTGTATCCTTCCTTCTCAACACCCTCTGGATAAACAATCTCCTCATTGAAGTCAAGGGTTCTCACATCATTCTCAGCGCCATTGTTGAAGATAATTGTGAGATTGTATTGATTGACCTTCCATTGTGCTGTGATGGTAACATCCTCAGCAGGCATGGTGTTGATCTCCTTGTCCCACC
>CAYYKO010000121.1:1121-1662 GCA_964441695.1 uncultured Ruminococcus sp. | reverse complement strand
GGGTCTCCCGCCTTCGTGACATATAAAAATTTTATCTTCGGGGTTTGGTGAAATTCCATACCGGCGGTTTACAGTCCGCGACCCGGGTATTCCCGGCTGATCAGGTGAGATTCCTGTACCGACGGTAAAGTCCGGATGAGAGAAGATAGGCTATTACCTGTAGGCATTGCCTCAAATAACGGATATTAGCAGCCCCGGAGCGATTCGGAGCTTTTTTGTTTTGTAAAAATCATCCGTCCGCTCCAAAATTATCTTCTCCCGAAAAAATAATTTCATGGGAGAAATACATATGACAAGCTCAAACGGCGCAAAAAGCGCAAAAGCAATCAACTCGAGCAAAAACAAGCTCCACTATGTCGTTAAGATCGCGATACTCGCGGCTCTCTCCGCGATAATCATGCTATTCGAATTTCCGCTTCCCTTCGCACCGAGCTTCTACAAATTGGATCTCTCGGAGATCATCATACTGATGGGCGGCTTTGCGATGGGACCTGTCGCGGCGGCACTGATCGAGCTGTTAAAAAATCTGCTCAATCTTCTC
>CAYYKO010000121.1:0-1111 GCA_964441695.1 uncultured Ruminococcus sp. | reverse complement strand
CAACAACGGCATTCATCGGAGAATTCGCAAATTTTCTGACCGGCTGTGCGCTCGTT
This sequence comes from uncultured Ruminococcus sp., assembly GCA_964441695.1. Lineage (GTDB taxonomy): Bacteria > Bacillota > Clostridia > Oscillospirales > CAG-272 > RUG11130. The sequence continues at coordinate 1,055 of CAYYKO010000121.1, read as the reverse complement.
GTCCCCGCTTCGTTAATTTACAAATACCGCAAAAGCTTGAAGGGCGCGATCGTATCGCTCGTTGTCGGAACGCTTTCACTCGTTCTCGTCGGCAGCCTGATAAACTACTTCGTCGTTATCCCAGCCTTCTCAGACCTTTATCACATGGAGCTTGAAAAAATAATCTCAATGGGCAGCGCAGTAAATCCGCTCGTATCCGATCTCAAGACACTCGTTGTCTTCGCGGTCGCTCCCTTCAATCTGGTCAAGGGTATCATCTGCTCACTGCTGAATCTTCTGCTCTATAAGCGAGTTTCGAAAATACTGCACGTCTGAAATACAGACTTGTTTGAATAATATATTAAATAAATAAAAACGCACTTTCAAAACTTTTACGCATCGTAAATTTTCTGCAAAGTGCGTTTTTTCTATTGATTTTTTTGTCGGAATGTGATATAATATTCGAGTAAGAATCAAAAAAACAGGAGAATAAAATGAGTCTTATCGCAAAATATATCTCGGTTTTCTTCGTTTCGATGGTGCCGCTCATCGAGCTTCGCGGCGCAGTCCCGATCGGCACGGGTCTGGGGCTTCCCTGGTACACCACGCTGATCGTCTCGATAATCGGAAACTGTGTGCCGATCCCCTTCGTACTTATGTTCGTCAAAGCGATACTCAAGTGGATGAGAGCCTGCAAAATATCGCTCTTTCATCGAATTTCGAACTGGCTCTACGAAAAAGCCGAAAAAAACCGCCCGAAGATCGACAAATACGCCGCGTGGGGTCTTTTCGTCTTCGTTGCGATACCCCTTCCCGGAACAGGCGCGTGGACAGGTGCGCTCGTCGCCTCGATCTTCGATATGCCAAAGCTGAAATCATCGATATCCATTGCCGCAGGAGTTGCCTCCGCCGGTCTTATAATGACCTTCGGCTCTCAGCTCGTCAAATTTATTATTGAACTTTTTTAGAAACCTATTGACACAATCCGCGATCTGTGATATAATTATAATGTATCGATGATCATGTCATTGATACACCAGAAATATCTTATCAAGAGCGGCGGAGGGACTGGCCCT
>CAYYKO010000120.1:0-1663 GCA_964441695.1 uncultured Ruminococcus sp. | reverse complement strand
TCTTACCCGAGGACTCCGGACCGTATATCTCAACGATACGACCGCGCGGAAGTCCGCCGACTCCGAGCGCCAGGTCAAGCGTGAGTGAGCCGGTCGAGACGGTCGAGACGTTCATCTGCGGGTTCTCTCCCATTTTAATTATAGTACCCTTGCCAAAGCTCTTTTCGATCTGGCTTATGGCAGTGTCGAGCGCCTTCTTCTTGGCCTCGGGGGAATCTGCGGGGACAGCTGCGTTTGCTTTTTTTGTCGTAGCTTTCATTTCCGTGATCCTTTCAACTGAATACGAACATATTTTCGCGTCTGCGTATATTATATACCATATCGCGCAAAAGGTCAAGTGTAATTTTCAAAAAAATACGAAAGTTACGGCAGGACGCCTCTCTCTGCATCAAACGCCTAGCACGGACGCGAAAAGTCCCTCGAGGCGCTTTGCCATTCTGTACATTCCGAGGTCGTTCGGGTGGCAGGTATCGACCGTGCAGAGGTCACGATCCTCCTCGCCGAAAAATTCCGAGCCGTCGACGAAATAAACGTTCTTATCTCCCGCGGCGACGGCATGCTCCCAGGTCGCGCGGCAGGCGTCGCGGCGTGCGACGTGCCAGTCGTACCACGGCATCGTATTCGGCGCGCTCATTATGATTATCGGAAGCGTCGGGTGACGCTCTCTGATGACCTTAAAGAACGGCTCGTGCGTTTTCAGAAGGTGCTCTGCGTTCGGTGCGTTGTGGTCGTAGTCGAGCACGAAGGCGCTCATGTCGAGTGTAGCAATGTACTCGGCGATCTCGCGCTCGCCCCTTGCATTTCCCGCAAAGCCGAGGGAGGTGTAGTCGAAGCGCAGACCCTTCGAAAGCATGGACTGATAGGTATTCGACGGACGGGAGGCGCGTGCGCCCTGCGTTATCGACGAGCCGTAGAATACAACGGGAGGCGCGTCGCGGTAGATGCTCGCCTCACCGAGCTCGGCGTCGGGGCGAAGCCCGATATACAGCTCGTACACGGAGGCGGATATCGGCAGCTGGAGCAGCCAATCCACCGCTGTGCCGCCGGTATAATATTTCTGTGCGAAGCCGCGGCGGATCATGTGCGGCGCCTCGAAGCTGTAGTCGTAGGTTATCTTCGGAAGCGACGGTGTGCTGCGGAGCAGGTCGAAGGTCTCGTTATCCGAGGTGTGGTGCTCCCCGTCGTCATCGTGGAGCACGGCGTACATTGCGATAACGTCGGAATCGGTGCGGAAGCTGACGCGACCGCCCGCGCTCTGTCTGTTGAGCCACTTGACGTCCGTGCCCACAGCGTCGGCGACGCTCTGCTTCATGCGGACAAGCATTCCCTGCTCGCTGTCGTACATTACTCCGTGCAGCTTGAAGGGGGACTCGAGTACATTGAGCCAGACAAGCTCCTCGCCGTCGAGGTCTGCGTCCGGAAGGCTGATGCTTTTGAGCTCTGAAGCTTTCATAATATAAATTCTCCGTTCGGTAGTATTTTAAGCTCTGTCGCGAGGGCGAGTCTGCAAGCCTGTCAAGCTCGCCGCTTTTCTCGGCGAGAAAAGGATAGAAAAACAAAAAGCCGGACACGTGACGCGATACATAAGTATCGGCACAGTGTCCGGTCTGCGAGAAACGGGACTTGAACCCGTACGGTGTGAACCACACGCCCCTCAAACGTG
>CAYYKO010000119.1:938-1681 GCA_964441695.1 uncultured Ruminococcus sp. | reverse complement strand
TGGAGATATTTGCTCAAAAGAACCAAACTTGCTTCTTCGGATAGAAATTCCTGAGTAGTGAGCATGGAAATTTGCTGATTTGGCAGTGTGGAATGCTCAAACTGTTTGCGGTATTCTTTTGGGGTGCAACCATATTGTTTTTTGAAGGAAGAATTAAAATACTTGGGGTCCGAGAAACCAGCGGACATACTGATATCAAGCAGGGATTGATTAGTAAGAAGCAGGAGTTGCCGAGCTTTTTCGCTGCGTATCCGTGCAAGATACTCCTGAAAGGAAAGCCCCAAATTTTCCTTAAAAAAATGTGAAAGATAGTATAGATTTAGATCGAGTTTCTTCGCAATATCAGATAAAAGGAGCTTTTGGGAATAATGCTGGTCAATATAATCGGAAATTTGACGAATTCGCTGCTGTTGAAGCTGATATGTAGCACGTTCAGCTTCAGAGATGGTATGGTAATCGCCAAACTGAAGAAACTGATAAAAAATGGTATTAATGATACCGGTACATAGCAGTTCATAGGCATTCTGTTTCATCAAATAACTATTTGCTAACTTCAGGAACATGGAAAATAACTGTCCATATTCTTCAGAATCCAGGATATTATAAATCTGTGTAGATAGTTGAATGGATTGAATCTGAGGAAATGTATCGGAAAAGAAGGAAGGCGCGATTTGTATGGACAGGATTAGGGCAGGACTGTCCGCTTTCAGTTCATGTAGCTGAAATGGGTTAAGAACAAAAAA
>CAYYKO010000119.1:0-919 GCA_964441695.1 uncultured Ruminococcus sp. | reverse complement strand
TATGGTCCCATCCAGGATTAAACAGATTTCAAAATCTTTATGTACATGAGGCGTGCGGTACAAAAGATTAACGAGAAAAAGCCGAAAATCATTCATTTGATTATGTGTCACAATTTCCAATTCATTTGCCATAGTGTCGCTCCTGTTTCTTTTGAAAATATCTGCATCCTGTATCGTTTGATATAACACTATCATATAATAGCAAATTTGTCATGTTTTTTTCGCAAGTTTGTATGAGAAAAAACAAAAAACATATGATATGATTAGACCATCAAAGAAGCGCTTCCTTAGAAAAAGAAAGTGGAGGAAAAAATATGTCACAGTTTAAATTTTCAGTAGGACCTTGGAATGTACACTCAGGAGCAGATTCTTACGGGCCTGCAACAAGAGCAGAAATTGATTTTGACACAAAACTGGCAAAATTTGCAGAACTTGGCTTTTCCGCAATACAGTTTCATGATGATGATGCTGTGCCCAATATTAATGATTATACGGAAGAGGAAATCAAGGAAAAAGCAAGGGAGTTAAAAAAGAAGCTGGACAAATACGATATGAAAGCGGAATTCGTTGCACCGCGTCTTTGGATGGACGGGCATACAGTGGATGGCGGATTTATGAGTACCTCAGAAGAGGACCGCAAATATGCCATGTGGAGAGCTTATCGGTCTATTGATATTGCAAAAGAATTGGATTGCGATATGATCGTGCTGTGGCTGGCAAGAGAAGGAACGCTCTGTGCAGAAAGCAAGTCTCCGGTATGGGCAACGAAGATGCTGATCGAGGCGATTAACAAGATGTTGGAGTATGATCCGAAGATTAGGGTGTGTATTGAACCGAAACCAAATGAGCCTATCGACAGGAGTATTTGTGGAACGATGGGGCATGTTATGGCTATTTCTGCAGCGACGATTGATCCTTC
>CAYYKO010000118.1:0-1725 GCA_964441695.1 uncultured Ruminococcus sp. | reverse complement strand
AAAGGCTGCGGCGATGATGAGCTCACTGAAGGGAAAGGGCTGCCCGCTGACATATCCCGTTCTTGCGGACGGCGACGAGCTTGCCTTCAGCGCGCGCTCTCTCTGTAATCCGGTCGTCGCGTCGAAGCTCGACATGGCGGTCGTCCCGAATGATTTCTCCTTTGACAAAAACGGCATGATATATGTGCTGACCGGTCCGAACCGCGGCGGAAAATCCGTTATAACCTGTGCGGTCGGCTGTGCCTTTGCTATGGCTGGGCTCGGGCTTCCCGTCTGCGCCGAGGAATGCACGCTAAGCCCCGCAGATGCGATATTCACGCATTTTCCGCAGGGCAGCGAGGACACCATCGACAAGGGTCGTCTCGGCGAGGAATGCTCGCGTCTTTCGACGGTTTTCGACAGCGTTACGCGCCGAAGCCTTGTGCTGCTTGACGAGTCCTTCTCTTCCACCGGTGCCTTTGAAGCATCGGCTATCGCCGGCGAGGTAATATCAGGCTTCTCGCTTGTCGGCTGCCGCGTCATTTTCTCGACTCACCTTCACGAGCTTGCTTCCCGCACCGCACAGCTCAATGAAAAATGCGCTGCCGCGGGAGGTGCCGCTATCGACAACCTCGTCGCGGAGCTTGACGGAGACCGCAGAAGCTTCAAGATAGTAAGAAAATCCCCCGACGGCAAGAGCTACGCCGCGGACATCGCAAGCAAATACGGCATTTCCTTTGACGCCATCAGGGAAAAGCTTGACCTGAAGGGCAACTGAACACAGTACTGTTACGGAGGTACACAATGAACGAACTGCTTACACTTCTCGAAAAGGACAGCCGACTCACAAACGAGGACATCGCAAGAATGCTCGGCAAGAAGTCCGGCGACATCAAAAAAATGATCGAATCCTACGAGGCTGACGGTGTTATTCTCGGCTATAAGACAATGATCGACTGGGATAAGACGGACAAGGAATACGTTTCTGCGCTCATCGAGCTTAAGATCGTTCCTCAGCAGAATCACGGCTATGACCACGTCGCTGAGCTGATATACAATTACCCCGAGGTCGAGAGCCTTTATCTTATGTCGGGAAGCTTCGACCTTGCAGTCACGATCGAGGGTAAGACTATGCGCGAGGTGGCATTCTTTGTTGCCGAAAAGCTTGCGACCTTGCAGTGCGTCACGGAGACCGCTACACACTTCATTCTCAGAAAATACAAGGATAAGGGCATAGTTTACGGTGCCGTACCCACTGACGACCGAGGAAACATACTTTAATGGATTACGAAAATATATTGTCCCGAACGGTTCAGGAGATAAAGCCGTCGGGAATCAGAAAATTTTTTGACCTGCTCGAAGGCCGCAAGGACGTTATCTCCCTTACCGTAGGTCAGCCGGACTTCGTAACTCCGTGGCATATCCGTGTGGCGGCTATCGAGTCCCTTGAGGGCGGAAAAACCTACTATACCTCAAACGCCGGCACACTGGAGCTGAGAGAGGAAATTTCAAACTACATGCGCCGCCGCTTCGGTATGGAATACATCGGCGTAGACCCGCTCCAGGGTGTCCCGGCCCAGGTCGTCATATCCATAGCCGGTGGTTCCCGCCAGGCAGGCAGCGGACACCCGGTTCTTCCGCATGGCCCAGAGCACCTTTGCCTGGTTATACTCCGCAATTTTGTCGATGGCTTCAAAGCGCTCCTTCAGCCGGGTCAGGGCAGCTTCTCCATAGGCGTATACAGCG
>CAYYKO010000117.1:0-1747 GCA_964441695.1 uncultured Ruminococcus sp. | reverse complement strand
AAGTTGGTAAGGTCACTTGTAGACTACAAGTTTGATAGGTCGGAGGTGTAAGCACAGTAATGTGTTCAGCTGACCGATACTAATAGACCGAGGGCTTGAACTACATTAGTTCTCAATTGTTGTTGTGTCTCCTTCTTATTCGGTTTTCAATGTGCATCAGAAACCTATCTGATTTATTTCAGATAGGTTTTCTTTTTTTTCTCATCGCACTTGATTTGCCGCGCGGATGCTGATATAATAATTACGTGATCCGAAGTCCTGAGTGCATTCTCCGGCTTTCACATCACAATATCGCAATCTAAAGTATGGAGGTCGTTATGTCTAACTGTCCAACTCCCCACATTAACGCCATGCCGGGCGATTTTGCCAAAACCGTCCTCATGCCGGGCGACCCGCTGCGAGCCAAGCTTATCGCTGAAAGCTTTCTCGAGGACGCACGCCTTGTCAATGAGGTGCGCGGCATGCTCGGCTATACCGGTACCTATCGCGGCGTGCCCGTTTCCGTCATGGCGAGCGGAATGGGAATTCCCTCGATCTCTATCTATTCTCATGAGCTGTTTAATTCCTACGGCGTCGAGAATATCATACGCATCGGCTCCGCAGGTGCTTTGCAGCCGAATATTCACGTCCGCGACCTCGTCATCGGTATGGGAAGCTCAACGGATTCCGCCTATCCCTCGTCCTTTGGACTTAACGGAAGCCTTGCTCCGCTTTGCAGCTTCGAGCTGCTCCGTGTCTGCTGCGACGTTGCCGACGAGATGAAGCTTGATTACCATGTCGGTAATCTTCTGACCTCAGACGTGTTTTATAACCCTGACGCGAATTCCTCTGCCGCCTGGGCTTCGATGGGCGTCCTTGCTGTTGAGATGGAGTCCGCAGGACTGTATGTCAATGCCGCTCGCGCAGGAAAGCGTGCCCTCGCCGTTTGTACTGTCTCCGATCATCTTATAACCGGTGAGGTCACGACTTCCGAGGAACGTCAGAACACGTTCACCGACATGATAGCCCTTGCGCTCGAATGTGCCCGCCGCATAGGTTGACCGTAAATTAATAACTCCCGCGACGCGGTTCAGTCGTTCATTCGACTGTGCTCGGGTGCGGGAGTTTTTATTTTAGGAGGAATTATGAGTATTTATGCTTACGTTCGCGTAAGTACGCGAGACCAAAACGAGCGTCGCCAGATCGACGCAATGCGCTCTGTCGGTGTGGGACCTGAATTTATGTTTATCGACAAGCAATCAGGGAAGGATTTTGAGCGTCCGGAGTACCGTCGGCTGCTCGACGTGCTTAAGGCTGGAGATCTTTTGTACATACAGAGCATCGACCGCCTCGGGCGAAATTACGACCAGATTCTCGAGCAGTGGCACCTGCTCGTCCGCGTGATGTCTGTCGATATTGCCGTCCTCGACATGCCGATTCTCGATACGCGTCGCGGTCGCGACCTTATGGGCAGCTTTCTGAGCGACGTTGTGCTTCAGCTGCTTTCCTTTGTTGCCGAGAATGAGCGGAGCAGCATTCGTCGCAGGCAGGCGGAGGGAATTGCGGCGGCGCGTGCGAGAGGTGTCAGCTTCGGGCGCCCACCGCGACCGCTTCCCGTGAATTTCGAAAGCGTTTGTATCAGGTGGATGTGCGGCGAGCTCAGCGCAAGTGCCGCCGCGCGAGAATGCTCAATGCCGCTGTCGACCTTCATCTACCGTGCGCGCCCTTATAGGGACTCTCTTTGAGCTTGCAGGAATGTGTACTTTTT
>CAYYKO010000116.1:0-1823 GCA_964441695.1 uncultured Ruminococcus sp. | reverse complement strand
CCGCCCGCACCGCTCGAACGATGCGCGGTGATCTCAAGCTCCTCCTCCTTGATCTCGATCTTGCCGTCGTCCTCGAACTCCGGCATTACCTCGACCGAGGCAAAGGAGGTGTGGCGTCTGCCCGAGGCGTCAAAGGGCGATACGCGGACCAGACGATGCACGCCGGTCTCGCTCTTGAGGTAGCCGTAGGCATTGCGTCCCTCGATCATGAGGGTCGCGCTCTTAAGCCCGGCTTCATCTCCGTCCAGCCAGTCGATGAGCTTGACATTGTAGCCGTGACGCTCGCCCCATCTGACGTACATACGGTAGAGCATCTGCGCCCAGTCCTGTGCCTCGGTGCCGCCCGCGCCGGGATGGAAGGAGAGGATGGCATTGTTGGCGTCGTATTCGCCCGAAAGAAGGGTCGCGATGCGCTGCATCTCCTCCTCCTTCAATATGGCCTTGACCTCGCTCTCGACCTCCTCGGTGACGCTTTCGTCGTTCTCCTCGATCGCCATTTCGATAAGCACCATCGTATCCTCGTAGCGCTTAACAAGCTCCTCGTAGGCAGAGACCTTATCCTTAAGGTTACGGATGTTCTGCATCACCTTGCCCGACCTTTCCTGATCGGACCAGAAATTTTCAGCGCTGCTCTGCTTTTCCAGCTCGGCTATCTCTTCCTTTAATTTATCCACCTTCAATGCCGTACCGAGGTCACTGAGGCTCGCTTCGAAATTTTCAAGCGTTCGCTTGGCTTCTTCAAGCTGTATGATCAAAATATATCACTCCGATTCTGTTAAGTTGGCTTTTTGTTTATGCTTATGTGATTTTTTATTTTTTCTTAATTATTACGCAGCCCGCGCAGACGGCAAGCGATACTCCGTACACGACGACGAGCTTTATCGCAAGATCCCACTTTGGCGACAGCTCTCCGAGCAGCGCATCGGTCACGAGCAGCACCAGCACGTGCATCAGATATATCGAATACGAGGCGCGGTCGAGCAGCCCCATGACCCGAGTACAGGGGATATACAGGCAGGCAAGATATACCGCGCAGACGGCGGCGAGACTGTACGCCGTTGAGAGTATGCCCAAAAATCCGAAAAACACCGTTTGGCAAAAGGTCAGATAGGTAAAAATTATCAGTGCCGCCGCAAAAAATACAAATACGCAAAATACCTCGACCCGATAGGTCTTAAGCGTCTCGACGAAGCGTTCGCGGTATTTGCCGCAATAGCAGCCGGCAAGCCAGAATACGAGGTAGGCGACAAGCAGTCTGTCCGAAAACCAAAAGGGGATATACTGACTGCATATCAGCGTCACGGTGAGCGCGACGGTCAGCACCGGCAGCGGGGGATATCGCTCGACTATGACCTGCCACAGCGGGCGGAGCAGATAGAACTGCACGATGATAACGACGAAATAAAGCTGTGCCGAAAGGTCGCCTTTAAGCATCGACGCGAGCAGTCCGAGCGGAGAGGGGGTGATATAGCCCACGGCGACAAAATACGCATAATATACGATATTCCACAGCACATAGGGCAGCACCACGCTCTTTAGCCGTCCGAGCAGATAGCGGAGATAGCTCTGCTCATGAGTACGCGGAAGGCTCTGCTTCATGCCGGCAAGGAATATGAAGCACGGCACGGCAAACGACGACAGCTTCCAGGGGATATATACTATAAGCGACTGCACCGAGGGACGAGCAAGCGTCGTCACGGCTTCGCCGGAAATATGGATGAACACGACGAGCAGACACATCAGCGCACTCATCACGCTTATTTCCGGCATTTTTTGCTTATTGTTTATCGATCTATTTATCGACATTTCCCGAGAAGACTGTG
>CAYYKO010000115.1:0-1872 GCA_964441695.1 uncultured Ruminococcus sp. | reverse complement strand
TTACATATGAAAACACCGCCGGGGCATCCCAAGAGGACGCCCCGGCGGTGTTCGTATTTCTGTTTGGATTTAGTACTCCACTTCGCCGGTGAAGATCAGCTTGGCGTCGCCGGTGAGGGTGATCTTTTCGTCGGTGTAGTTGACCACCAGATCGCCGCCCCGTGCCCGCACGGTGACGTCCCGTCCCTTCTCGCACATCCCGTTGGCCACGGCCGCCACCACGGCGGCGCAGGCACCGGTGCCGCAGGCCATGGTCTCGCCGCTGCCCCGCTCCCAGACCCGCATCTTGATGGTGCTGGGATTGACCACGCGGATAAACTCCGTGTTGATCCGCTCCGGGAAATAGGGTGCCCGCTCAAAGCGGGGGCCGATGAACTCCACGTCCACGTCGTCCACACGGGGGCAGAACACGACACAGTGGGGGTTGCCCACGTCCACACAGGTGATGTTGAAGGACTGGCCGCCGATGAAGACCGGGTAATCCACCACCGTCTTCTCCGCGATGGTGAAGCGGAAGGCCGCCGTGTCCAGCGTGGCCCTGCCCATGTCCACACAGGCGGAGGTCACGCTGCCGTTGGTGGTGTACAGATGGACCGACTTGATGCTGCCGCCCATCTCGATGCACAGGTCCTCCTTCTTCACGAGGTCGTGGTCGTAGAGGTACTTGCCCATGCACCGCAGAGCGTTGCCCGCCACAGCTCCCTCGCTGCCGTCGGCGTTGAACATCCGCATTTTCGCGTCCGCAATGTCGGAGTGCTCCATGAGGATGATGCCGTCCGCGCCGATGCCGTAGTGACGGTCACAGAAGGTGACGCACAGGGACTCCGGGCAGGTGATCTCACCGTGGAAGTTCTCGATGAAGATGTAATCGTTTCCGCAGGTCTGCATCTTGGCGAACCGCAGCTTCTGCCGTTCTCCGCGCAGGTGGCAGATATCGATCAGCTCCGTGTTGTGCTGGTTGTAGCGGGAGGCCAGAATATCCGTCAGGGCGTTGGCGGTATCCAGACTGGTGAGGCAGGGGATGCCCAGCTGCACACAGCGGTGATTCAGGTGGATGAAGTCCCGAATGTAGCCGGGTTCCGTGGAGCCGGTGAGGATCACATAGTCGATGCGGCCGTTTTCCAGCAGCTGGAAGACACGGTTGTCCTTCCCCAGCTTGCCCACGATCTCCACATCCGTGCCGAGGCGCGTGATCTCGGCGGCGGTGCCATCGGTGGCGTAGAGCTTGTAGCCCATTTCGCTGAGCTTGCGGGCGATGTTCACCACCTCCGGCTGGTCGCGGTGGTTCACGGAGATGAGCACACCGCCCCGCGTCTCCTTCTCCACCTTGTAGCCTGCGGAGACAAGCCCCTTGAACAGGGCCTCCTGCATATTCTTGCCAAGGCCCAGCACCTCGCCGGTGGACTTCATCTCCGGGGAGAGGGCGGCGTTGGCATCGGTGATCTTTTCAAAGGAGAATACCGGCACCTTCACCGCCACATACGGCGGCGTTTTGTAAAGTCCCGTGCCAAAGCCCAGCGACCGCAGCGGCTGACCCACCATCACCCGCGTGGCAAGGTCCACCATGGGAACGCCCGTGACCTTGGAGATATAGGGAACGGTGCGGCTGGCGCGGGGATTCACCTCGATGACATACAGCTCGCCCTGATAGATCAGGTACTGAATGTTGATAAGGCCCCGGGTCTTCAGCGACAACGCCAGCTTTTCCGAGCAGTCCACAATGGTCTTGAGCATCTTGTCGCCGATGTTGAAGTGGGGGTAAACGGCGATAGAGTCGCCGGAGTGGACGCCGGTGCGCTCGATATGCTGCATCACGCCGGGGATCAGGACATCCTGCCCGTCGGAGATGACGTCCACCTCCAGCTCGCGTCC
>CAYYKO010000114.1:1149-1899 GCA_964441695.1 uncultured Ruminococcus sp. | reverse complement strand
TGCGAGAAACGGGACTTGAACCCGTACGGTGTGAACCACACGCCCCTCAAACGTGCGCGTCTGCCAGTTCCGCCACTCTCGCGTATCTCAGCTCTCGCTGTCGACGTCATATATTATACTACAACTCCCTCCCGTTGTCAATAGCTTTTTTGAAAAAAATCAAACTTTTTTCGAGAATTTCCGCGCAGCTCATTTTCTGCCGATTATGTTTGACAAACATACTTCCTATGGTATATAATATAGCTTACAGACTCCCGCTTTTATTCTATGGAGGTTTTTTCGCATGTCTTGTCAAATGCTCGATATTTTCGGCAATATGGTGTTCAGCGACGCCGTGATGCGCTCACGTCTTCCCTCCGACACCTATGCCGCAATGAAGCGCACCATCGCCGAGGGTAAGCGCCTCGACATTTCCGTTGCCAACGTCGTCGCCGACGCCATGAGGGCGTGGGCTATCGAAAAGGGCGCGACTCACTACACACATTGGTTCCAGCCGATGACCGGCATCACCGCCGAAAAGCACGACTCCGTCCTCAATCCCGCCGCAGACGGCAGCGCGATCACCGAATTTTCCGGTCGCGAGCTCGTTCACGGCGAGTCGGACGCCTCGAGCTTCCCGTCGGGCGGTCTTCGCGCGACCTTCGAGGCACGAGGCTACACTGCGTGGGACCCCACATCCTACGCCTTCGTTAAGGATAATACGCTTTGCATTCCCACCGCGTTCTGCTCCTACGGCGGCGAGGCTCTTGA
>CAYYKO010000114.1:0-1139 GCA_964441695.1 uncultured Ruminococcus sp. | reverse complement strand
CCGCTGCTGCGCTCGATGGAGGCGCTGAACCGTCAGGCTATGAGAATACTCCGTCTGTTCGGTGACACCGAAACGCGACGTGTCGTGACGACGGTCGGTGCGGAGCAGGAATATTTCCTTGTACGCCGCGAGGACTTTGACAAAAGACGTGACCTTATATACACCGGACGCACGCTCTTCGGCGCGAGCGCTCCCAAGAGCCAGCAGCTCGACGACCACTACTTCGCAGCCATCCCCCCGCGCGTTAAGGCGTTCATGGAGGATCTTGACCGCGAGCTGTGGCAGCTCGGAATATTCGCGAAGACCGAGCACAACGAGGCGGCTCCCGCACAGCACGAGCTTGCCTCCGTATATTGTGAGGCAAACCGAGCCTGCGATCAGAACCAGCTCACAATGGAGACAATGAAGAAGGTAGCCGCGCGTCACGGGCTCGTCTGCCTGCTTCATGAGAAGCCCTTTGAGGTGTCAACGGCTCCGGAAAGCACAACAACTGGTCGCTTTCCACCTCGTCGGGCAAAAATCTTCTCAACCCCGGAGACAATCCGCGCGAGAACATGCAGTTCCTCGTCTTCCTGTGCGCCGTGATTGCCGCGGTCGACGATTATCAGGAGCTGCTGCGCGCGTCCGTTGCGACTGCGGGCAACGACCACCGTCTCGGCGCGGCTGAGGCGCCGCCGGCAATTATCTCGATATTCCTCGGCGACGAGCTCACCTCGCTGCTGCGCTCCTTCGAGAGCGGCGAGACCTACCGCGCGGCGGAGGACATCCTCATGGGCGTCGGAGTTCATGTAATTCCGAAAATTTCGAAGGACAACACCGACCGTAACCGCACCTCGCCCTTCGCCTTCACGGGCAACAAATTCGAGTTCCGCATGCCGGGCTCCGCATGCTCGGTCGCCGGTCCGAATATTTTCCTCAACGCCGCGGTGGCGGACGAGCTTGCACGCTTTGCGGACGAGCTTGAGGCGGCGGACAGCTTCAACGACGCGCTCACCGAGCTTATCGCGCGCACCGTTCGCGAGCATGGACGCATAATATTCAACGGCGACGGCTACACCGACGAGTGGGAGACCGAGGCGGAGAGACGCGGGCTGTCGAACCTTCGCACCTGCGCCGACGCCGTTCCGCGCATGAAGGAT
>CAYYKO010000113.1:0-1912 GCA_964441695.1 uncultured Ruminococcus sp. | reverse complement strand
TGGTGGTGACCAATCCCCCCTACATGGGCGGCTCCGGCATGGGCAATAAGCTGTCAGAGTTTGTGAAGAAGAATTACCCCGATAGCAAGAGCGACCTGTTTGCGGTGTTTATTGAACATGGAAACCAAATGATTGTGCGGAATGGTTTCAATTGTATGGTAACCATGCAGAGTTGGATGTTCCTGTCCAGCTTTGAAAAGATGCGTGAAAAGCTAATGCAAAACTTCACCATCACGAACCTAATGCACATGGACAATATGGTCATGGGCATTGCATTCGGTACTTCCGCAACGGTATTCCGCAATACCTTGATTAGCGAATACAAAGGTACTTACAATCAAATCAAAATGCAGGATATTACAGAAGATGTGCCCCCCGTTTTTCCTGTCATGGAAAACCGTTTTGCACAGGTGTCCTCCGCCAACTTCTCCAAAATCCCAGGCTCCCCGGTGGCTTATTGGGTGAGTGAGAATTTTATAAGATTATTCAATGCGAGCTATGTATCGGACTATGCTGATGTTCAAGAGGGATTAAAAACAGGAGATAATGAACGCTTCATACGCTATTGGTTCGAAATCGAATCAGTAAAAGCAAACATGTTCGGCGCATCAACACCTAAGTGGTTTTACCATACAAAAGGTGGTTGCTTTAGACGTTGGTATGGTAATCAACTCGATGTGTTAAATTTCGAAAAAGATGGTTTGGAGCTTAGAGCATTCAAAGGTTCGTCGATTACAGGAAAGGATCATTACTTTTTGCCGTGCATTTCATATTCTAGGATTTCATCGAATAGGACAAGCTTTAGATATACAGATTCCGGTGCGATTCCCAATATGGCTGGATTGGCATTATATCCTAAACAAGATTTTTTGCTGTGCTTAGGGTGGTTAAACACTAAAATAGTCGCAGAAATTTTGGACATAACCAATCCGACTATCAATTATCCACCTGGTACAATTGCTAAATTGCCCCTCAAGTTGGATATACCTGGTGGAAATAAAATTGAACAGTTGGTTGAAGATAATATTGACAAATCCAGAACTGACTGGGACTCCTACGAAACCTCATGGGACTTCAAGCGCAATCCGCTGGTGTGAGGTGTAGCTATGGCAGGAAAAACAGGATTTGAGCATCGGTGTGAGAAGAATAAAGTTCAGAAAAGTGAATATAAAAAATCGTTGAAGGATTCGGCATTCTCCCATGCACAAATCAATATGATATGGGACTTCTATGTTACTCATGCACTTAGTGGTGGAACAGGATTAACTCGCACATTAGAAAATTATGGATGGGAAAACACAAATAGTGCCACTACTGGGTATGGAGCAGTTGAAAAAGCGCTGTTTTCAGATAAATATTTTGAAAAAATATGCTTTATTAGATCAAATAAGTGCGCACATACTTTGGCGGCGATGGATTTAGCAAATGACAGAATATGCGTAGAACACACAAGAGCCGTTATGCTTCAAAACTACCATATCACTGTTGATGAAAATGATACTCCAACATTTGACTCAAATAACCCTGCCGAATCAAAGTTGACTGCTTTCTTCCGTCACATCCGCAATGCGTTCGCCCATGCAAATACATACTTTTTTAATAATGGCATGGTTCTTCTTGAAGACAAGGATAAAAGCAAAGCTACCGCCTCAATACTGATAAAACAACAAACTCTACTAGACTGGATCAAGGTAATTGACAAAGATGAAAATTTCTATGTCCTTACCGATGCCTGTGCCAGTTGCAAACAGGAGGAAACAAATGTCCAAACTAATATCTGACAAATTCACCGCCTGGCAGGCGGAATGTGAATCTCGGTTTCTTCAGCTGAAGGCCAACGAAGAGGAGCTGAACCGTATTTTTATTGACATTTACGGCTTACAGGACGAGCTGACGCCCGAGGTGGCGGACA
>CAYYKO010000112.1:0-1948 GCA_964441695.1 uncultured Ruminococcus sp. | reverse complement strand
CCAAGAATGTCGTTTATGAGGACTACGGGATGTCTGCGAGCCGACGCAATGGCTGCATCCAATTCTCCTACTGCTTCTTTTGCTGCCATAGCTGCCTCTGTCGCTCTGGAGGCTGCATCATCAGCCCTCTCTGCTGATTCGGTGGTATACGAGACAGAATTCATTGCTGTATCTGCCGCATTTTCTGCCATAGTAGCAGAATCCTTCGCTTCTTCGGCTGCCGCAAGTGCGCTCTTGGCGGCGTCATCAGCATTCTTACTTAGCAATTTAATCGGAGCACTAACTATTTGTGTGTCCTTAACCGCCGGGAGGCTGACGATACCATCAAGGCTTTCAACGGTTGTCAGCTCGTCTACGCCTTGCGATTCCGCTTTTATCGCATCAAGTATTTCTTGCTTGATTGTCGTTTTTTCGTCATCTGTCAATGCCATAATTGTTTATATTTATATGATGGATATTTCAAGTATGAAGTTTGAATCATTGTAGGTACTATCATCGGACAGCCCGATTTTTATCGCTGTCCCGCTTATGCTTTCTATCGTTGCTTTCACCAGACTGTCGTAGCCAAATACATGGACTTGCATCCGCGATTCACTCAGTCTATCTCCCAACATTGATTTCCATGTTGCAGGCAGGTTCGCTGTTATTCTACCTCTGTCGCTACGCATCAGTATCGGGGATTCTCCATTAAACGATATGCTGTCTCTCTTTACCGTATAGCTGTTGTCTGTCGATGTATATTGCCCGATGCCTCTGAACAGCAAAACAGGAATCGGGGTCCACAGGTCTTCGGCAACAAGTTGCATCACACCCTCGGAGCTCATTCGAAGACCTCTCGTACCGCGTCGCGCTATGAAGTTCATACCTTCACTGTCGCGGTAGGCGGTTACATAGTCATCTTTGCGTGTGCCCAGACAAAAGCCGTTGGCAAAGTAGTACGATACATAGTTGTCAGCTTTCCACTCCGCGCTCAATGCACCGGCAGTATCCGATACTTGTGTTCCCCATTGCACTTTTGCATAACTGCCAGCCGCCGTGGCGTTCAGCGCATAGTATAGTTCAAGACGGAAGTAGCCTCCCGATGCCGATTTCTTGTATTTTCCAGCACAGACAGTGCTTGATACCTTAGTCTCCCCGGGATAAACGTTATCAAAGTCGTCTGTTTTAGCTCCCGTCGTCGCCGACGCGCGGCAGCTCGCTATGGCATAGCTCGCCGCGAGTTCCGTACAAGCCTCATCGGTATATTCGCACAGATAAAGCACGGCTGTCGCTATGGCATTCGCCATTGCTACCGGTCTGATTGTTATAGTGTCGTCGTCAGCTCTCTCCACCGATGCCGAACAGGCTTCAGCACGTAGCATTCCGCTCTTAATCTCTGCCATCATCGGTGTCGCACTTGTCCATGTTTCGGACAACACCACGGTGCCGCTCTCTTCGATATTCTGACTTATTGTGTGAATGTTCGCTTCAACTATCTCTTGTCCCGAGGCTTCCGCCATCGTTACTCTTCCGCCGCTGTCATCTCCGAAAAAGTCGCTCGCACCGCCTGTCTTGCTCTGTCCAGTGAACTCCTGACAGGGTCTACCGTCTTCGTCGTAAACGGTTATCGCTTTTTCTTCTGGTATTATCGTTATCCGTTCGCCGTCGCTTTCGCCGACTTCAACTCTCTTAGCCGTTATTCCGCCAACATCGATGGCGTTAACGTTGATTTTGCCATTTTCCAACAACATTTGATCATCTCCTTCGCTGTTAGTAAACCGCACTTTATCTGCCGTTATCCCTATCTCGCCACTCTCGATGTCTATACCGGTCTTTTTTAAGCCGTCGACCATCTCTTTCTTTACCACGAGGCTGATGTTCTCAGCAGTCTGCGTTATCGACGATTCTGCAAGTACGTTGCCGTCTTTATCGAAGTTTTGAGCTGCTATATTGATGAGTTTTTCGCTTT
>CAYYKO010000111.1:0-2051 GCA_964441695.1 uncultured Ruminococcus sp. | reverse complement strand
CGTTGGCATTATCCAAATCAGGTTCTCGGTCGACGGTCACACCGTCCTCTCAGCCTGTATACAAGCTCCCGTTAATATTCTCTTTTTCTCTATTATACACCGGCACGCCGAAAAATGCAAGCTTTTTGCGAAAAAATCACAGCGCGTCGATGTATCTGCATGCGGCGAGTGCCGCTGTCGCGCCGTCGGCAATTGCGGTGGATACCTGGCGGACGCCCTTTCTGCGGCAGTCACCCGCCGCGAATATTCCCGCAGTGCGCGTTGTGCAGCTCTCGTCGGAATCGATGTAGCCGTTCTCGTCGAGCGCGCATAGTGAGGCGAAAAGTCCGTTTTCCGGCTCAAGACCGACAGCGAGGAACATTCCGTCGGCGTCGATGCGTCTTTCCTCGCCGCTATCGCTGTTCTTCACCGTAATTCCCTCAAAGGTGTCGCCGCCGTGTATCTCACAAACGGTGCTCGAGGTGATAAGCTCGACATTCTCACGTGCAGCGAGAATTTCATAAAGCCTCCGCTCGCCCGTGAAATGCTCGAGATTCTGAACGACTGTGACCTTACGGCAGGCTTCCGAGAGCAGTATTGCCTCCTGGAGCGCCGAATTTCCGCCGCCGACAAGGACGACGTCGCGTCCGGCGTAGAACGCACCGTCGCAGACCGCGCAGAACGATATGCCCTCGCCGATGAACTTATCCTCATTCTCGAGCCCGAGGTGGCGGTGGCGCACTCCGGCAGCTATAATGACGGCGCGGCATTCGTAGCAGCTTCCGTCCTCGGTCAATACCTTTTTTGTATCGCCGTCGACGATCTCGGTGACGTTTTCAAGCTCGACCTCCGCGCCCTGCGCGAGCACCTGTGAGACCATGCGCTCGGCAAGCTCATTTCCGCTGATGCTTTCGAAGGCGGGGTAATTTTCGACACGCGGAGAATATGTTATCTGTCCCCCGAAGGCGCCGCGCTCGAGAATGAGCACGCTTTTTCCGGCGCGCCGTGCGTAAAGTGCGGCACAAAGTCCGGCAGGACCCGCGCCGATAACTGTAATATCGTACACTTGCTTTTTCCTTTCGTATCAGGGCACAACGATGGTGCAATATGCTCCCCTTTGAGAAGCTGACTTCTCGAAAGGGGAGCTGTTGTCGGAGGTGTGCTGTCAGTTGTTCTTCAAGAATTCCTTAACGCCTGTAACGGACGGGTATTTTGCGAGCTCTCCGCCGCTTACGGCAACGAGAGTGGGCGCCTGCTTGATTCCGAGCGACTCGGTAAGCTTGGGGTCGTCCTGTGCCATTACCTTCGAATATGCGATGCCTGCCTTTGAGAGAAGCGACTCGGCTATCTTGCAGTTCGGGCATGTGGGTGATGCGAAGAGGTAAACGCCGTCGGGGAGAAGAGCGGAAGTGCCTTCGCTGCCGTCATTGCAGCAGGAGCAATCCGAAACGGGACCGCGGTGCTTCAGTACGGAGTTGTCGATATCGTAGGTCTTTCTGTCGCGATACTCCTGAGCCTTACCGTCATTCCAGTTCTTAACGGGACGGTAGTAGCCTGTTATACGGCTGTAGACCTCGGTTTCCTTGCCGCACTTCGGGCAGGTGAAGCTCTCGCCTGCGATATATCCGTGCTCGCTGCATACGGAATATGTGGGAGACAGCGTGTAGTAGGGCAGGCGGTAGTTTTCGGATATCTTACGGACGATTGCCGCTGCCGCGCGCCAGTCGGGAAGCTTTTCACCGAGGAAGGCGTGGAATACGGTGCCGGAGGTGTAAAGTGTCTGGAGCTCGTCCTGAATGTCGAGAGCGGTAAATACGTCCTCGGTGTAGCCGACGGGGAGGTGAGAGCTGTTGGTGTAGTAGGGCGTGCCGTTGTCGGAAGCGCAGCGAATGTCGGGATATCTCTTTCTGTCGTGCTTTGCAAGGCGGAACGCTGTGGACTCTGCGGGAGTTGCCTCAAGGTTGTAAAGGTCGCCGTACATTTCCTGATAGTCGGAAAGACGCTCTCTCATGTGGTTGAGGACGTTCTTTGTGAACTCCTGAGTCTCCTTGTGAGTCATGTCCTTGCCGATC
>CAYYKO010000110.1:0-2608 GCA_964441695.1 uncultured Ruminococcus sp. | reverse complement strand
ATCGAAAATCCGGTGCTGAGCAGCACGCTCGCACAGCTATGCCACAGCTCGTGCAATTCTGCATAACCACCAAGACCGAAAATCTTAATTTACAAGGCAGTTACCGCGAAGCTGCGCAAATGTGACACAATCAAACAGACCGAAAGCGCCACGATTTTTCAATCATGGCGCTTTCCCGTTTCAAGGAGATTTTTCTATGTCAAATTCCGAGTATTTTTGCGGCACTGAAGCCGAGCGATTCAGCTTCTTTCGTATCCCTCGCGCACTGGTGAAGGACGCGCGCTTTCGTGACCTTTCCACCGACGCCAAGCTGCTCTACGGGCTGATGCTGGACCGCATGAGCCTGTCCCGGCGGAGCGGCTGGCTGGACGAACAAAACCGTGTGTTCATCTACTTCACTCTTGAAGAAATTCAGGAGGTCCTCGCCTGCGGCCACAACAAGGCCACGCGGCTGTTGGTGGAGTTGGAGAAGTACGCCTTGATCGAGCGCGTCAGGCAGGGGCAGGGCAAGCCCGCCAAAATCTACATCAAAAACTTCATTGTTCCTGAAAGCAACGAGCCTGAAACTTCGCCGGAGGCCGACATCAAGACATCGGAAAATCCGACCTCCGTACTGCCTGTTTTCAGCCCTCTTGACTGCCCAAAAGGGGCAGGTATTTATACGGATAAGAATGATACTGAGTTCAGTTATATCCATCTATCAATCAATCCAAAGGAACAACAACCGACTTCCACCCGAGTTGGAAGCACATCGCCTTGCTTACAGCCTTGCCAAACAAGCGCACCGCTCCCACACAGCGCCGCTTGCGGCGCTGTACGAGCAAGTATGTCATTTGGTAGCACAAATGACACTTGTTGGTGGCAAAGCCCCCACCCCCCTATCCCACGAATGAAATCCCGCCGTGAGGCGCAAAAAAGGAGTCGCCATGAGGAGCCGTAACCGACACATCAGCGTGTGGCTGAATGACAGCGAGTACCAGCAGTTGCGGGAATTGTGCGTAAGCACCGGCCTGTCCGCCAGCAGCCTGCTCCGCAAGTTCATCAGCGGCACCGAGATCAAACCAAAGCCGCCGGACATCTACGCCGTCCTGCTGCGGGAATTATCGGCCATCGGGCGGAATATCAACCAGATCGCATACCGGGCCAATGCGGAAAAGCACATCAGCGAAGCGGACATTCACGAAGCTGCCCGACTTGCGCGGGAAGCATGGCGCAAGGTGAAGGATACGCTATGAGTGCAGCGTGTTCCCCTGCGGGCAGATGGTACGCCGTCGTTCGCTGTCGGTCAAGGCCGGACGATTGCTGGCGCAATCGCCGCGAGCCGCCGCAGGCGGGCCTTGACAGTCAGCGCTCGACGGCAGTCTAGCAGACATGGGGAACACACCCGCAAAAGCCGGTCATGACCGGCTTTTGTGATTTCCTCCGGCGAGGTGTTTGAAATCCCACGCTGAGACACGAAAACGGTCGAATGAAATACCGGATTTGACGAAGCGAGGGCGACGCACTATGTCACAGTAGAAAAATGGAAGATTTTATGATATACTGTCCAAAATAAATCACGGGGAGGGTATATCATGACAGATGCTGAACGCAGAGCCGCCGCGAAACAATTCGCCGCCGACTGGGCGGGTCGGGGCGATGAAAAACAGGAGACCCAGCGGTTCTGGATCGAGCTTTTACGAAAGGTGTACGGCGTAGCTGACCCAGAAAACGCTGTTGCATTTGAGGTGCCTGTGAAACTGGACCATACCAGCTTTATTGACGGTTATATTGCCAATACCCGCGTCCTGATTGAGCAAAAGGGACAGGATATCGATCTGAAAAAGGGCTATAAGCAGTCCGATGGCTCCATGCTGACCCCGTTTGGTCAAGCGCGGCGTTATGCAGGCTATCTGCCTCATGACCAAAATCCTCGATGGATCGTAGTATGCAACTTCAATGAATTTCACATTCACGATATGAATCGTCCAAACGATACGCCGGAAGTTTTGCTGTTGGCCGATTTGGAGAAAGAATACAACCGCCTGAACTTCCTTGTTGACACCGGGGACAGCCACATCAAGAAAGAGATGGAGGTCTCTTTGAAGGCTGGCGAGCTTGTGGGTGTGCTGTATGACGCTCTTTTGAAGCAGTACAAAGACCCCAGCGATCCGGAAACGCTGAAAAGCCTGAATGCCCTGTGTGTCCGGCTGGTGTTCTGCTTGTATGCTGAGGACGCGGGCATCTTCGGTACACGGGGGATGTTCCACGATTATCTGCAAGCCCACCGCGCTGAGGATCGCCGGGCCCTTATCAATCTGTTCCGGGTCCTGGACCAGAAGCCGGAGGAACGAGACGCCTATCTGGACGAGGATCTGGCGGCGTTCCCCTATGTCAACGGCGGTTTGTTTGCCGACGAAACCATTGAAATTCCCCGGCTGGGTGACGAGATCATCGACCTGCTGCTGACCCGCGCCAGCGAGGATTTTGACTGGTCCGCCATTTCACCCACCATCTTCGGCGCGGTCTTTGAAAGCACGCTGAACCCTGAGACTCGCCGCTCCGGCGGAATGCACTATACCAGCATCGAGAACATCCACAAGGTCATCGATCCGCTGTTTCTGGACGA
>CAYYKO010000109.1:0-2654 GCA_964441695.1 uncultured Ruminococcus sp. | reverse complement strand
CATAAAGCGAAATATGCTCCGGACCGAGGCGCGTCACGTAATCGAGCGTCTTCATCAGCGAGTCGTAGGTCTGGTAGGGAATACCGAACATCACGTCAACGTTGATATTGTCGAATTTCGCCTCGCGAGCCGCCTTGAAGGATTCGAAAAACTGGCGTCGCGTGTGTATTCTTCCGAGCGCGCGAAGCTCACGCTCATCGGCGCTTTGCAGTCCGATGCTGAGTCTGTTCACGCCGAGACGGCGAAGCTGCTTCAGCTGGGGCAGCGTGAGGGTCGCGGGGTTCGCCTCGACCGTGAATTCCGCATTTTTCGTAAGGTCGAAGCTTTTCCTTATCCCACGTATGAGTCGGTAAAGCTCGTCGGACGGCAGAACGGTCGGCGTGCCTCCGCCGATGAATACCGTGTCGGGAGAATAGTCGAGACAGCCCTTGCGGTAGCCGTCCATGTGAGTGAGAAGCGCCGAGACGTAGCGATGCATCAGCTCCGTGTTCGAGCACGCGGCTGAATTGAAATCGCAATACGCGCATTTGGAGCGGCAGAACGGTACATGTACGTAAATGCCGAGCGGCGATCTTTCATTGCTGTCGAATATCATGGGATGCTCCTTTGGACCTTATTCGTCACCGAGCTTGAGAACTGCCATGAAGGCCTCGGGAGAGATCTGTACGCTGCCGAGCTGGCGCATCTTCTTCTTACCCTCCTTCTGCTTTTCAAGCAGCTTCTTCTTACGTGTAATGTCACCGCCGTAGCATTTCGCAAGGACGTCCTTGCGGAGAGCCTTGACCGTTTCGCGCGCGATGACCTTGGAGCCTATCGCAGCCTGGATCGGTATCTCAAAGAGCTGGCGGGGGATGTTTTCCTTAAGCTTCTCCGCAATGCGGCGCGCCCTCGGGTATGCCTTTTCGCTGTGAACGATGAAGGTGAGCGCGTCGACAGCCTCGCCGTTTAAGAGGAAGTCGAGCTTCACAAGGTCGCTGACCTCGTAGCCGTCGAGCTCATAGTCGAGTGACGCATAGCCGCGGCTGCGGCTTTTGAGCGCATCGAAGAAGTCGTAGATTATCTCATTGAGCGGCAGGCGGTAATGAAGCTCGACGCGCTCGGTGTCGATATACTTCATATCAATGAATGTGCCGCGTCTGTCCTGGCAGAGATCCATAAGACCTCCGACGTATTCGGTCGGTGTGATGAGAGAAGCGGCGACCACAGGCTCGAGCGCACGCTCGATCTCCTCGGGTGCGGGGTAATTCGTCGGGTTATCGATGAATATCGTCTCGCCGTTCTTCTTTTCGATCTGATAAATAACGCTCGGGGCTGTCGTGATGAGGTCGAGATTGAACTCGCGCTCAAGGCGCTCCTCGATTATTTCCATATGGAGAAGTCCGAGGAAGCCGCAGCGGAAGCCAAAGCCGAGCGCGATACTCGTCTCGGGCTCGAAGGAGAATGCGGCGTCGTTCAGGCGAAGCTTTTCGAGCGCGTCCTTGGTCTCGTTGTATTTCGAGCCGTCCGCTGGATAAATACCCGCGTAGACCATCGACTGAACCTTCTTAAAGCCGGGAAGAGCCTCGTCCGCGGGGCGCTCCGCGAGCGTCACCGTGTCTCCGACCTGCGTGTCACCGACACTCTTTATGGAAGCGGTAACATATCCGACCTCGCCCGCACTGAGCACTCCAGTGGAGCGAAGACCGAACGGGTCGAGCACACCGACCTCGACAGTCTCGAATTCCGCGCCCGTGCTCATGAGGCGTATCCTGTCACCTGCGTGAAGCGTGCCGTCCATGACTCTGATGTATACAACGACTCCGAGATAGCTGTTGTACACCGAGTCGAATATCAGACACTTGAGCGGCGCGTCGGCGTCACCGCTCGGCGGCGGAACGTCGCGGATCACCGCAGTAAGCACGTCCTCAATTTTGAGTCCCGTCTTTGCTGAGACGGCGGGGCAGTCCTCGGCGGGAATTCCGATAACGTCCTCGATCTCGTCGCGAACGCGCTTGACGTCGGCGGATGGCAGATCTATTTTGTTAATGACCGGAACTATCTCGAGGTCTGCGTCAACGGCAAGGTACGCATTCGCGAGCGTCTGCGCCTCGATGCCCTGTGTCGCGTCGACAACGAGCAGTGCGCCCTCGCATGCGTTGAGCGAGCGCGAGACCTCGTAGTTGAAGTCGACGTGACCGGGGGTGTCGATGAGGTTGAGTATATATTCCTCGCCGTCCGGTGCGGTATAATCTATGCGGACCGCGCGTGCCTTTATCGTAATGCCGCGCTCGCGCTCGAGCTCCATGTTGTCGAGAAGCTGCTCCTCCATGTCGCGCTTTGCGACACAGTCGGAAAACTCGAGAATGCGGTCGGCAAGCGTCGATTTTCCGTGGTCGATATGAGCGATTATCGAGAAATTTCTGATTTTTTTCTGCTTATCGTTAGTCTCTGACATATATTCTCCCATAAAAAGCACAAAGCCTTTTGAATTGCTTAGTTACATTATATTATATCAATTTTTGCCCCGTAAATCAAGTACCGACGGCGAAATATTGCCGAGCGGTGCGCAGATGCCGCGGCGGCAGCCGCACCCGTCACATTGCACAAAAAGCGCAGCTCGATACTATCTAAAATGCCGATTGCCAAACGTGGTGAAATCATATATAATTTAGACA
>CAYYKO010000108.1:0-2681 GCA_964441695.1 uncultured Ruminococcus sp. | reverse complement strand
CAGGCACACCGAGCGCAGCACGCAGCGCTCCGCAAGCGAGGCGACAGACGAAATATGCCTTCTGTGCAGATGCGTCAGCACAAGGCAGCCGATCTCCGTTGCGCCCTCCTCCTCGGCGGCGGCGAGAAGCTCACGCGAAAAGCCCGACGAGCCGTCCGAAACGTCGATCAGCACGCTGAGCGCTCCGCACCTTACGGCAAAGCCCTCGCTTTTTCCGCGCGTTATGTATATCTCGCGGGCACTTGAAAGGGTCGCAAGCTCGCCTGCCGCAAGCGTCAGGACAAGCAGCGTTGAGCAGACCGTGAGCGCGACGCAGTCGCAGCGTCTTATCCTCCTTGGATGAAGGCTTACGGCGAACAGCGCGAAAAACAGTGCAAGCGAGCAGACGCCGACGAGCGTTGACCGCACCGACAGCGTAATGTGCGGAAGTGTCGAAATACGGCGTGCAAGCGCAAAGATTGCCCGCTCGCCTCCGTTCAGAAGCGGTGTCAGCACCGCGCAAAGCGGCGTCGTACACAGTGCAAGATACATTATCGAAAAATATAGGAACAGCGTCAGCGTCGGAATGAACACGACATTTGTCAGCGGCGAGATCAGCGATATTTCGCCAAAGACGCTCCACATCACGGGCAAGGTGAGCGCGGAAATCAGCAGCGAAAGGCGCACGGTATCGGCAGCCGAGCGCAGAAGGCGCCGCACAGGGCTCACTCGCGCCCTGTCGGCTCGTCCGACATATTCCGAATAAGCAATGCACGCGTAGGCGGCAAGCACCGACAGCAAGAACGCCGCGTCGCGCACCGCAAACGGGTCTGCAAGCATTATAAGCATCGCCGAAACGGCAAGCGAGGTGCGGCTGTCGCTGTCGCGTCTCAGCAGCTGTGCCGTCGCGCAAAAGATATGCATTATACTCGCACGCGTCACCGAGCGTCCGAAGCCGACGAGCGCCATGAAGAAAAGCACGGCAGCCGCCTTCAGCGGTGAGCGCACACGCGGGGACAGAAAATTCGATAAAACCGACTCAAGTGCCGCGACGAGCACGGACAGATGCAGTCCGCTCAGCGCAAGCAGGTGCGATATTCCGATTCGCGAAAAGTCGCGCAGCACAGCCCGTCCGAGTCCGTCGCGCTGTCCGAGAAGAACGGCGCGTGCGAGAGAGCCGGAGCCCGACGCCGCCTTGATTCTCGCACAAAGACGTCGGTTCAACCGCGACAGCACACCGGTCACCGAGCTGTCCTCCTCATGCCCGACATAGCGAAGGCTCTCCGCATGTGCCCCGATCAGAATCCCGTCGGGAATATTGTACGCCGCCTCATCGAAGGCTCCCGACGATTCAAAGGCGACAAGCGTCACCTCACCGCGAAGGACATCGCCCACCCGACAGCTGCCGTCGCTGTATTCGAGCGCGACCTTCATATCGGAGAATGCTTCGCTGTCCGTAAGGCGTGCTGTATAATACCCGTAGTAGGACGAGCTGTAGCGCACCTCAGTCACGGTCAGCACAGCCTCTGCGCTGACGCCGTCAAAGCGCTCGCATTGCAGAATTTTCCTCTCCGCGCCCGCAAGCTGAAGCGCAAAGGAGGCGAGTGCGGCGCACAGCAGAACAAGCACCGCTATCGCACGGCGTTTTTTAAGTACGGTGCCCGCCGCGAGAGCGGCAAGGCAGCCGACGGCAAGCAATGCACACAGCAGCAGACCGTATTTCATGCCTGCCGTGCCGGCAAGTATTCCCGCGCCGAAAAAGGCGCAGGCTATCGCAAACAGCGGACGTTTGAACAGCGGTTCTTTTGTCATGGCGACCTCGCGTGTTGTTGTTTACATTTATTGTAACACAGCAAGGCACGCTTGTCAAAGCCAAACTCCTTTTTTTCGACACTTTTTTACCCGATAAGGTCATAGATCACGTCGTAAAGCGTCATCGGAGTGACAAGTCCGTCGCTTACAGCCGAAAATATTCGCAGCGCCTCGTCGCGAAGGCTCGTTACATCTCTCACGAGCTCACTCTCCCGCGTGCCGCGCACTGTGTCGTGCAGGCTGACACCGACGGAATACGACTCCCGTCCGCCGACATGTGAGCTGTACAGAAAGTATTCAAGCTCAAGCCTCGCCGCGTTCGCTCTGCACCTTGCCTCAAGATATTCTCTCGGCATATGTCCTTTCTCTCCCTTCTTCGGTATTTTCGCTTAGTATAAAAAAGTATACACCAAGTCCGCAAAGCGCCGAGCATTAACAAATTCACATATAAATAACATGCCGCAGCACGATTCAAAAAACGCCGTTTCATGCCGCCGACACGCCGAAAAATGCAGGATTTGCCAAAAGTATACAATTTTCGCTCGTGACGGTTAAAATTCGGTAAAGACAGTATTTTGTACGATTTGAGAATATTATTAAATTTCAAATACAGACAATTACAAAGTATTAAGGCGTTTTTTATTATTCAAATGTAAAATACTCTCAGTTGTTTTCAAGCAATCGTGTGTTTTCCAAAGTATTTCCAATTGAGGTGCTGGACTCCCAGCGTGTCTCACACGAGTTTTCGTTACTTTGAACAATTTCTAAAGCTCCAAACTATGCAATACGCCGAAAATAATTCATTCTGCGACAGTCATCATTTACATTTGTGTGATTTTGTGTTATACTTATGTCTATAACGAAGCAAAAACTTCGAATCTGATCGGAAA
>CAYYKO010000107.1:0-2871 GCA_964441695.1 uncultured Ruminococcus sp. | reverse complement strand
GAAAATTAACTAAGAAAAACCTACTTAGCGGCTCGCCGCTAAGTAGTCTTTACCCGCGGCTGAAAGAGCTCGCGCGGTCGCGGCGACCGCTTCGTTATCTCACGAAAATGCAGCTACTGCCCCAATACGCTGCGTCTCGCCCTCGCGCGGCGTGCTCCGCCGCCAAGGTGCGGGGCTGGGGTTCGTGCGTTTCACGCGTGGCAGTCGGCGGGAGTCGCCCATTCCTGCGGCGACGGGGTGCGAGAGTGGAGTCAGCCGCCCGCCGGGTGGGTCAGCACTTTTCAACATTTTATAAGGAAAACTTACGAGCCGCGCGGGCGCAAAAATGACAAAGCCTCGCTTCCGTCGGCTATCACCTCGACGGCAAAGCGAAGCTTTGCATATCTCCGCGAAGCCTGCACTCTCGGCGCAGACCTCGAACCTCTCTTAAATTAATTATGCACAGTGCGGGAAGCCTGCGCACAATGCGGGCTTCCGCCTTCGGCGTTACATGCTTATCGCGCCGCGCGGGCACTTCTCGACGCACCTGCCGCAGCGAATGCACCGCTCCGCGTCAATTCGCGCGACACCCGCCTCGACCGCTATCGCTCCCGCTTCGCATACGCGAACGCAAAGCTTGCAGCCGATGCAGCCGACGTCACAGTAATCCTTGACCGCGCGACCCGCATCCGGGCTCGAGCACGTCACGTGCGGTACGCCCTCACCCGCCGGAATAAGCTTTATCAGCGAGCGCGGACAGTGTGAGACGCACACGCCGCAGCCGACGCAAGCCGATGCGTCGACTCTCGCGACACCCTCGACGACCTTTATCGCCCCGAACGGACAGCGCGCCGCACAGGTTCCGAGCCCCACGCAGCCTGCGGGACATGTACGTCCGCCGCCCCCGAGGGAGGCAGCCGCAGCACAGTCCGCCGCACCGCGGTAAATGTAATTCTTTTTAGCCGCCGAGTCGCAGCCAGCGCACGCAACAGCGGCGCGAAGCTTCACCGAGGGCGTCGCCTCAACACCCATAATGTCCGCAACGGCAGAGGCGACCGCAGAGCCGCCCACCGTGCAGGCGGAAACACTCGCGTCCCCCCGAGCAATTGCCTCGGCAAGCGCCGCGCAGCCCGCGTAGCCGCAGCCGCCGCAGTTTGCTCCGGGAAGCACACCGCCTATGGCGACCGCTCTCTCGTCGCGCTTCACGCGAAAGAGCTTCGTCGCGAGCGCAAGCAGGAGACCCATCAGAACGCCGAGCAGAACAAACACGCCCGCCGCCGTAATTATTTCACGAAAGATCATAACGCCACCTCACATCAGGCGAATTTCATGCCGGAGAAGCCGGAGAACGCCATCGCGGCAAGGCTTGCCGCAATAAGCAGCAGCGGGAAGCCACGGAAGGCGCGCGGCGGGTCGGCAAAGCGGAGTCGCTCACGGACGCCGGCGAAGACGAGGATCGCCATCGTGAAGCCGAGTGCCGAGGAGAAGCCGAACACAATGCTCTCGATAAAGCCGTAGCCGCGTTCGATGTTGACCAGAGCCGCACCGAGCACGGCGCAGTTGGTCGTGATGAGCGGCAGGTAAATTCCGAGGGAGGCGTACAGCGTCGGGATATATTTCTTGAGGAACATCTCGATGAACTGCACGAGCGCGGCAATAACGAGAATGAACGCGATTGTCTTAAGGTATTCGAGCGACAGCGGGACGAGCAGCAGGTGATACACCGCATACGTCGCCGCGGAGGAAATCGTCATTACGAAGGTTACCGCCATGCCCATACCGAGAGCGGTGGAGGGCTTGTCGGAGACGCCGAGAAAGGGGCAGATGCCGTAAAAGCGGGAGAAGATGAAGTTCTCGGTGAGGATCGCTGCGAACATTATAAGGAAAACATTACTCATCGGTGTCGCCTCCGTCAGCGGTCGTGGAGCTGCGACGCTCCTCGAGGGTGTAGGTAATTTTCTGAACGAGCGCGATAATGAAGCCGAGGGTCAAAAACGCGCCTGCGGGGAGAAGGAAGAAGGAAGCCGCGGGGTAGGAGTCGGGGAAAAGCTTGATACCGCCGGTGCCGTCTGAGGAGGCAAAGAGCCTTCCTGTGCCGAGCAGCTCGCGAACGAAGGCAATGCAGCAAAGCGCGAGTGTAAAGCCGATGCCGCAGGAGATGCCGTCGACAACGGAGGGAAGCGGACGGTTCTTCGAGGCAAACGCCTCGGCGCGAGCGAGGATAATGCAGTTAACGACTATAAGAGGGATAAAGAGCCCGAGCGACTTGTCAAGTGCGGGCAGAAAGGCCTTGATAACGAGCTCGACGGCTGTAACAAAGCCGGAGATAATAACGATGTACGAAGCGATTCGCACCTGCTCGGGGATAATTTTGCGTAGCAGGGAAATAAAGAGATTTGAGCAGGCAAGCACGACGGTCACGGCAATACCCATTCCGATCGCATTGGAAACGGAGGTGGTGGTAGCCAGAGTCGGGCACATACCGAGCAGCTGGACGAAGGTAGGGTTATTTGTGATGATCCCATCCTTAAGCTGTTGAGCGAAACGGTGTTTCATAGATAGACCTCGCAAGGCGCAGACACGCCGGGAAATAGGCGCCGAGCGGCGCCGGACTTACAATAAACGAATAATTAACGGGAAAACGTCACGGCTGTAAACGGAGCGTCTTGCAGAAGCTCCCCGCCGAATAATGCGCACTTTTTCAACAATTCACAAGGAAAATTCGCGCTGCACGCCCGCTTTTTCCAAAGCCGAACGTCGCGCACAAGCCGTTACGTCAGCCTGCTACATGAAAGTTTTTTCCAATATTTTTAATACGAAGTATTAAAAATATTGTCTAAGCCAAGGATGTGAGGCTTGCGGAAGCAAGCCGAGAAAACTTCGGCGTTTGAG
>CAYYKO010000106.1:0-2895 GCA_964441695.1 uncultured Ruminococcus sp. | reverse complement strand
ATTGATATGTTTACCTTTTTCATTCGATCTCCTTTGCGAAAACGAAAAAAATAAGGGACGCCCTCCGATAAAAAGAGGCGGCGTCCGCGGTTCCACTCTTGTTTGTAGCTTAAATGCCTTAACGCGGCAGGACGCCCGAGCACAGGGACAGCTCGCGGGCGCACAGTCAGGCTTGTTATGGCGACAATCTCAGCAATAATGCCGCTCTCTTTGCACAACGCTGCCTTTTCTTCCCGTTCATAGCCGAATCGATAACGAAACAGTGCTCTACCCTATAGTATACTACAAACTCCGAGATTTGTAAACCGAAAACCGAAATTTTTTTCGCCTTTTGGAGAAATCGGAGCACACTTGTGCCCGTGCCGCAGGGCACGGGCACAAGCGAACGGGCATGCACCGCGTCACACCCGTTCACGAGATATTCAATTACAGTGCCTTACGAAGGCTGTCTGCGATATCGCAGCTCTCCCACGGAGCGTCGATATCCTCACGACCCATGTGACCGTATGCTGCCGTTGCGCCGTAGATCGGGCGACGAAGCTTGAAGCGGTCGATTATTGCGGCGGGGCGCATATCGACAAGGCTGCAAAGCGCCTCGGAGATTGCCGCGTCGTCAAGCGAGCCCTTGGCGGTGCCGAAGGTATCTACCATTACCGATACGGGACGGGCTACGCCGATAGCATATGCAAGCTGTATCTCGCACTTGTCTGCAAGACCTGCCGCAACGACGTTCTTTGCGAGGTATCTTGCGAGGTACGAAGCGCTGCGGTCGACCTTTGTCGGGTCTTTTCCGGAGAATGCGCCGCCGCCGTGACGGGCATATCCGCCGTAGGTATCAACGATTATCTTGCGTCCGGTAAGTCCGCTGTCTCCCATGGGACCGCCGATAACAAAGCGACCGGTCGGGTTGACGAGGATTCTCGTCTCGCTGTCGATGAGTGCGGGATCGACTGTGGGGATTATGACCTCACGAATAACATCCTCGCGGATCTGCTCGAGCGTTACCTTGTCGTCATGCTGAGACGAAACAACGATAGTATCGATGCGAACGGGGCGGTCATCGTCGTATTCGACGGTGACCTGTGTCTTGCCGTCAGCGCGGAGATATGTAAGCGTGCCGTTCTTTCTGACCTCGGTCAGTCTCTTCGCAAGCTTGTGTGCAAGCGAGATCGGAAGCGGCATGAGCTCGGGCGTCTCATTGCAGGCGTAGCCGAACATAAGTCCCTGGTCGCCTGCGCCCGTGTCGTAGCTGTCGCTGTCGCTGCCGTCCTTCGCCTCGTAAGACTTATCAACGCCGAGCGCGATGTCGGGCGACTGCTCATGTATCGAGCTGAGAACGGCGCAGGTGTTGCCGTCGAAGCCGTACTTAGCACGGTCGTAGCCGATATTGACGACAGTGTCGCGTACTATCTTCTGATAATCAACACTTGCCGTGGTCGTGATCTCGCCCATAATTACGACAAGACCTGTTGTGCAGGTGGTCTCGCAGGCGACACGTGCCATGGGGTCCTGCTTCAGTATCTCATCGAGTATGCGGTCAGATATCTGGTCACAAATTTTATCGGGATGTCCCTCAGTGACGGATTCGGATGTGAAAAGCTTCTTCATTGAATATATCCTCCGTTTCTTAAAAAACAAGAAAGACCTCATTCCGACAGAAATGAGGTCAGCTTTACTCATCTATCGGGAATTAGCACCTTGTCCGCAGGATAGGTTGCCGGGCGTCATCGAGCCAGTCTCTCAGCCTCTCTTGATAAGTGGTATTTACTTTATATGTATATTGTATCACAAGTGCCGACAAAAATCAACAGCTTAGCGATATTATTTTTGCTTTAGCGAAAAAATTCGTCTCAGGCGAAGGTGAATTCGCCGTTAAGATAAAGGAAGAAGAATATCAGCGCGACAACAGCGACGGCAAGCGCCGACAGCGTGACCGCGAGTGATCTTTTGTCCTTAAGCTGTGCGAGGACACGAATGCTACCGTCCTTGCGCGAGTTCAAAAAGCCGGCGCTTCGAAGAGCTGTGACGAGCGGCTTGTAAAGCAGGAAGACGACCGCCGAATTGAACACGGATTTTGTCAGATTGAACGGCAGGAGCAGCGGAAGCAGCATTCCCGCGACAACCTCTCGTTCGACGTTTTGGTAATACGGCGTGATAAGCAGATTTGCGCCCATCATAACGGCAACCGTCAGCGCCGCAGCAATTGCGACAGCTGTGACAGCGCCGGACATTGAGCGTCGTCGCGAATACAGGAAGCTCGCCGTGCAGACGAAGGTCGTGCTCGAAATAACGTTCATTATCAGACCGTAGGCACCGGTTCCGCTGATAGTGGCGAATTCAATGAGCGCGACCGCAACGGACATCGCAAGGCCACACGAGGGACCGAATATCATTGCGCCGACGGTCATTACGGCATCCTTGAGGTCAAAGGTAAGAAACGACGCCCTGAAGTGAAAGAGAACACAGCAAACATAAGCAAGCGCCGTAAAAACGCCGACAGCAGACATTGTCTTGATGCGGCTTGAGGAAAAGCTTGATTTAGTGCGAGACATAGCATTACTCCTGTAAAATGAAATTACGAGGAGAAACGAAAAAGCCGCCTCGGCAAAAAATACCGATGCGGGGATGCAAATTGGCTTTTTGGCTTCTCTCATCCGGACTGTAACCGTCGGTACGGGAATTACACCCGTTCAGTCCGCGCAACAGACGCGGAGTCGTGGACTGTACCACCGGTAAGGAATTTCACCTATCCCCGAAGAAATGAAAAAATCCCAACGGCAGCGAGCCGTGATGACTCGCTGCCGAAAGAATAAGCATTAATTACTCAGCAATCGCGGAAACGACACCGGAACCTACTGTTCTACCACCCTCACGGATAGCGAAACGGAGACCCTG
>CAYYKO010000105.1:0-2939 GCA_964441695.1 uncultured Ruminococcus sp. | reverse complement strand
AACGCGGGATCGCTTACTCTGCGTGCTCATCCCACGGCAGCGGGAGCTTTTGGATGAAGCCGATGATTTGACCGGAAAGGAGTACCGTCAGCAGGGACCAGCCAATGCGGCGGAAGGGGATATAGGTCAGTGAGAGGGCAAGAACAACAAGGTCGGTGGACAGATAAGCCCAACGGATGTCGATCCGCAGTACGTGTGCCAGGCACATGGCGAGGGCGTCATCCCCGCCTGCTGCGCCGCCGGCGCGCACGCAAAAGCCTGCACCGACACCGACAAACAGAGCACCGATCACTGCAGCGAGCAGCGGCAGCTCGGCAAGCTGCGGCCAGAGCGGCGGGAAGAGCTCAAAGACCCTGTAAGAGGCGGAGAAGCCAAAGGTGGCAATGAGAGAGTAGGCGATGAAGCTGCGCCCAAGAAGCTTCCAGCCCCAGAGATAGCACAACAGGTTCAATATGAAGCCGGAGATCGCGGGAGAGAGCCGGAACCAATGATCAAGCAGCAGAGTTGCGCCCAGCACACCACCCTCTGTGATGCCGGAGATGGAATGGACATGATAGAGCCCGAAGGCAAGCAGGGCGCTGAAGAAAAGCGCCGTCGTACAACGCCAAGGCTCCAGCTCATCCACGGTCGTGCGGATCTCAGCGCTGATACGGCGAGGGGAGAGAAACAAAATAACACCTCATTTTTCTGAAAAAGATCTGCCGGAGCCAAAAACGGCCCCGGTACCGTTTCAGTCTAACAAAAGGCGGATAAAAAGGCAATACCTTTTCTGCAAAGTGTTTCATTTGAAAGGCTATTATAGGTGTAGATTTTCTTTACTTTTTGCAGTTTTTACTCCGAGAGGGGCTTCATTGTGGGGATAAGAGTGCCGTACGGAGATGACCGAAAAACATTTGCGAGCGGTGTATACTTGCAAAGCAGGTGCGATTCGTGTAAAATCAAGTCGGAAAATTTCTGATCCCGGAGGAAGTGCAATGAAAAAACGTTTATTTCTGCTTGCGGCGCTTATGCTGCTCGTGCTGAGCACCACCGCACTTGCTGCAGACTATGTTGATGTTTCTGAAGATTTTTGGGCGAGAGTAAGTATTGATAAGGCGGCGGGATATGGCCTGATGAACGGTATGGGAAACAGCCGCTTCGGCGTGGGAGAAGAGATCACACGCGAACAGTTTGTGACGATCCTTGTGCGTATGTTCGGCTGGGAGAGCGTGCAGGGGGAGAGTGCCGCGAATGATATTTCCGGCTCCTGGGCATATGATGCGATCAATACTGCGGCGGCCAATGGCGTTTTTGATGCCGGAGGGAGCTTTCGACCGGATGACCCGATCACGCGCGGAGAAATGGCAGTTATGCTCGTGCGCGCACTGGGGCTGGGGGAGCTTGCCAGGGCAGATGCGGATGCGGCGCTGCCCTTTACCGATGTGACGACTGACCGCGGCTATATTGCCATTGCCTACGAGATCGGTATGACGAACGGCATGACGCCGACGACCTTTGAGCCGAAGAGCGGTGCTGCACGCGAGCAGGCGGCAGCGATGCTCGTGCGCATCTATGAGAAGTATAATGCGCCGACGGAATGGACGCATGCGTTCTATGCGCTCTCATCCTACTCACAGCTTGAGCTGGCAAAGCAGTTCGACGCGGTCAGCTTTGGCTGGAGCCATATGAATTACTCCGCCGGGACCGGCGCAAAGCTCTCTACTGTCCGTGACGATGAGTCCGGCTTCTACCTTCCTGTGGGCTATGCCGATGTTGTGCCGGAGCTGCGCAGAGCCGGTGTGGAGCTCAAGCTCAATGTCTTTATGGCGAACGCGCCGCTGCGTGCAATGCTTGCGGATGAGACTGCGCGTGCAGATGCAGTGCATGAGATCATGGCGGAGCTTGCACGTGTCTATCCGGACCTTGGCTACAACCCTTACAGCGGTGTCACCATCGACTTTGAGGGGCTGCGTGCTGCGGACCGCGAGAATTTCAACAGCTTTCTCGCAGCTCTTTCGGCAGAGCTCCGCGCGGCAGGGAAGACGCTCTACACCGCTGTTATGCCTGCTGTTTACGACGATATCTATTATG
Source organism: uncultured Ruminococcus sp. (assembly GCA_964441695.1). Classification (GTDB taxonomy): domain Bacteria; phylum Bacillota; class Clostridia; order Oscillospirales; family CAG-272; genus RUG11130. Next base: position 869 of record CAYYKO010000105.1, on the reverse strand, counting down.
ACGGCTATGACTTCAAAACGATCGGGGCGATCAGTGATCGCGTGATCCTTATGGCGCATGATTATGCTGCGGGCGACCTGAGCGGACTGCTTCGATCGCGTTATTACCGCAATCTGCCATGTGCGCCTCTCAGCAAGGTTTATTATGCCGTGCGCATCGCTGCCGGAGAAATGGAGGAGCCTGCAAAGCTCACACTCGCTGTCAACATAGATGCAGACGCGTGGCAGACAGATGAGAGCGGCCTTCTTACTGCGGCGCGCTCTACGCATCCGATCCATACCACGGTCTACGCCCGTCTCAAGCAGCCGGAAGCGGTACGCGGCTGGTCAGATGCCGCACGCTCCCCCTGGTGCACTTATACGACGGAGAGTGGCCAGCATATTTTCCTCTGGTATGAGGACGCACGCAGCATCGCCGAAAAGCTTTCCTGCGCAAAGCTCCTCGGCGTGAGCTCTGTTTCCGTCTGGCGTCTCGGCCTGATCCCGGACTATACCGATGAGGGGCTGCACTACGACATTCTCAGCGCGGTGACCAAGTAAATACGAGCTGTGAAGAAAGCGGAAGGGAGACCTTCCGCTTTCTTCACAGATGGGGCACGCTCTCCGGGGCTGATGGGACCTCAGCTGAGAGAGCAGGGCCGGTATCACGCGCCCATTCAATAGCATGCGTACAGAACATCTGTGTGATGGTAGATGGACGGGACGACGCGCTTGTAGCGATGGCGATATCGCGGTAGTAGGGCTGGTCGAGAGGCTTTTTGATAATACCGTGGCGGTTGGGGTGCAGGATCAGGTCATGGACCACGCTGATGCCGAGCCCGCACTCGACCATCGAAAGGATGGCAAAGTCGCTGCTGACCTCGAACTTGA
>CAYYKO010000104.1:0-3004 GCA_964441695.1 uncultured Ruminococcus sp. | reverse complement strand
TCATGTACGCCACGGAAAACGGCTACATGAACGGTAAGGGAGGCGGACTTTTCGCACCCGAGGAGACAATGACGCGCGCCATGGTGGTGTCGGTGCTCTACCGCTTCCAGGGCGAGCCGAAGGTCAGATATATTTCGCGCTTTAAGGATGTCAAGGAAAAGGACTGGTTCGCAGATGCCGTTCTGTGGGCGGCGGAGCGCGAGATCGTCAACGGAGTTGAGGCAGGTAGGTTTGCGCCGAACGAGGACGTGACCCGTCAGCAGCTCGCAGCAATGCTTATGCGTTATGCTCCAATGGAGTACATAAAGGACGATAGCCGAAAGGACATAACGGGTTATTCCGACTACAAGAAGGTTCAGTCCTACGCCCGCGACGCGATGTCCTGGGCGAATGCGACGGGGCTCATTACGGGAGTTACAACGACAACTCTCGAGCCGACAAACGGCGCAACACGCGAGCAGTTCGCGGTCATCCTCAAGCGCTTCAGAGAAGGCGCAGGCTTCGACTATGAGCTTAACTACTCATCGCCGAAATACAGCACAGACCTTGACCGCTCGGTCGAGCTTGTCACGGACGCTGACATCTACGTCGCAGTCGACGGCAAGGACACGAATCCCGGCACGCTCGACAAGCCTATTGCGACCTTCGCACGTGCGAAGGAAATGGTGCGCGAGCTGAAGAAGACAGCAAAGGGTGAAATTGTGGTCGCGTTTAAGGCGGGCAGCTACGGCTCGCTTGAAGACCTTACATTTACCGCAGAGGATAGCGGAAGCGCCGACGTTCCGATCCGCTACACCGCATACGGTGACGGCAAGGTGCTGTTTGAGAACGGAATTACAATAAAGAACGAGGAGTTTCTCCCGCTTGATGAAGCTGACCGTTCGCTTTTTGTGAAAGAAAATTGTGACGATATCTACAAGGTTGACCTGAACGGAAAAATCGACAGCTTTGAAGAAGGTAATATGCTTTCCGGCTCTGACTACGGAATCTGCGACGAAGCAAGAACGCCCAACAAGAGCTCCGGCAGCAGATATTACAAGGGAATGTCAGAGCCGGTGGAGCCGTTCAGCAGCATTAAGCTGACAGGAGCACTTCCGAGACAGCTTTCGAAATATAAGTCACTCGAAGGACTGAAGGTCTGCGGACATATTCGCCGCGGCTACCTCATAGACGAGCTTCCCGTGAAGTCATTCGACGCTTCAACCGGCGTTGTGACCTTCGATTTCGACAAGGTAAGCTTCGAGGGCAATTTCCCGCTTTCGGAGGCAAATCCGATTCGCTATTGCGACGATATTTACTTCCAGAACCTTCCCGAGATGCTGGATGAGGAGGGCGAATACTGGTACGACTCATCTGCGAATGTGCTGTATGTCTACGCACCGAGCGGAGATTATACGATTTCCGACGGAGCTACCTTTATAAGACTGAACGAGGGCGTGGAGCACATAAGCTTTGTCGGGCTTGACTTTAGCGGCTCCTCGGAAAATGCAATTGTATCCGACGGTGAAAGCATCACACTCGACAGGTGCTCCTTCTCCGCGATTCGCGGTCTGCTCGTGCTTGAGTTCAGCAAGGCAAAAAATATCACGGTGACAAGCTGTGAGATGTATAATTTTGCAAACTGCGCCATACTGCTGCGCGAGGCATCCGACATTAAGCTTCTTAAATCGGGCAACACCGTCATTGAGAACAACTATTTTCACGATTTCGGCAGAGCACGCTTCTTCTTTGAGGCTGAAGCAATATCGCTTTACGACACTGTCGATGCGAAGCTCGCACATAATGTATTTGTAAACGGAGAGCACGGCGGAATCGAGATGAATGAGTGCATCGGCACGATAATGGAGTACAATGTATTCGATAATCTGATATGCAACACGGGAGACTTCGGTGCGGTATACATGTGGAACGGCGAATGCTACCGCGATAATACCGTTCGCTACAGCCTGTTCCTGAATATCGGCAAGAACACGAATATGGACTCCTACGGAATTTATGTCGATAACTTCACCTCCGGCATGAAGATATACGGAAACATCTTCTACAATGCGGGAAGTCATGCGGTCTGCTTCCATGACGGACGCGATAACGAGCTGCATGACAATATTTGCATCAATAACGACGGACGCGATTTCCTGATGTACACCGACGGACTTTACACCTTCTTTGTTGAAGGCGGGGAGAAGACCGACGAGCAGATCATGGAGGAGGTTCGCGGTACGGAATTCTGGTATTACTACGGATATCAGCGCACGGTTATTCCGGCTGAGGGCGAGGAAGGCTACGAGCTGTGGAATGAGCGCTGGCCGCTTATTTATCAGTACACCTATGACTTTGACAGGATCGGCGAGCTCGAGTCGGTATTCACCGTTGTGAATTACGTTAATGATAATGCAATTATCGGAAGTGAGCTCGGAGAGCCTAACGGCAGCTACGACTGTTCGTTTAACAGGTTCGGTAAGCTCGAGGGAAATAAGGAATACAAGATAGCAAGTAATCCGTTCTTCGAGAATCCGACAGTCGGCGATTACACAGTCAAGAGCAGTGACGGCGTGATAAACGACGAATATGTTCCTCACATGAATCAAATAGGCTTAAAATAAGGTATAAAAAAGCTGAGCAAGCATGCCCTGCGTCATTACGACGCGGGGCATGCTTGCTTGAGCATCGTCAAGCTGCACAAAAATCGGGGGGGTAATTGAGCAATTCTCCGAAAATCCGCCGCCGGCTTCATAGTGTATTTACAAACTGGGGCTTCTGTGATACAATTACATTATCGCGGCGGAGCTATCCGCGCAAAACGTAATCGACATAACGAAAGGACAACACGAAATGAAGAAACGAAGAATACTCTCGGCGCTGCTTGCGGCATTAACTGCGGCAACGACGCTTGTCGGAGCGGCGGGAGTGACAGCGGCAGAGTCACCCTACAAGGACGTCAAGACAGGACGCTGGAGCTTTGACGAGATCATGTACGCCACGGAAAACGGCTACATGAACGGTA
>CAYYKO010000103.1:0-3070 GCA_964441695.1 uncultured Ruminococcus sp. | reverse complement strand
CGCCGCTTCACCTTCAAGGACATCAAGAAGGCGTCATGTCAGTGCGCGAACTATTTTAAGTCGCTCGGCATCAAGAAGGGCGACCGCGTAATGCTCGTTTTGAAGCGTCATTATCAGTACTGGCCCGCGATGCTCGGACTCAACCGTATCGGTGCTATCGGAATTCCCGCACCGAACCAGCTTCAGGAGCATGACTTCGAGTACCGCTTCAATGCGGCGCAGATCAGCACGATCATTTGCACCTCGGACGGCGACACGGCTCATCAGGTCGACATTGCCGCCGCAAATTGCCCGTCGATAAAGAATAAGCTTATCGTCGGCGAACCTCGCGAGGGCTGGCGCACCTTCGACGAGGAATACACGCTCTACAGCACGCATTATGCGAGAGGCGAGGACGCTCCGGGCGGAGACGACCCGATGCTCATGTTCTTCACCTCGGGAACCTCGGGCTATCCGAAGCTCGCGGCGCATAATTTCAAGTACGCACTCGGACATTTCCACACGGCGAAATACTGGCACACAGTCGACCCGAACGGACTTCACTTCACGATATCCGATACGGGCTGGGCGAAGTCGATGTGGGGCAAGTTCTACGGTCAGTGGCTTTGCGAGGCGGCAACGTTTGTTTACGATTTCGACCGCTTTGACGCCGCAGATATTCTGCCGATGTTCGCAAAGTATCACATCACGACCTTCTGCGCGCCCCCGACAATGCTTCGCATGATGATAAAGCAGGATATCTCGAAGTACGACCTGTCCTCCGTCCGTCATATGACAACTGCGGGCGAGGCGCTTAACCCCGAGGTCTACCGCCGCTTCGAGGAGGCGACCGGCCTTCAGATCCTCGAGGGCTTCGGTCAGTCCGAGAGCACGATGATAATCGGAAACATGGTCGGCGCGCCTCATAAGATAGGCTCTATGGGCAAGGCAGCTCCGATATATAAGGTCGACCTTGTCGACGCGGACGGAAATTCCGTTCCCGACGGCGAGACCGGTGAGATCGTTATCGATGTTCACGACGGCGCACCCTGCGGACTCTTTACCGGCTACTACGGCGCACCCGAAAAGACTGCCGAGGTTTGGCACGACGGCTTTTATCACACGGGTGACACCGCATGGCGCGATGAGGACGGCTTCTTCTGGTATGTCGGTCGTGTCGACGACGTTATCAAGTCGTCCGGCTACCGCATCGGTCCCTTCGAGATCGAGAGCGTCATAATGGAGCTTCCATACGTGCTCGAGTGCGGAGTTTCAGCAGAGCCCGACGAGGTTCGCGGTCAGATAGTCAAGGCGAGCATCGTGCTTGTAAAGGGCACTGAGGGCACGGACGAGCTCAAGCGTGAGATCCAGCAGTACGTTAAGCAGAGAACCGCTCCCTATAAGTACCCGAGACTTGTCGTCTTCCGCGACGAGCTTCCGAAGACCGTAAGCGGCAAGATACAGAGAAACAAGCTCTAATATATTAATATGAAGGAATTTAAGCACATAACACTGCTGTGTGGCCATTACGGCAGCGGCAAAACGAACGTCGCCGTAAATTTGGCGCACGAGCTGAAGAAGCAGTACGATAACACGGCGATAGCCGATCTCGATATCGTAAATCCGTATTTCAGAACGCGCGACAGCGAGAGAGAGCTTACCGAATGCGGGATTCGCGTCATCTGCTCGCAGTACGCGGGCACAAATCTCGATGCTCCCGCGCTTCCCGCCGAGATGTATGCAATTACAGAGGATGAGTCAATGAAGACCGTCGTCGATGTCGGCGGAGACGACCGTGGAGCCACAGCTCTCGGCAGACTCTCGAGCGCTATCGTCTCCTCGGGGGATTACGAGATGCTGATGGTCGTTAATTTCTACCGCCCGCTGACGCCCGATGCCGCATCGGCACTTGAGGTAATGCGCGAGATAGAGGCGGCGTGCCGCATCCCGTTCACGGGAATTGTCAACAATTCGAACATCGGCGTGCAGACTCGCGCCGAGGACGTGCTCGCGACGCTCGAGCGGGCAGAGGAGCTTTCGAGCCTTTCGGGAATACCGACGGTCATGACGACGGTCACCTCCTCGCTCTACAGTGAGCTTTCGGAGAGAGTGCCCGAGCTCTTCCCGCTCACGCTTCAAAAATCCATAGTCTAAAGCGGTCTATACCGTAAGTAATAAAGGAGATCACAATGGCAAAGCTAACATTCAACACAGACAACTGTAAGGGCTGCGGACTGTGCATCGACGCCTGTCCGAAGAAGCTTCTCAGGCTCGCACCTGATAAGATAAACAAAAAGGGTCACCACCCCGCGGAGATCACAGATCAGTCCGCATGTATCGGCTGCGCGTTCTGCGCTACCATGTGCCCCGACGTGATCATCACCGTCGAGAAGTAAGAAAACAAAAGTACCAAGAAAGGATATATTAAAATGGCAGATAAGGTTTTGATGAAGGGAAACGAAGCCATCGCTGAGGCGGCTATCATAGCAGGCTGCCGTCACTACTTCGGATATCCCATCACTCCTCAGACGGAGATCGCCGCATACATGGCAAAGAGAATGCCCAAGATCGGCGGATGCTTTCTTCAGGCGGAAAGTGAGATCGCCGCTATAAATATGGTTTACGGAGTTTCCTCTGCGGGCCTCCGTGTTATGACCTCCTCCTCGAGCCCCGGAATCTCTCTTAAGGGCGAGGGCCTTTCCTACCTTGCGGGAAGCGACCTGCCCGCACTCGTTGTAAACGTTCAGCGCGGCGGTCCCGGACTCGGCGGTATTCAGCCCAGCCAGTCGGATTACTTCCAGGCAACACGCGCAGGCGGTCACGGCGACTTCCGTATGATCGTTCTTGCTCCCGCATCCGTTCAGGAGATGGCGGAGCTCACCGTAAAGGGCTTTGAGCTTGCGGACAAGTACCGCATGACCTCCATGCTTCTTGCCGACGGTACGATGGGTCAGATGATGGAGCCCGTTGAGCTTTCGTCTCTCAATGTCGCACCCGTTCCCGAGAAGCCCTGGGCTACAAACGGTACAAAGCTCGCACGTCCCCACAATATCACAAACTCGCTTTCTCTCGTCCCCGAGGAGCTTGAGCA
>CAYYKO010000102.1:0-3140 GCA_964441695.1 uncultured Ruminococcus sp. | reverse complement strand
GTCCCCGAGGAGCTTGAGCAGCTCAACTTCGCACGCTACGAGAGATACGCCGAGATCGAGAAGAACGAGGCTCTTTATGAGGAATACCTCATGGATGACGCGGATATCTGCGTTGTCGGCTTCGGTATCGCGGCACGCGTTTCCAGAAACGCGGTCGACGAGGCGAGAAAGCAGGGTATCAAGGTCGGTATGATCCGCCCGATCACCCTCTGGCCGTTCCCGAAGGCTCCCTTCGAGAAGGCTGTCGGACACGTGAAGTCGTTTATCTCCGTGGAGCTCTCCATGGGTCAGATGATAGAGGATGTTCGCCTCGCAACAGAGTGCCGTCGTCCCGTTACACTTTGCAACAGAGCGGGCGGCATGATCCCCACACCCGAGCAGGTGCTCGATGCTATCGTAAACGCGAACAACGGAGGTGAAAGATAATGGTAGTATTTGAAAAGCCCCATGCACTTACAGACGCACCGTTCCATTACTGTCCCGGCTGCACACACGGTATAGTTCACCGCCTCGTAGCCGAGGTCATTGATGAGCTCGGTATCGAGGGACGCACTATCGGTATTGCACCCGTCGGATGCTCCGTTATGGCGTACAATTACTTCAACTGCGACATGATCGAGGCGGCTCACGGTCGTGCTCCCGCAGTCGCTACAGGCGTTAAGCGCGCAGACCCCGCAAACAACGTGGTCTTCACATATCAGGGAGACGGAGACCTTGCTTCCATCGGTACGGCAGAGACCGTTCACGCCGCTGCAAGAAACGAGAACATTACCGTTATCTTCATTAACAACGCTATCTACGGTATGACCGGCGGTCAGATGGCTCCTACCTCTCTCCCCGGACAGGTAACACAGACCTCGCCCTACGGACGCGACGTAAATCATTGCGGATATCCCGTAAAGATCTGCGAGATGCTGTCCGAGCTCGACGGTCCCGAATACCTTGAAAGAGTTACCGTCAACAACGTAAAGAATATCAAAAACGCAAAGCGCGCTATCCTCAAGGCATTCAAGAATCAGCTTGAGGGCAAGGGCTTCTCACTCGTCGAGGTGCTCTCGAGCTGTCCCACAAACTGGGGCATGACTCCCGCTGACGCGCTCAAGTGGATCGACGAGAAGATGATCCCCTATTATCCTCTCGGCGTATACAAGGACAGATCGGCTGACAAGGAGGCAAATGCATGAGCACCGTAAAGTATCTTTTTTCCGGCTTCGGCGGACAGGGAATTCTGTTCGCAGGTAAGTTTATAGCCTACAAGGGTCTTATGGACGGCAAGCAGGTCAGCTGGCTCCCCTCCTACGGTCCCGAGATGAGAGGCGGTACGGCAAGCTGCTCCGTTATCGTAAGCGATACCGCTGTCGGCTCTCCCATCGTTTCCGCACCCGACGTGCTCGTTGCGATGAATCTGCCTTCTCTTTATAAGTATGAGTCTACCGTCGCACCCGGCGGAATGATCTTCACGGATTCCACCCTTATCGAGCGCGACGTAACTCGCACCGACGTTAAGGCGTTCGGCATTCCCGCGACCGCTCTTGCAAACGAGAACGGCTTCCCGACGCTTGCAAACATGATCATCATCGGCAAGGTTCTTTCCGAGCTCGGCGAATTCGATGCCGACAGCATCAACGCAACCCTCGCAAAGGTCATTTCCGCAAAGCACGCCGCTATGCTCGACGTTAACCTCAAGGCGCTTCGCCTCGGTGCAGAGGCGTAAGCCCTGCCGAACGTTTAAGGCACGGCCTGTGAGGTCGAGCTGTCGGCTTCACGCCGAAATTCGCTTGGTAAATTGCCCCGCTATTCCTGCGGGGACAGGCGAATTTCAAGAAAATCATGCCGCTCAGGCGGCGAATGGAGATTAAAATGGATATCAAATTTGTAAAGAACGAGAACCCCGCCGAAAAGCCCGACAGCAGCACGCTCGGCTTCGGTAAGATCTTCACAGACCACATGTTTATTATGGATTTCTCGCGTGAGGAGGGCTGGCACGACGCACGTATCGTCCCCTTCGCAAGACTTTCCATCCATCCCGCATCCACTGTTCTTCACTACGGAAGCGAGATCTTCGAGGGACTTAAGGCTTATCGCCGCGCAGACGGCGAGGTTCAGCTTTTCCGCCCCATCGAGAATATCAGAAGAATGAACAATTCCGCAGAGCGTCTTTGCCTGCCTCAGATCCCCGAGGATATGGCAATGGAGCTTCTTACTGCCTTTGTTGCATGCGAGAAGGACTGGACGCCCGCAGCTCCCGGAACCTCTCTCTACCTCCGTCCCTTCATGTTCGGAAACGATGAGAGCCTCGGAGTTCACGCTGTTCACAACGCAACCTTCGTTATCATCGCTTCTCCCGTCGGCAGCTACTACAAGGAGGGCATTAACCCCGTTCGTATCATGATCGAGGATGAGGATGTCCGTGCGGTACGCGGCGGTACAGGCTACGCTAAGTGCGGCGGTAACTATGCCGCAAGCAACAGAGCGGGCGAGAGAGCAGAGCAGAAGGGCTATTCTCAGGTGCTTTGGCTCGACGGCGTCGAGAGAAAGTACATTGAGGAGGTCGGCGCGATGAACGTTATGTTCAAGATCGCAGGCGAGGTCATCACACCTATGCTCTCCGGCTCCATTCTCCCCGGCATCACGAGAAAGTCGATAATCGAGCTTCTCGAGCACGAGGGCGTAAAGGTCACCGAGAAGCTTCTCTCCGTCGACGAGCTCGAGGCAGCTCTCGAGAACGGCACTCTTGAGGAGGCTTGGGGCTGCGGAACGGCTGCTGTCGTTTCTCCTATCGGCGAGCTTTGCTACAAGGGCGTAAAGTACCCTGTCAACGACGGCAAGATCGGCGAGCTGACACAGCACCTCTACGACACCCTCACGGGCATTCAGTGGGGACGTATCGAGGACTCCTTCGGCTGGACTGTCGAGGTCAAGTAATTACATAGTATTACAGAACAAAGCGTCGCGAGTGTGAAGCCACCTTGCGACGCTTTCTTTTTGCAATCGCATTGTGATAATGCACAAAAAAGCGGCGGCGGATTTGTTGAATCAGCCGAAAATGTGGAGCTATCCACATTTTTTGTTTACAAATCTGAGCTTTTGTGTTATACTTATGTCTATAACGAAGCAAAAACTTCGAATCTGATCGGAAA
>CAYYKO010000101.1:0-3173 GCA_964441695.1 uncultured Ruminococcus sp. | reverse complement strand
CCCCCCCCCCCCCCCCCCCCCCCCCCCCCCCCCCCCCCCCCCCCCCCCCACCCCCACCCCCCCCCCCCCCCCCCCCCCCCCCCCCCCCCCCCCCACAAACCTATTGTTTGTTGTTTTTGTTTCTTCTTTTTAAAAAATGAAAAGAAAAAAAACATGTTTTTTTTCCCTCTGTATATTGAAAAAGTGCCCCTATTCGGGAAAAAAGTGGTAATTTTTTCGTGTTCAATGCAAATCAAAAAAACGTCATTCATGACGTAAAAAGAAAAAATAAAAAAAGATTTAAAATAACAAAGAAATCAACAACAAATGCAAACTTCAATTTCATCACCCTTCCTAACAAACAGCATTTCACACCATTCAGAAGATGACAAATAAATGCACACATAAAAGGACGAAGACTACACTACACATTTTTAAAGCAAAATAAAATGAGCAATGTACAACCTTAATTGAAATACTTCTTTTATACCCCAACGTTAAACAATTGAGGAAGGTAGAGAGAGTGGGAAGAAAACTTTCCTTCTTAATAAAGTCTAAATGAATGGAAGAAGAAAAAAGAAAAAGAGAGAACCAGCAATCCAAAACAATAAAAGCGAAACACACATTATTTCTTCAACTCACTCAACTCATTCCAGGCGATAAGCCCAACAGAACCCTCAGCATCTTTCCAAAGAAACAGCGTAAGAGATGAAGAGATTCCCTGAGTTGATAGCAGGATTGTTGCCTACTAGGACTCCTCAAGCAGCTCTCCACGACGCTCAAAAAAACATGGAATAACTCAGGGGATCTTGTCCACATGAGCTACTTCCTCCACAACACCCCTCCAAGTGTGTTTCCTTCATCCTCACTCCCGACCAATCCGTGTCGAACCTCGTCAACGACGTTATACTACACCCTCGAAGCGAGTCCTCCTAGTCTCCTGTTCCCTCTCCCTCCACACATCACCACCAACCCGGTGGGCATCTTCCATCGCCTTCACCCACCCTCATTACAATCATATACTTTTTTAAATAAGACCTCTTCGCCACCCCTGGAAGACTGCTGGGGACGAGGGGCTCGAGCACGATGAGCCTCGCCATGGGGAAGGTGTCCGCCCTGGTGGAGAACAAGCCCCTCGTCGAGGGGTACGGGAGCGTGGCTGTCGTCGTGCCTCCTCTTCATGGCGTCGCATTCACCGCTCATGAACAGGCCTCTTCGACAACATCGTGTACACGCTAAAGGAGGATGCGGGGGCTCTTTGTCCTGGTAGCAGCAGAGTTAGCGGGGATTTTGGAGATGATGATGACCTCTTCCGCCCGGAAGGAGCTGACCAAGATACTTTGGGAAGACGAAGGACGCTCTTTAAAGAAAGGTCCCAGGCAAGACCGCGGAGATGGCTAAGACCAGAAGCACCCCGCTAAGAGAGGAGTCGAAGAATCTAGTCTGGTCAGTTGAAATGAAATATCATATTATTATTTCCAATTATCCCGCTTTCTAAAAGTGTGTATTGTCGTCAGTGCATTTAAAGAGAGAACGAGGGATTGATAGAAAACGAATTCGTTGAGGTACTTGATCTCTGTCATCATCACCAACGCCAAGAGGAAGCCGAGGAAAAAGAAAGTCAAGAAGACCGTTACCGGGATCGAGGTCCCAGTTGACGACCAATACCTCCATTCTGGCAAGACAGGCAAAAACCCCGAGGCAGAAATGGCAGCGTGTCCAACCCTGCAAGTCGAGGTCTCCCCTCGCCACAGCACCACCACACACTTTCCGCCTCCGGCAACACGCGGAAGGACCATCAGTGCTCCCAACACCAACAACACCGTCAACACTCGATCGCAATGACGCCAAGACATCAACCTCAGTCTCCCCAAGCCCAGTGAAGTCAACAGAATTGACACCACAGGTCAACAACAACAACAGTCCGTCAAAGACGTTAAGGAAGTTAAACCCAAAGAATCTTCGACACCATTTGTGAAAGCCGATTTCACAGTCATGATTTCACAGGAAGACGTACTCGCTAAGGTAAAAAGGGGTGTTGCCTTTATCACACTTGAGATCCTCGAAAATGCCGATTCGAATAATGACGGAAACGAGACTTGTGGCCTCTGTCTCAATGAGATTGGCACACTCCTCTCCATCATCATGGGCCTCGGGTTTGCAGAACCCGCACAGAAGGTCTACGACCTGAGCGTCGCCGTAAACAAGATGGCAACGGAGAACAAACACCTCACACAAGAGCTCGCAGCCGCAAAAATCTGTCGCAGAGCTCAAGACACGTCACCCTCTCACCCTTCCCGGAAGAGGACTTTGCAAAAGCTCAGGGGATGCGAAACAGCCCTCACAGAGTGCCTCCAAGTGGTGCGCCCGGGAGAGATCCTTAGTAGGGTCTCAGGGAGGAACACCCATAGGCTGAGGCTTCTGCAAGTGAAAGTATCGAACACACCCTCGTGGGGTCTTGCTCTGAGGCTATGGCCACGCTGAGTAAGAGTGAGATTGCGCTCGTTCAGGTGAAAGGTGATCTCAGAGACGCTTAATAAAGCTATTTCTCCTCGCTTGTATTGTTGATCAAGCAGGATTTGTTGTCGTTTAATGAGGAGAAAGGTGCTGAATTTAATAGTGCACCGGATTTGCTTGATATGGCTACAAAACTTAAGATACCGTCGTCAGAATGGCCGGAATGGATACCTGGTAATTTGGTCAAATGAGAGAATAGGATGATGTTGTCAATTAAAAGAAATGCGAGGAAGAGAGAAATGGGACAAAAACACTTTTTATGGCTCTTTCATTTTTTAAGAACGTAAAAAGGGATTGGATTAGATGGCCAAATAATAGACCAGGTTGAAGTGAAAAAGAATAAAAGGGGAGCTGTGGAACAAAAGGATTGGTTGATGCATCAAATAGTGTTAAAAGGAGAGGATAAATGAATGTAAACGGGCAATTGTTATGTGAGAAGGATAAAGATGTCTTCTGGAGGGATGCGATGTCTCTGAAATAGGTGTCTTCTCTTCCTTTGATCTCGTCCTTCACCTTGTTAATGAACTTGGTTGCCCCCTCAGAGTCCTCAAACCTGATAATAATTTGGGTGTTCCCAAATGAACCGTCAATTTCAAGTATGTCGATAGTGAAGTCCGAGTCATCAGTGTACTTCTTCAGGAGCTCGATGATCTCACCCTCGCTCAGGTCTGCAGTCC
>CAYYKO010000100.1:0-3238 GCA_964441695.1 uncultured Ruminococcus sp. | reverse complement strand
CCGACGCCGCTCCAAGCGCCGTTCCCGCCGCCGTTATAAAGGCGAGCAGCGCCGAGAGTATTCTCTTTTTCTTCATTGTGAATTTCCTTTCGTCATGTCTTATGCGATTTGCAGCTGTAACAGCCGTAATACGTATATTGTATCACAATAATCACAGTCTGTAAATACTTCGCGAGTGACGCTCTGCTATTTTCGGAGTAGTGTCCAATTATCCTCCATTAAATTTGTGCAGCTTGACGAACAGCTGCGTGCATCCTCGCAATTCTGTTTTTGTGCCGTCGCTGCATAATTCATCGCACGCGGGTAAAAATAAAAGGGACGGCATACAGGAAGCTTATACGAAAGGAAACTCTGAAATGAAGCGAAAGAATAATCAAAACAAAATGGTAAGCGCCGCTCTTGCGCTTTTGCTCGTCGGGGCGTCACTGCTTATCGCAGGCGCAAGCTCCGCCTCACGCCGCGCAAAGGCAGAGCTCGAGGTCGAAAGCACGACAGACGAAGGACGCCTTCCGCTTGAAACAGCCTTTGCAAAGGTAACGCCGGGTGCCACGGAAAGCGACAGCGCTCCCGAGGAGACATTCGAAGACACCGAAAGCGGCGGCAGCGAGGAAGCGGCGCTCACCGTCGAGGATATAATATTCACCTCACCGCTCGGCGGAAGCGTGATATCCGCGTGCAGCCTGAGCACGCCCGTGTATTCGCTGACAATGAACGACTACAGAACGCACAGCGGCGTTGACATTTCCGCTTCGCTCGGCGACGCTGTTCTGTGCTGCGCGGACGGCACGGTCACAAAAATTTGGGATGACCCGATGATGGGCACATCTGTCAGCGTAAGCCACGGGGCAGGTCTTGAGTCGGTATACAAAAATCTCGCACCGACCCTTGCCGAGGGCATTGTCGAGGGCGCGAGTCTGAGCGCGGGGCAGGCAATTGGCTCTGTCGGGGAAAGCGCGCTTATCGAGTGCGAGGAGGAAGGTCACCTTCACCTCGAGCTGAAGCTCGACGGGCAGCACGTCGACCCCGCCGAATATATCAGGCTTGCTTCGGCAAACGAGGTGTACGAGGACATCTCCGAGCCGTAACGCGTGAGGCTGCTGAAAAGCCCGTCCCGAGCATAGTCAGGGCGGGCTTTTGTCAGCTTATTCTGTAATGACCTATAATATCCTCCGATTTTTCGAGGATATCCTCCTCATAGCGTATTTGGTACGCATTCGCGTGATGTATAACGAACGGCACGCCGTTGCGGTTTCGCTTATCCGATACGATACCGATATGGGAGCTGAATATAACGATATCTCCGCCCTGCCACTCGTCGAGCTGCGTGACATCGGTGCTCTTTGGGCTCGCGATATGCTCGAAATAGATTGCAAGATTTCTCACTCTGCGAAAATCGATATTTTTGTCGGGACGGTCAATGTCGTACAGCTCTCTGTTGCTTTCGATATGGCGAGCTACATCGTTCATCAGGTCGTAGCCCGCGCCGAGCAGTCCGAAGGCGACAACGTCCGTACACACGCCGCAGCCGTCGTCGGGATAGCCGGAAGCGTAATACTTGCTTTCGTAGCGCGGCTTTGTCGCGATATATGCTCTTGCGCTTTGCAGAATGTCGCTTTGGTCGTCGACGCCGTCGGCGTCACGGTCGACGGAGCTTACGTAGGTATCGATGCCGAAGTGCTCGCTTGTGTATTTGCGGTGCGGAATTACATTTGCGCGATACAGCGCACACACCGCATACGACACGGCAAGTGCGGCGCACAGAACGGCGAGCGCCGCGTGTAACGCATGCATGACCCTTCTGTTCATTCGCACACCCCCTCAAAAGCTGCTTTACACTTATATTATACACCTGTCGCACAAAATGTGCAATGAGAAAAAGACGGCACGCCTCGGCGCACCGTCATTTTTTTACTTAAGTCCTAGCTCCGCCTTATCGACGGGCATGATGCCGTTTTTCTCGAGCAGGGCGGCAAGGCGCTCCTCCTCGGAAACGCGGAAGACCATATAAGCCTTTCCGTTGCGGTTTGTGAAGAGCGAATACATATACTCGATGCCGATCTCGCCCTCTGCGATTATCGAGAGCAGGCGCGAAAGGCTCGACGGCTCGTCGGGCACTCCGACGACCATGACGGGTGTCATTGTAAGGATATTGCCCTTTGAAAGAAGAATACTTGCAGCACGCTCCGCGTCATCAGCGATCAGGCGAAGAATGCCGTAATCAGCGGTCTCTGCGACCGATATCGCGCGAAGATCAATACCGTTATCAGCGAGAAGATGCGTGATCTCGGCAAGCTGACCCGTGCGGTTTTCGAGAAATACGGATATCTGATTTACGTTCATGACTTTCCTCCTTAGATCTTACGCTTGTCTATAACGCGTACCGCCTTGCCCTCACTGCGGGTGATGGTCTTCGGCGCTACGAGCTTGACCTTTGCGTAAATTCCGAGCATAGCCTTGAGCTCGGCAACAAGAGACTTCTCCATTTCGGTGATCTTGACAAGAGAGTCCGAGAAGTTCTCGGGCGTCATCTCGACCATGACCTCGAGCGAGTCGGAATTGTTCTGACGGTCTACGACTATCTGGTAGTTCGCGGGATAGCCCTGCGCGATAAGCACGGTCTCGATCTGAGACGGGAATACGTTGACGCCCTTTACGATGAGCATGTCGTCGCTTCTTCCCATGGGCTTTGTCATCTTCACGAAGGTGCGTCCGCACGAGCACTTCTTGCTCGAAAGCACACAGATATCGCGTGTGCGGTAGCGAAGCAGCGGGAAGGCCTCCTTGGTGAGGCAGGTGAAGACAAGCTCACCCTTTTCGCCCTCGGGAAGCACCTCTCCGGTGTTCGGGTCGATTATCTCCGCGATGAAGTGGTCTTCATTGATGTGCATGCCCGTCTGCTCCTCACACTCGAAGCTGACTCCGGGACCCGATATCTCGGTAAGACCGTAAATATCGTATGCCTTGATACCGAGCTTCTGCTCGATGTCGCGTCTCATATTTTCGCTCCACGCCTCTGCGCCGAAGATACCTGCCTTGAGCTTGATCTTGTCGCGCAGACCGCGCTCGTATATCGACTCTGCAAGATATGCGGCATACGAGGGTGTGCAGCAGATGATCGTCGAGCCGAGGTCAGTCAGGAACTGAAGCTGACGCTCTGTATTACCGGAGGACATGGGGAGCGTCAGACAGCCGACCTTGTGCGAGCCGCCGTTGAGTCCGGGACCGCCCGTGAAAAGTC
>CAYYKO010000099.1:2285-3283 GCA_964441695.1 uncultured Ruminococcus sp. | reverse complement strand
ACCGTTCAGGTCAACGACGCCGTTCTTCAGGGCAAGATCAAGGTAGTGGCTCATCTTGTGACCGTGGAGAATGCGTAAGCGTTTTCCGGTCGGATGACAACATTAAATAAAGGCAATCCAAATTATCAGGAGGAGGTCACAAAATGAAGCTCCATGAATTATCCCCGGCACCCGGTTCCGCGAAGGCTAACTTCCGTAAGGGCAGAGGCGCCGGCTCCGGTAACGGTAAGACCGCCGGTAAGGGTCATAAGGGTCAGAACGCCAGATCCGGCGGCGGCGTCCGTCCGGGATTTGAAGGCGGTCAGAACCCGCTGTACAGAAGACTTCCTAAGAGAGGCTTCTACAACAGATTCTCCAAGAGCTATGCTATCGTAAACGTAGCGGCTCTTGACAAGGCATTCAACGACGGTGACGTTGTTGACGCAGCTGCTCTTCTCGAAAAGGGCATCATCAAGAATGAATTAAACGGCATTAAGATCCTCGCTAACGGCGAGATCGCGAAGAAATTAACAGTAAAGGCTTCGATTTTCTCCGGAGCCGCTAAGGAAAAGATTGAGGCGGCAGGCGGAAAAGCTGAGGTGGTGTAAGTGTTCGCAACTCTTAAGAATGCTTGGAAGACCCCCGAAATCCGCAAAAAGATACTCTTTACACTGCTGATACTCGTTCTGTATCGTTTCGGCGCGGTTATTCCGGTTCCCTTTGTTAGCAGCGACACTATGACTACGCTCATGAAGCAGGGCGAGGGCTCGATCTTCCAGTATCTCAATCTGCTGTCCGGCGAGTCGTTCTCGAAGGCGACCCTGTTCGCACTTTCCGTTTCCCCGTACATCACATCCTCGATCGTTATGCAGCTCCTTACCATCGCTATTCCGGCGCTCGAAAAGCTCCAGAAGTCGGGAGAGGAAGGACGTAAAAAGATCACCCAGATCACCCGTTACGTTACCGTAGGTCTTGCGCTCATAACCGCTTACGGCTACTACATGTTCATGAGAAACAAC
>CAYYKO010000099.1:0-2275 GCA_964441695.1 uncultured Ruminococcus sp. | reverse complement strand
CGTGCTTACCAACAATTCCGTATTCGCGGCATTTGTTATCATAGCATGCTACGTTGCAGGCTCATCGCTTATCATGTGGCTCGCCGAGAAGATCAACGAAAACGGCATCGGAAACGGCGTATCGCTGATCCTTTTCGCAAACATCGTTTCGGGCGGTATCAACATGGCAGCAATGCTGTGGTCGTATATCACCTCGGGCAAGATAGGATATATCATCCTTGCAATCTGTACCGTGATCGTTTCGCTGGCTATCGTTGTGTTGTCGGTCTTCATCACCAACAGTGAACGTCGTCTGCCGATCCAGTACGCAAAGAAGGTAGTCGGCCGCAAGATGTACGGCGGTCAGTCGACCAATCTCCCCATTAAGCTCAACATGTCCGGCGTCATGCCGATCATCTTTGCAAATTCGATAGTCGCACTTCCGTCGACCATCGCGCTGCTCTTCCCGACTCCCGCTGAAGGCTCGTTCTGGGCAAAGCTCCTCAACTTCCTCGGCTATACCTCGTGGTTCTACGCGCTGATGTTCTTCGTACTGATAATCGCGTTTGCATACTTCTATATCGCAATTTCCTTCAACCCCATCGAAGTTGCCAACAATCTTAAGAAGAACGGCGGCTTTATTCCGGGTATCCGTCCGGGTAAGCCCACCTCCGATTACATCGTTAAGGTCCTCAACCGTATAACCCTGATCGGCGCGGTATTCCTCGGATTCATCGCGGTATTCCCGCTCGTAGTCAATATCTGCACCGGCTCCATGCTCGGCAGTATCGCATTCGGCGGCTCTTCGATGCTCATCGTTATCGGTGTTGCGCTCGAAACCTACCGTGAGCTGGAAGCTCAGATGACCATGCGTCATTACAAGGGCTTCCTTGAATAAGCACAAACCACACAAACAGTATATCGGTGCAAACCGAAAAACGGCAGCTGAACATGCCGCCTTAAAGGAGAAGGCCTCATGAAGATCATCTTTTTGGGCGCACCCGGCGCAGGAAAAGGTACACAAGCAGAAAACACAGCCAAGCGCTACGGAATCCCGGCGATATCGACCGGCGCGATAATTCGCGAATCGATCAAGCAGGGAACCAAGGCAGGGCTTCACGCAAAGGAATTTACCGACAAGGGACAGCTTGTTCCCGACGAAGCGGTCATCGCTATCGTAAAGGAAAGGCTTGCACAGCCCGATTGTGCAAACGGCTTCATACTCGACGGCTTTCCGAGAACTCTCGCTCAGGCGGAGGCACTTGAGAAGCTCGGCGTGGATATCGATTTCGCGGTAACCATCGAGGTCACCGACGAGGCGATAATCGAACGTATGAGCGGACGCAGAGTCTGCGGTGCTTGCGGAGCTTCCTACCACGTGGTGTACAATCCCTCCGAAAAGGATGGCGTGTGTGACAAATGCGGAAGCGCGCTTACGCTCAGAGACGACGACCGTCCCGAGGTCGTGGCCGACAGATTAAAGGTCTATCACGAGCTTACCGAGCCGTTGAAGAAATTCTACGACGATAAGGGAAAGCTTATGACCGTCATCGGTCAGATCGATGTCAAGGACACGACGGCTCTGACGCAGAAGGCGATCGAAGCAGGACTTGCAGCTGCAAAAGGCAACAAATGATTACACTCAAAACTGCCGAACAAATTGAAATAATGAAACACGCGGGACGAATTACCGGCGAAGCTCTGGCTCTTGCCGGTGAAGCGGTTCGCGAAGGCGTGACGACCAAGCACCTGGACGATATCATACGCGCGTATATCGAAAAGCAGGGCGCAAAGCCCTCCTTCCTCGGATATAACGGCTTTCCCGGAAGCGCGTGCATAAGCATAAACGATGAGATCATCCACGGCATACCCTCCTCGAAGCGAGTGCTGACCGAGGGCGATATCGTGAAGATCGACGTCGGTGCGTTCTGGCACGGTTATCACGGCGATAGTGCAAATACATTTCCGGTAGGAAAAATTTCAAAGGAAGCCTCGGATATAATCTCTGCCGTAAAAAGCTCGTTCAATGCGGGACTGGCACAGGTGGCACCGGGGAATCGGATAGGCGATATCGGCTCGGCGGTCGATGCCGAGGCGAAGTCGAAGGGCTTTGCGGTGGTTCGCAAATATATCGGACACGGTATAGGGACCGAGCTTCATCAGCAGCCCGACGTACCGAATTACGGCACACCCGGGCGCGGTCCGCGACTTGCGGTCGGAATGGTCATCTGCATCGAGCCGATGATCAACGCCGGAACCTTTGAAGTAAGAGAAAGATCCGATCACTGGACGGTAG
>CAYYKO010000098.1:0-3447 GCA_964441695.1 uncultured Ruminococcus sp. | reverse complement strand
CCTGCTCGGAACACGAAAGAATGTGATTTCGCTCACGGTCGGCGAGCCAGACTTTCAGACGCCGTGGCACATCCGCGCTGCCGGAATCGCAAGCCTTGAAAAGGGACGCACGCACTACACCTCGAACAGCGGAACCATGCCGCTTCGCGAGGCGATCTCCGACTATCTTTCGCGCCGCTTTAACGTCAGCTATTGCCCGCGTGACGAGATAATCGTAACAGTCGGCGGAAGCGAGGCGATCGATATTGCAATGCGCGCGCTGATCAACCCGGGCGTCGAGGTGATAATACCTCAGCCCGCCTTCGTCTGCTATGACCCGATTGCAAGCCTGTGCGGCGGTGTACCGGTCATCATCAATACGAAGGAAGAAAATAAATTCAAGCTCACACCCGACGAGCTGCGTGCGGCGATAACGCCGCGCACGAAGCTTCTTGTGCTTCCCTATCCTAACAATCCGACGGGCGCCGTCATGACGCGTGAGGATCTTGAGGGAATTGCCGAGGTTCTTCGCGACACGCAGATCGCAGTGCTTTCCGATGAGATCTACGCCGAGCTTACATACGGAGGCGAGCACGTTTCGGTAGCGTCAATTGACGGTATGCGCGAGCGTGTGATACTCGCAAGCGGCTTTTCAAAGGCGTATGCCATGACAGGCTGGCGAATGGGCTATCTCTGCGCCCCGGCTCCTCTGTGCCGCCAGATGCTAAAGGTGCATCAGTACGCGATAATGTGCGCGCCGACGATGTCTCAGTTTGCAGCGGTCGAGGCTATGACAAACGGTGACGCCGATGTCGTATCAATGCGCGAGGAATACAACCGCCGCCGTCGCTTCCTCATCAGCGGACTTAATAAGATCGGTATTCCCTGCTTTGAGCCGAGCGGAGCCTTCTATGCTTACCCCAACATATCCTCCTTCGGCATGACAAGCGAGCGCTTCTGCGAACGTCTGCTTGACGAATACGGAGTCGCAATCGTCCCCGGAACTGCCTTCGGCGAATGCGGAGAGGGCTTTGCGAGAATATCGTATGCGTATTCATCCGACCACATTGCCAAGGCGCTCGACAGACTCGGAGCCTTTGTCGACAAGCTAATGAGCGAAAAATGACAGCTTGAGCGATATTGTCGTTGACAAATCATCGAAAATATGTTATCATTATTGTATATTAACGTTGAAACACCCACATCACGACGGAGGTCGTTATGAATAAGAAGTATAAGGTAAAACTCCATAAGAAGCCGAAGACCGAAAGAATATACGATTATGTAAGCTCTGCCGCCGAGCTCTGCCGCTCCATCGAGCGTCGCGGCGACAGACCGCTGTTTTCGTATTTTGCCTTTGACCACAGCCTGTGCGATATAAGCTACGGTCAGTTCGGCGCCATGATAAAGAACGCCGCTGCCGGACTTACGTCCCTCGGATATGCAGGTCGTCGTATCGCCATTATCGGCGAGACCTCTCCCGAATGGCTTTGCATGTACCTTGCAGTGCTCTCCGTGGGCGGAGTGGCAATTCCGATGGATCGCGAGCTTGCCCCCTCCGAGATCGAGAAGTTTCTTGACTGGGTCGAGGCTGACGGTATCGCCTATGCGCCGTCTCTCGAGAATACAATGAGCCGCATGCGCGACGGAGATTCCCGCCTTTCGATCTACATTCCCTTTGCGGGAGACGTTAAGAAGTATTCCGTCGTTTCCTTCTCGCAGCTTTGCAGGATAGGCGTTCCGTCGGTCGACGCGGGCTTTGAATATCCCGATTTGACAGGTCGCGAGAACGAGCTTGCGGAGTTCCTCTTTACCTCCGGTACCACGGGAAGCAGCAAGTGCGTCATGCTTTCGCAGAAGAATATCTTCTCAGTTGTTATGGCGGCATGCGAGACGGTCGATTTCTGTCCCGAGGACACGGTAGTTTCGGTGCTTCCGATGCATCATACCTATGAGCTTATGTGTACGCTTGCCGAGATGGCATACGGCATACATATCTGTATAAATGACACCCTCAGCCACGTTATCAAGAACTTCAAGCTGTTCCGCCCGACCGGTCTTGTGCTCGTTCCTCTCTTCCTGTACACGATGCATAAGAAGATCTGGTCCGAGGCTAAAAAGAGCGGCAAGGAAAACGTGCTTAAGCTTGGAATCATCGCTTCGGGTACGATGAACGCCGCAAAGATCGATATCAGACGCCGAATATTTGCAGAGGTGCTTTCAGCCTTCGGCGGACGGCTCGAGAAGGTCATCTGCGGCGGCGCTCCGCTCGACCCGCTGACCATCGAAGCCTTCGAAAACTTCGGAATATCGGTATACGAGGGCTACGGCATCACCGAGTGCTCTCCCCTTGCGGCTGTAACTCCCTATTACGCGAGAAAATACGGCTCTGTCGGACTCCCCGTTCCCTGCTGTGAGATACGCATTGACCCTGTCGGAGGCAGCATGAACGAGCGCGGCTATTACGGCGGAGAGCTCGAGGTCAAGGGCGACAACGTAATGCTCGGCTACTACGATAACGACGAAGCAAATTCCGAGGTGTTCACCGAGGACGGCTATTTTAAGACAGGCGACGTCGGCTACATCGACGACGACGGCTATATCTTCATCACAGGTCGTCAGAAGTCCGTTATCGTTCTCGAAAACGGTAAGAACGTCTTCCCCGAGGAGATCGAGGAATATCTGTCACACATCGAGCAGATCGCCGAGTGCGTGGTCGTCGGAAGAACGCAGGAATCGGGTCGCATCGAGCTTACAGCTCTGGTCTACCCCGACAGCTCCAAGTTCCCCGAGGGCACCGACGAGGCTACGGTTCGCCGCTCTCTTGAGTACGCGATCGGCGCGATGAACAAGAAGCTTCCCTCCTTCAAGCGCATCATGCGTATTGAGATAAGGAATACGGAATTCGAAAAAACAAGCGCAAAGAAGGTTAAGCGTCACCTTGTAAAATAACAAAGCAGCTGCCGGAACGTTAACCTGTCCCGGCAGATTTTGCTTTGCGACATTCACGAAAGGAAAGGCTCTCGTTTTATGAAAAATGTTCTTCTTATTGTAAATCCGCGCGCGGGAAAGACTAAGGTCAAGGGTAGTCTTTTCGACATTATCGACATTCTCACCGAGCACGATATGACAGTTACCGTTGAGCTTACACGCTACAGCGGTCATGCACGCGATATTTGCTCGTATATATCGGACAGCTATGACCTTGTGGTCTGCGCGGGCGGCGACGGCACTCTCAACGAGGTTTTCGCGGGAATCATCGCTTCGGGCAAGAACATACCGATAGGCTATATCCCCGCGGGAAGCACAAACGATTTCGCTTCTTCGCTGAAGCTGTCGTCCGACATGCGCCGCGCTGCACTCGATATTGCGTGCGGCGTGACCCGAACGGTTGACCTCGGTCGCTTCGACAACAGATATTTTACCTACGTTGCCTCCTTCGGCGCATTCACAAAGGCGTCCTACTCT
>CAYYKO010000097.1:0-3696 GCA_964441695.1 uncultured Ruminococcus sp. | reverse complement strand
AAGACATTATCGTGAAGAATGTGGTCTCGTCCGCCGTTGATCGTCACGCCGCAGTTTCCGGCATCATAGAAGAGATTACCGTAAATCTCGGTATTGCTTGAGTCGCCGTCAAGGTAGATTGAATACTGCGCTCCCGCAGCGCGGATATTCTTAAAGAGGTTGTAGCGAACGATATTTCCGCGATCATGGAAGGACCAGTTTGTATATACCGCACCGTAGTCTGCCGTCGTCATCATCATGTTGTCAAATACATTGTATTCGATAACGGTAAAGTTTGTCGATTCATACTGAACAGCTGCATGTGCGCCGTTCTTGAAGTAGTTATGAGAGACAACAGCTCCCGATGCTCGGTAAATGTTTACACCGTCCGACCAGGGGTTAACGAATCCGAAATCGTGGAAGTAATTGTTGTCGATGACTACGCCGCACGAGATCAGGCTTCGGTGTGAATGTCTTCCGCCGGCACCGGTCTGCTCGCCTGTCTGAGGCTGAACACGTATTCCGTTTTCGCCAAAATTGAAAAACTCGCTGTTGTGAACTTCAAAATTCAAGGAAGTATTTGCATCGATAACAGCAGAGCCTGCGGCATTCGAGAAGGTGCAGCTGTCTATGGTGATATTATCACTACCGTACACACCGATAGCCTCTCTGCCTCGTGTCGCGTCAAACGAGAGTCCGACAAGACTGATGTGATCCGCATCTGAAAATGTGATAAACCTGTCACCGGTTGCGATAGTATAGTTTCCGTTCGGAGCATATACGTAAAGCGTCAGAGTATCGGGATCAATCCAGTACTCACCCGTGCTGTCAAGCTGATCGGAAAGGTTCGAGAAATAAACGGTATCGGTTGTTCGTCCCTCGTACATAAAGTCGAAGCCGCCCGCATCCTCGCCGATAGGATATCCGCTCGAAGGAACAAAGCCCTTGTATGTGTTGAACGTGATAATGTGCGTTTCGGGATCATAGGACTTAACATCAAAGGTCTCAACGAGCCAGCCCACACGCAGGAATCCCGTGACCTTCATGCCCTCTGTTGTACGGAAGCCCTCAACGATCTTCGGCAGAAGTGCCTGAAGCTCAATGCTCGAGTACTTGTCGACGGTCGTCGTCATATTAGAGTAAAATCTGTCTGTACCGTCATCGCTCTTGTTAGGATAACGCGCCTCATGACAGATGCCGTTACCGCTGAACAGCGTTGTAAGCTCATCGACACTTGAGATATAGGAGCTGATATCAACCTTGTAAATGCTGTCGTAATTCTTTTCCTTAAAGAGATACTTGTCCGACTCTTCTATCGGCTCAAAGTCATCCTTGTTGATCGTGTAGCCGTTTTGGAACACAACATCTCCGTCGCCGTAAGCGCAGTACTTGATCGGAACGCTCTCGCTTCCGCTGTCCTGCTCGCTTATAGTGAGCTTCTCAAGCTTACCGTAGTTGCCCGCCTTAAATGCAACGACGATCTCTTCCGTCGCAGTCTTTTTCAGCTCGCGCACCAGCTCGACCGCACGTTCAAAGGTAGCAATAGGCTTGTCAAGCGTTCCGGGGTTCGTGTCCTTACCGTCGACTGCAACGTAAACGTCTGCGTCGGTAACGAGCGGATATTCCTTTTCGGTGTAGGTGCTGTGAGAGGTAGGCTCGTTGTAAACGAGCTCATACTCGAAGTTTGCACCTTCCTTAAAGCGCTTGAGAATTACCGCGAACTGCTCGCGTGTCGCGCCCTTTGACGGCTCGAGCGTCGTTGTGGTAACGCCTGTAATAAGTCCCGTCGCGTTTGCCCAGGACATCGCGTCACGCGCGTAAGCCTGCACCTTCTTGTAATCCTTATAGCCTGTAATATTCTTACGGCTGTCGTCCTTTATGTACTCCATCGGAGCATAACGCATGAGAATTGCGGCGAGCTGCTGACGTGTGACGTCATCGTTCGGCGCGAATTTTCCGGCTTCAACGCCGTTGACTATCTCCTGCTCTGCCGCCCAAAGAACGGCGTCCGCGAACCAGTCCTTCGCCCTAACGTCGGTGAATTTCTCCTTATACTCCACCTCAGGCTCACCCTGGAAACGGTAGAGCACCGACACTACCATGGCGCGCGTCATTGTCTCCTCGGGAGCGAAAAGTCCGCCGCCCTTGCCGTTCATGTAGCCGTTTTCCGTGGCGTACATGATCTCGTCAAAGCTCCAACGCCCTGTTTTGACATCCTTATAGGGCGATTCTGCCGCCGTAACACCTGCCGCGCCGACGAAAGTCGTTGCCGCAGTTACTGCCGCAAGAAGTGCTGACAGTATTCTTCTTTTCTTCATCTCTGTACATCCTTTCTGTTGCCGCTTTGCGACAATTCCTTCATATAAGTATATCAGAAAAAGCTGTCGGAGTAAATACAAAACTCACTTTCAAAAATCAATTTTGTATGCATGCACAAAGTATGCCTTCACTTTTTGTTTACATTGACGAATGCAAAAGGAAGCGAACTAAATGTTCGCTTCCCAAAGCTTTAATTAATATCTTCCCATCTTCTCGACAGGGAGGTCAATGAGGCTTTCGTCCTTCAGTCTGTAGTCTCCGTGTGTCGGGTCAACGAACAGCGGATTCTCGTCAAGGTCGAAGTACTTTGTGGTTTCGGTTCCCTTGCCGAACTTGAGATACGCCTCGGCTGTTATCTCATTGTCGCCGAAGATGTAGTTGTTGTCGTAGTAGATGACCGTCGTAAAGATGCATTCTGCCTCGCCGATCTTCGAGACATCATCATTGTACGAATACAGCTGCGGGAAGCGCTTGAGCCACATATCGTAGCCGGGCTCTCCCTCGTGAGGAATATTTCCCGCGAGCTTCTGTATGTAGCCTGCGCTTCCGGGTACATAAGTAGTAGGATCGTTCAAAACCTCCTCATCGTAAATACGTGAGGTAAGGAAGGTGCCCTGTGAATTCACCTTAATGTAAACATTATCGTGAATCATATGGTCGCGGCTTCCGTTTGTTGTAATTCCGCGTGTTCCGGAATCCACGAACAGATTGCCGTAGATCTCAACGCCGCAGGTGTCGCCGTCAAGGTAGATGCAGTGCTGCATTCCCGCGTCGCGGATGTTCTTGAACATGTTGTAGCGAATGGTATTTCCGCGATCCTCGCAGCCCCAGTTGGTGTAGACTGCGCCGTAGTCCTGCGTTGACATCATCATGTTGTCGAATACGTTGTATTCGATTATCGTGTCGATCGAAGCGTTGAACTCAACACCCGCGTGTGCGCCGTTTTCGAAGTAGTTGTGCGCGATCCTTGCGCCGTAGCTGCAATATGTTCTTACCGCACTCGACCATGTGTCGACAAAGCCGAAGTCATGGAAGTAGTTGTTTTCGACAACAACGCCGCTCGGGATAAGTGCCTTATAGGAGTTGTAGAAGTCATTAGCTCTGTCCTTCCATGCGGGAGTAAGATAAATTCCGTATGCACCGAAGTTGTAGAGCTCGTTGTTGACAATGTTAAGGTTGAGACACTTGTAGAAGTAAATTACGTGTGAGGAGGCAACGTTTCCGAGCTTGCAGCGATCAAAGGTGACGTTGTCTGAGTCGTTACCCTGAATAGCAGCATAGCTGTCATTCGAGCCGTCGAAGCTGAGACCGACAAAGCTTGTGTAGTCGCAGCAGTTAATGTTCATAAAGCGACCGCCCGTTGCGATCGTATAGTCGCCGTCGGGCTTGTAGACGTAA
>CAYYKO010000096.1:0-3702 GCA_964441695.1 uncultured Ruminococcus sp. | reverse complement strand
GCCACGGCGGCAAAGTCGCCCTACAAGGACGTCAGTACCGGGCGTTGGAGCTTTGATGAGATCATGTACGCCACGGAAAGCGGCTACATGAACGGCAAGGGAGGCGGACTTTTCGCTCCCGAGGAGACGATGACGCGCGCTATGGTCGTAACTGTGCTCTACCGCTTCCAGGGCTCGCCGAAGATCACCTTCCAGCCGATATTCTCGGACGTCAAGGCGAAGGACTGGTACGCTAATGCCATCATGTGGGCGGCTGACAACGGCATCGTCAACGGAGTCGAGGCAGGCAAGTTCGCGCCGAATGACGACGTGACGCGCCAGCAGCTTGCCGCAATCCTCATGCGCTATGCGCCGTTTGAGTACATCAAGGACGACAGTCGAAAGGATATCACAGGCTACAAGGACTATAAGAAGGTGCAGGCATACGCGCGTGACGCGATGTCGTGGACGAACGCTACGGGACTTATCACGGGCGTTACAACGACAACTCTTGAGCCCGCAAAGGGAGCGACACGCGAGCAGTTCGCGGTGATCCTGAAGCGCTTTAAGGAAGGAGCCGGCTTTGATTACGAGCTCGTTTACAACGCACCGAGCGGCTACAGCACTTATACCGAGAAGGAATATCCGCTCGTGACGGACGCGGACATTTACGTCGCGGTCGACGGAAATGACGCAAACAAGGGTACACTCGATAAGCCCATTGCTACCTTCGAGCGCGCTGTTGAGCTTGTACGCGAGCTTAAGAAGACCGCAAAGGACGAGATCGTCGTCGCCTTCAAGTCGGGCAACTACGGTAGACTCAACGTAACGCTCACCGAGGAGGACAGCGGAACGGCTGACGTGCCGATACGCTACTGCGCTTACGGCGACGGAGATGTCGTATTCCAAAACGGAATCACGATCGAGAAGGACGACTTCGTCGAGCTTGACGAGGACGACAAGGCATTCTTCGTCGAGAGATATGCCGACAAGATCAAGAAGGTCGAGCTTACATCTCTGCTTGAGGACGGAGACGTTATAAGCACAGATTCTCAGCTTGTAAACAACGGACAGCGCATGAACCAGGCGCGTTATCCGAACAAGGCTACCATGGGCTATGAGGAGCAGCATCTTGCCGACCCTGTCGATGCATATGACAGCTGGCACGTTATACTGACCGACCCCATTATGCAGAAAAAGTTCAAGAGCTACCACACCTTCGAGGGAACGGAGATCAGCGGCTATCTCGCACAGCCCTACATGAACAATGTACAGGGTATTGCTTCCTATGATGAGGAAACCAAGCTTGTCACCTTCACCTCAGAGGCATTCCAGGGAACGGGAAACTACACGAACCAGTTCTCCTTCTTCTCGAACATTTCCGAGGAGCTTGACAACATTTACGAGTATTGGGTAGATACCGACGGCAAGACGCTGTACGTTTTCGAGCCCGATACGGATTACGTGCTGACGACACGCGGTACATATATTACGAGTGCTGCCGAATACGTAAGCTTCGTGGGCTTCGAGTTCTGCGGCTCGTCGGACGGCTTTTTCGATATTGACGCCGACCACGTAACGGTAAAGCTCTGCGACATGTATGTCGGTCAGGGTAAGTTTGCGATAATGGCGTCGGGACGCGCGATCAATATCAGCGAGTGCAATATGTCGTATCTCTCCGGCGGCGGTATCTTCCTTGAGGACTCCGTTGATGCTGTAACTAATGTTGTCTCCTGCGAGAGCGTCATCGAAAACAACTGCGTTCACGATTTCCTGCTTCGCTATAAGGTCTATCTCCCCGCAGTAAGACTCTACAACACAGTCGGCGCCGTTGTATCTCACAATGAGTTCTACAACTCCACGCACAGTGCTGTCATCTACGCGCACGGAGCAGAGGCTCACGCGTACATGCCCGACAAGGCGGGCGGACGCGGTATCGACAACGTTATCGAGTACAATGTATTCAGAAACCTCATGGAGGGCACGGGAGACTGCGGTGCGATCTACACCGACCGCTCCGTCGCCAATTACGGCAACATCGTAAGATACAATATCTTCTCCGAGATCGATAACAACGGCTCGCAGATGGCAATTTACTTCGGTGATGCGGTCTCCGGTCAGCAGGTATACGGAAACCTCTTCTACGATGCCGGCGGTGAGGCAATACGTGCCGACGGACGCGACAACACCATTCGCGACAACATATTCATCAAGAAGAGCACTAATGCAGGCGTGTGCCAGTCGCTGTTCATTAAGGCGAAGTACCGCGGGATGTACCTCGGCGGAGGCAATCCGACCGTTGACAACCTCAACAGCTCGCCCACATGGCCTACATATCTCTACAGCTACAATTTCCTTCCCGCTGAGGGCACGGCAGCTCGCAAGATATGGGAGGAGCGCTGGCCGACGCTTATGAAGATCAAGGCGGACATGTCTCGCGCCGCTGAGCTTGTTGACGACATTGACTTCATCATCAACCCGTCGTACAACGTAATTAAGGACAACGTCATCCTCGGTGACAGCACGGCAGCACCCGATATAGACGAGGACGTTTACACCTACAGTACGGTCGAGAATAACAGAGTGATCCCGCAGACGGAGAATCCCTTCTTCACGAATCCCGCGCGCGGTGATTACACCATGAAGGAGGACGCGGACTTCTTCAAGATTCCGTATAGCGAAATAGGCAGATATTAAGACACCGGTCACGGCGGCTCAGATGAGCCGCCGTGATGACGTATGGTCGCTTTACGTGAGATGAGGCGGCTTTTTCGGCGAAATTCGGACGGGTGCAAAAAGTGAGCAAATAATTAATTTTTTTGTGTCGAAGCTATTGACAAAATGGTGAAAAAGTGTTATAATATATGAGCTGTCACGGAGAACACCGTGAGCTCAGCGTATCTGGGTGTGGCGCAGTTGGTAGCGCGCTACCTTGGGGTGGTAGAGGCCGCTGGTTCAAGTCCAGTCACTCAGATAGAAGAACGGAAACCGCACGGTTTCCGTTCTTTTTTTCTAATCAGCCTTGTTCAACATGAGACGAAGCAGTCGTCACCAATGTCTACGGTGCCGACTGCTTTTATTTTTCGTTTTTGCTTGCGAATATCGCGTCTATGTTATTGTAGATGAAGGTCTGCGCGGACGGAGAGTAGAGAATTGCTGTATAGGGTCCACGCTGCCCGAGTCGTTTTCGAAGAAGCAGCGCGTCAGGCGGACGTTGTTTGCGATGTCGTTGTCATGCAGAGGTGTGTTGTCGAGGGGGTTAATACCGTTTGCAAGGCGGTCAATGAAGGTTCTTGCATACTCAATCTTCTCAAGCTCTGTCACGGCGTGCTCCTCAGATCAGGATACCGTTGCAGTGGTCGAGCTCATGCTGTATGATCTGCGCGGTGCGTCCGTTGTAGGTCCTTATGCGTGTCTGGAGGCTTTCCGTCTGATAGCGCACCTTGATCGAGCGGTAGCGCTTGCAGCTTCTTTCGCCTCCGAGCAGCGACAGGCAGCCCTCGGCGGTCTCGTAGGCTCCGTCCCTCTTGATTATCTCGGGATTTAGCATAACGGTGTAGGTCGGCGTGCGTCTGCTTTCGTCGAGAAACGCGATTATACGCCGTGTGACGCCTATCATGTTTGCAGCCATACCGACACAGGTGTCCTTGTGTGCTGTGAGCGTGTCAAGCAGGTCACGCGCGACATGCAGGTCCTCCGGCGTGGCGTCAGTCGATTTTCTTG
>CAYYKO010000095.1:0-3869 GCA_964441695.1 uncultured Ruminococcus sp. | reverse complement strand
CTTGCGATGCTGTTCCATTATTCTTTTTGCATCCGCACTGTCAAAGGGTCTCATGTCAGATATCTCCAATCATGTAATATGGCTTATAGGCAATGTTGAAGCGGATCAGAGCTTCACGGTTTGATATCGAAGCTGTGATATCTCACTTTGCACTGCCTTTCGATACAATATTTCATTATATATTATAATCAAATCGCCGCACAAAATCAAGTAGCTTGTCGAAAAGTTCAGAAAGTGTTTTCAATAGGAGGTTTGAAATTATAGTCGGAAAGCGGATATTAAATTCAGCTTTTGTAATAGATGTACCTTGTCTCACCCATAGCTGATACCGAAAGCATAATGATGATTCACATCAGAGGCATCGTTGTCAATGTGCAGTGTGCCTTGTCGAATGATTCAAGCATATATGCGCAAAAGCCTCTGCTGAGATAACACAGTTGCCACAGCTCTTAAATGATCACCGAGAATTTATCTGTCATAACGAATTCTGAAACAAAAAAGCACCGCCGGGGGGGCAGTACTTTTCTATTTGGTAGAGCATGGCGCACAGCATACGAACCCATTGCTACACCCTCGGTTCTCTGATTCGGTCAGCGAAATCGTTTTTGCACCGCCGCTGTAATTGAAGTTTATATCAAAGTGGTCGTCATAGAGGTACACTGAGTTGACGAAGGTTTTGATGATCTGCTTCTGACATTCGCGGTCGGTGTAATCCTTGTTCTTGAACTGGGTTAAAAAGAATTTTATGTGATCCTTCGTAAGTCTGAACCCGGATGCCAGCTCTTTATCGGCAATGGCGGCGGTCAGCTCTTTTTGTTGTGCTGTCAGCTCATCCATGCGTGTCTTAGTCGCGTCATTGAAAATGCCCATCTCAATGGCGTGTAGCAGATTCTTGATCGCGGTCTCGGTTTTTGCTAACTCTTTTTGCAGTGCCTCGACCTCCGCCCGAGTGAAATCCTGCTTTTCGTAGTACTCCCATGTGCAGTCCGTGATGAAGTCGATCAGCTCGTCGTTGTTCACGAGTTCTATCGCGGCGTTCAGAACCATGTCTTCGATCTGCTCCTGCCTGATGGCTTTTTTATCGCAGGCGTCTTTCCCTTTACGCTTATGCCTTGTGCAAAGGTAATAGCTGTGCTTCGCTCCTGTGTGGCTGATGCCGCTTTCGCCTGCCATCAGCGATCCGCATTTCCCGCAGAACAATTTATCGGTCAACAGATACTCGACGCGACTCCACTTATGAGCGGGGGCGCGTTTATTTATTTTAAGCATCTCCTGCACCTTGTAGAAGGTGTCGTCGTCGATCAGGCGTGGCACTCCGCCGACGACCCGCTTGTCCTTATAGGTGTACACCCCGATGTATTTTTCGTTCTTGAGGACGGTGTGCAGGCTGTTCGGGGTGAACGGCGTACCGTGCAGAGTCCGCAGTCCGAGCTCGTTCATGTATCGCACTATTTCTGCCGTTGTACTACCCTCCGCGTACATCTTGAAAATCATCTGCACCGTGGGAGCTGTGGCGGGGTCTACAACGAATTTTTTGTCCGGACCTGTGAGATACCCGAGTGGGCGGTTTCCGCCCAACACCTGACATTTCTCCGCGCTCTCAGCCTGTCCGCGGCGGATGTTTTGCGAGAGCTGCAACGAGTAATATTCCGCGAATCCTTCGAGGACGCTTTCGAGGATGACGCCTTCCGGTGAGTCCGGAATTTTCTCGGCGATATATTCGACGCGGACGCCGTTCTTTTTACATTTCAGCTTATTGATGGCAAGCTCTTCGCGATTGCGACCGAAGCGGTCGATTTTCCAGATGAGGATTACGCCGAACTGTTTTTTGGCTGTGTCGTGTAGCATAGCCTGAAACTGCTCGCGGCTGTCGGTGCGACCGCTCTTCGCCCGGTCGACGTACTCATGGACGATTGTGTAGTCGTGAGCCGTCGCGTATGCCCGCGCCGTCGCGAGCTGACCTTCGATTGACTGCTCTGTCTGGCTGTGGGAGGAATATCTTGCGTAGACGACTGCGATTTTGTCGCGGTCGGATTTTTTATTTTCCGGGATGTTGAAGTTGATTTCAACGCTCATTTTTTTTATCTCACCATGAAGAACGATTCGTTCAGCTTGTCGGCGTTCTTGACGCCGCGGAGGAGGTAGACGCCGGAGATCGTGTCAACCTTTACTGTCGCGTATCCGAAAATCCTTCCGAGGATGGTTTTCTTGATCTCGATATTCTGCACCTTGTCGATCGGTGCGGAAAGTTCGCGGGTTTTTATGATTCCGCGTCTCGCGTATATCATTTTGTCGGTCAGGGTTATGCGGTTTGCGAAGAGCTGATAGACGGGTATGATCGCGAATATCGCCGCGCCGCCCAGCAGTATCAGCGCGTCGGTTGGCTTTTTGAGAATCAGGTAGTCTATCGAGCCTATCAGGAAGATGACCGTCAGCAGCCATGACTTCCAGTAGCAGACCCAGTGAATCCGGCAGGTTACGATTTCGTTTCCGATGATTGAGCTTTTCATGATGCTGTCTCCTTATTTCGTTGTTGTTCTGTTTCAGCCTTTCGCGGATTCGCTGTCAAGCAGCTCGGCAGCCTTGACGAGCAGCTGCGCCTGCTTTATGACGCCGAGCTTCCGGAACATCGAGATGAGTTCGGTTTCCTGTGCGGAAAGTGTAGCGTCGCCGTTGGAGATGTTGACTGGCGCGTTGGTGTTTCCGATAACACCGTGGTTGTCGTGGATCACGCTGTTGTTCATCGAATCGCGCATCTGCGCCTTCTCGAAATTTAAGTACACCTCAACCGCCTTGCGCTCGTCGAAGTTATTCTGGGCGAGGATAGTCTGCCAGACCCGCTGATCGAACGCAGAGGTATCAATGTTGGTGCAGTCGATCGGGGTGTTGACGCCCTCAATCAGTTCGTCGATCGTCATATTGAAATGATCAGCTATCTTTTTCAGGGTGCTGTTTCGCGGAAGCCCGGTCATGCGCTTCCACGTGGTTCCCGCGGATGGCGCGAATCCGAGTGAAGTCGCTACTTTTGTTACATTTGTACCATTTTCTTGGCAAATGTTGTTTAATTTTTGGTAGAATGTCAAAGCAAAAGCCTCCCGTAAAAATTTTTTCGAGAATTTTCCGAAAACCTCTTGACAAATGAATAAAACTGTAGTATAATGTACTCAGCTGAACAGAAAGCGTAGTAAACGCAACTCCTGTGATGCAGTGGTTCGGTTTCGGTTATTTTTCTGTGGCAGGAATATTATAACACAAAACCGAGCTAAAGTCAAGTATAATAAAGTAGTGTTTACAGAAAGGATGATTTTTGTTTGGAAAATCTTTACACTTGTGAGGAGGTCGCTTCGCGTTACTCGGTCAAGACAACCACTGTGTGGGACTGGATCAAGCGCGGCGAGCTTCCTGCGATCGGGATAGGTGGACGATACCGCGTCCGCGCGAGCGACCTTGAGGCGTTCGAGCAGAAAAGGCGGACGGTTCCGACGAGCGGAGGGCAGAACGATGGCTGAGGCATACAAGAGCGCAGTTTGGACAAGTCGTCCGGACTATGCCGACTATGACGCGCCGAGGAAGTTTCAGGCGATCCAGTCGATCGTGGCGAAGCACCTCGTTGGACACCCGAACGCGATCTGCTCCTACTCGGGCGGCGCGGACAGCGACATCATGATTGACCTCATCGAGCGGACGCGCAAGCTCTTCGACCTGCCGGCTATCAAGTATGTGTTCTTCAACACCGGGCTTGAAATGCAGGCGACGAAGGATCACGTGAAGGCTACCGCCGAGAAGTACGGAGTCGAAATCGAGGAACACCGCCCGAAGGTGAACATCGTTCAGGCGACCAGGCATCACGGCATTCCGTTCGTCTCAAA
>CAYYKO010000094.1:0-3908 GCA_964441695.1 uncultured Ruminococcus sp. | reverse complement strand
GAAACACCACTATCCCCGTAAAGAAGAGCCAGGTATACTCCACGGCTGCCGACGGACAGACCTCCGTTGAGATACACGTTCTCCAGGGTGAGCGTGAGATGGCATCCGGCAACACGACTCTCGGTCGCTTCAACCTTGACGGAATCACACCCGCTCCGCGCGGCGTACCGCAGATCGAGGTAACCTTCGACATCGACGCCAACGGTATCGTTAACGTAAGCGCGACCGATAAGGGTACGGGTAAGGAGCAGCACATCACCATCACCTCCTCTACCAACATGTCCCAGGAGGACATCGATAAGGCAGTTCACGAGGCTGAGAAGTTTGCAGAGGCAGACAAGAAGCAGAAGGAAGCCATCGACGTCAAGAACCAGGCTGAGAACATGATCTACCAGAGCGAGAAGTCGCTCGGCGAGCTCGGCGATAAGGTTACAGAGGACGAGAAGGGCACGGTTCGCGCAGCTATCGATAAGCTCCGCGAGACGGTAAAGGGCGACGATATCGAGGCTATCAAGGCTGATACGAAGGCTCTTGAGGAGGCATTCTATCCTCTCGCTCAGAAGATCTACGCAGATGCTCAGAGCGCTCAGGGCGCCGGCATGGGTCAGGATCCGAATGCAGCAGCAGGCGGCGCAGACGGCACCTACTACAGCGCGGATTTTGAGGACAAGAGCGAAAACTGACCGTAATTTCCTATAAAAAGCCGAATATGGGCGGGGACGAATCTCTCCGCCCATTTGCAGGTATTTCACAATAAAGCACAAGACGGAAATATACGGCAAACGAAAGGACTGCGCTTAGAAAATGGCAGAAAAACGCGACTATTACGAGGTGCTCGGCGTATCTAAGGAAGCGTCGGCAGATGAGATAAAGAAGGCATACAGAAAGCTCGCCAAAAAGTATCACCCCGACATGAATCCGGGTAATGCCGAGGCGGAGCAGAAGTTTAAGGAAGCGAACGAGGCATACGATGTTCTGTCCGACAGCGATAAGAAGGCGAAGTACGACGCTTACGGTCACGCTGCATTTGACCCGGCGGCAGGCGGCGGTGCCGGAGGCGGCTTCGGTGGCTTCGGCGGCTTCGGAGACGTTGACCTCGGGGATATATTCTCGAGCTTCTTCGGAGGCGGCTCGTCGGGCTCTTCAAGAAGAAACGGTCCGATGCGCGGCGAGGATATCAATGTCCGCGTTACACTCAGCTTTGAGGAGGCGGTCTTCGGAGTTAAGAAGGAGATCTCCTATAACCGCGTGCAGAAGTGCTCCGATTGCGGAGGCTCGGGAGCGGAAAAGGGAAGCACACCGAAGACCTGCTCCGCATGCGGCGGCAGCGGTCAGGTCAGAGTTCAGCAGAGAACGCCGCTTGGCTTCATGCAGAGCACAAAGCAGTGCGACGCGTGCCACGGGCGCGGTAAAATAATTGAAAAGCCCTGCTCCGGCTGCCGCGGTACCGGCTATGTCAAGGTAACAAAGAAGCTCGACGTCAATATTCCCGCGGGAATCGATGACGGACGTGTTGTCGCACTTCGCGGTCAGGGAAGCGACGGCAGAAACGGCGGTCCCGCAGGAGACCTTAACATAATCGTCAGCGTCCGTCCGCACTCGGTATTCGAGCGCGATGGCTACGACATATACTGCGAGCTTCCGATCACATATGCGGAGGCAACTCTCGGCGCCGAGATCGAGATACCGACGCTCGAGGGCAAGCAGAAGTACACGATACCCGAGGGAACTCAGACCGGCACGACCTTCACGCTGAAGCAGAAGGGAGTGCAGTACGTCAATTCCAAGGCAAGAGGTGACCTGCATTTCACGGTAACCGTTGAGGTTCCGAAGAATCTGTCGTCCGAGCAGAAGGACCTGCTTCGCAAGTTCGCGGAATCCTGCGGCGAGAGCAACTACACACGCCGCACGAAGTTCTTTAAGAAGTTCTTCAAATAAAACCCCGCAAATAAAATTATAAAGGGTAGAATCCGAAAATGGAAAACAACACAAGGTGGATAAAAATCACGGCAGAGTGCCCGACCGAGGAGCTTGACACGGTCTGCTCGGTAATGTGCATGGTCAACAGCGGTCTGATGATCGAGGATTATTCCGACATTGATACGATGCTCGACGGCGTGTATGGTGACCTCATTGACGAGAGCCTTCTTAAAGCTGACAGAACACGTGCGGCGGTCTCGATATTCGTTTCCGAGTCGTCCTCTCCCGCAGAGAGCGAATACCTTTTGAAGGCACGCTTTGAGGAGCTCGGACTTCACGCGACTCTGTCGCACGACAGCGTCTGCGAGGAGGACTGGGCTGACTCGTGGAAGAAATATTTCAAGCCGATACGCACGGGACGCCGCATTGTTATCGTTCCCGTATGGGAAAAGTACGACGCCTCCGGCGACGATATCACCGTTCTCATCGATCCCGGAATGGCATTCGGCACGGGAACACACGAGACGACGCGCCTTTGCGCTGCGCTGCTTGAGGATTACGTGACGGACGGCTGCCGCATGCTCGACGTCGGCTGTGGCTCGGGAATACTTGCCGTTTGCGCTTCGAAGCTCGGTGCGGGCTATTGCTATGCCTGCGATATCGACCCGTATGCGGTCAAGGTGGCACGCGAGAACTGCGAGCTCAATAATACGTCAAACATTACCTGCGAGGTCTCGGACCTTGTCGGAAAGCTCGACGGTGATACGGAGCTCTTCGACGTTGCCACGGTTAATATCGTAGCCGATGTAATAATCCGCCTGGCGCCGGATATCGGACGCTTCCTGAAGGACGACGCGACGCTTATCGTTTCCGGTATAATCAGTGAGAGAGCCGAGGAGACACTGACGGCTCTCCGCGCAGCAGGCTTCGAGGTCAAGAACGATATGCTCGAAAACGGATGGTACGCCGCCGCGCTCAAGAAGGCGTGAGACGGTAAATGCATTAACGCAGGAAAGGACGGTCCCTAAAATGCATCTGCAAGAATCAGGGCAAATGTATCTGGAAACTATCTATATCCTTACGCAAAAGCGGCAGGACGTGCGCTCTATCGACGTTTGCGAGTACATGGGATATTCGAAGCCGAGCGTCAGCCGTGCTGTTGGTCTTCTGAAAAACGGCGGCTTCTTAAACGTTGACTCGGACGGCTTTCTTACGCTGACCGACGCGGGACGCGAGGTGGCGGAGAAGATGTATGAGAGGCATAATATAATTTCCGGTCTGCTCGTGCGGCTCGGCGTCGATAAGGCAATTGCAACAGAGGACGCCTGCAAGATCGAGCACGTGATCAGCGACGAGTCCTTCAGCGCGATCAAGGGCTATTTCGAAGGACTTTGATAAAAAAGTAATTCGGCGGCACTTCGTCAGTACGAGGTGCCGCCTTTTTTATGCATTACAAAGAAAAAGGCACCTCGGAAAGCCGAAGTGCCTTTTGACGTATGTGAAATTAGATCTCGGGGATCTCGATCTCGACCTCGTGACCAAGCTCGGAGGAACGGTTGATACCGTCGATGATAGCCTGGTTGTAGATGATCTGAGAGGTGGGAACGGGAGCTGTGCCGCCGTTCATAGCTGCATCGAGGAAGGAGCGGATCTTCTGATCGAAGAGGTTGTCGCCACCCTTGATGAGCGGGATCTTGGTCTCGGTCTGCTTGCCGCAGATGTCGTGGTAGAGAGTCATCTCGCCGCCGACAGAGCCATTCCAGCAGTCGGTGGAGGGAATGCGGAGTGCGCCTTCCTTACCGAAGATGATGGTGTCACCGGGAGTGTCAACGTGCATAGCCCATGCAATTCTGAAGTCGAGGATGATACCGCCCTCGAGACGAACAAAAGCAGCAGCAAAGTCATCAACGTTGAAACGAGCTGCGTCGTATGCGGACTGATACTCGGTGCTGGTTCCGAAGTAGTTAGAGGTGTAACCGGTAACGGTC
>CAYYKO010000093.1:0-3911 GCA_964441695.1 uncultured Ruminococcus sp. | reverse complement strand
TCGAACCTATGACCCTCTGCTTGTAAGGCAGATGCTCTCCCAACTGAGCTATGCTTCCGTTTGTTTTCTTCGCTTGGGGGTTTCCCTTGCGACGTGTAGTATTATACCATAACGGCGCACCGATGTCAACCCCCTTTTTCAATTTTTTTTGATTTTTTTGAAAAAATGTCGCGCGCTGCTCCGACGCGCCCTCGCAAGCGCACTTTCCTTCATTATTAATAGCATTTTTTCATATAACGCGCGCTTTATATTGATTTTGCGCGGCAAAAATGATATAATCTATGTGCCGGCGAAAAAATATTTTCACGGGCATCCGAAATTATCGCGTCGGGCTTTCCCGACAGCGTAAAAGGCGGTGAATCCTCTTTGAATCTTCTGCATATGCGACACGCCATTGAGGTCGCGCGCGCGGGCTCCCTCGGTAAGGCGGCTGAAAACCTTATGATCGCCGCTCCCAATATCAGCCGCTCGGTCAAGGAGCTTGAGAGCGACCTCGGTATTACAATATTCGAACGGACGCAGAGCGGCATGCGCCTGACGCCCGAGGGCGACGAGTTTATAAATTACGCACGCGGCATAATCGACCAAATAGAGCAGCTCGAGCAGTACTATAAGTCCGACGCACCGAAAAAGCGCAAGTTCTCTATCTCCGTCCCCCGCGCCTGCTACATCTCCGACGCCTTCGCCGAGTTCTCGAAGACGCTCTCCGCGGAGCCTGTGGAGGTGTATTATAAGGAGACAAACTCCCGACGCACCATAAACAATATCCTCACCCACGACTATAAGCTCGGCATCATCCGCTACGCCGACGGCTACGACGCGTATTTTAAGTCCATGCTCGACGACAAGGATCTCGAGTACGAGCTTATCACCGAGTTCTCCTATTCGCTCATAATGAGCTCCCGCTCGCCGCTCGCCTCGAAGGAGAACGTCGAGTACGCGGATCTCGCGAGCCTTATCGAAATAGCGCACGCCGACCCCTACGTCCCCTCCATGCCCTTCTCGCGGGTCGTCAAGGAGGAGCTGCCCGACAATATCGACCGCCGCATCTTCATCTACGAGCGCGCCAGCCAGTTCGACCTGCTCTCGCAGAACCCCGACACCTTCATGTGGGTCTCGCCCGCGCCGCCCGAGCTGCTTGCAAAGTACGACCTCGTCAGAAAAAGCTGCGCCGAGAACCGCCGCGTTTACAAGGATGTCCTCATATATAAAAGAGGCTATAAGCTCTCCTCGCTCGACCGCGCCTTCATTACCGCGCTGTGTGAGGCGAAGCGGAAATATATCGACGGCGAGACTTGATTTTTACATGTTAAATATGCACAATAACGATGCGTGGAAAACCCGGAATTTTCTACGCGTCTTTTTGTCCCCGGTTGCGCCGAAAATATTGAATTTTGTGCTTATATATGGTATAATACACGTGTTTGATGTGCGATGAAGCGGGAGGTTGCCGCAGCCCATACTGTCAGGGCGGCGGGTAATTTCCGCGGAGTATGTCCGAGTGAATCGGGCGCAGACAATATGCGACAGGACGGCTTTTTACGATGAAAGCCGACCCGGAGTCCACGGCCCTCGGGAGGAGGATTCCGGATTCGCTAAGTCGAAAAAAGATACGCCCGGGCGCGTGTTCGTCGCCTCAACTTCAAATATATTATACAGGAGGCAAACCAAAGTGGCAGCAAATGAAAAGATCAGAGTGAGACTCAGAAGCTATGAGCATTCTCTCGTTGATGCGGCGGCAGCTAAGATCGTTGACATCGCAAAGAGAAACGGCGCTGAGGTCGCAGGTCCGATTCCGCTCCCGACAGAGAAGGAGATAGTAACTATCCTTCGTGCGGTCCATAAGTACAAGGACAGCCGTGAGCAGTTCGAGCAGAGAACTCACAAGAGACTCATTGAGATCAAGAAGCCCTCGCAGAAGGTCGTAGAAGCTCTCATGGCTGTAGAGCTCCCCGCAGGCGTCGATATCGACCTCAAGCTGTGAGTGCAAGCGTCGGACAGAGGTTCGACGAGCCGTAAATAAGACTTCCCGTACAGAGCCTTCGCGCAGCGAGCCCTACTCCGGCTCAAAAGCGTGTGCTTGATGGCGGCAAGGTCATGTTGAAGCCCGCCGGGCGGCTCCCGGAGAAAACGGGACTTTAACCAATAACCTTATTTCAGGAGGAAACAGATGATGAAAAAGGGAATCATCGGAAAGAAGCTGGGCATGACACAGATCTTCGACGAGAACGGTATCGTAATTCCCGTTACCGTGATCGAAGCAGGTCCCTGCCCCGTAACACAGAAGAAGACCGTCGATACTGACGGCTACGACGCTGTACAGCTCGCTTTCGAGGACATCCGCGAGAAGCTTGTAAACAAGCCCGCGGCAGGTCACTTCAAGAAGGCAGGCGTAAGTGCAAAGCGTCACCTCAAGGAGTTCCGTCTTGAGAACACAGCGGACATGAACGTCGGCGACGTAGTTGCTGTCGATACCTTCGCCGCAGGCGACAAGGTCGACGTAACGGGCAACACCAAGGGTCGCGGTTACACCGGTGCTATCAAGCGTTGGAACCTCCACATGCTCGGAAAGACTCACGGTATCGGTCCTATCCACCGTCAGTCCGGTTCCATGGGTGTTATCGACCCTGCCCGCATCTTCAAGAACAAGAAGATGGCAGGTCAGTACGGTAACGAGCAGGTAACAGTACTCAATCTCGAAGTTGTCAAGGTAGACACGGAGAAGAACCTCATCGCGGTCAAGGGTGCGATCCCCGGCGCGAAGGGCGGCATCGTGTTCATCCGCGACAGCGTAAAAGCATAAGTCGGAAGGAGGAAGAAGAAATGCCGGAAATCAAAGTTGTAAACATGGCAGGTGCCGAAGTCGGCACAATGATGCTTGCTGACAGCGTTTTCGCTGCACAGGTAAACAGCGCTGTCCTCCACATGGCAGTTAAGAATTATCTCGGTAACCAGAGACAGGGCACACAGTCCACTCTCACGAGAACCGAGGTCTCCGGAGGCGGACGCAAGCCTTGGAGACAGAAGGGAACAGGTCGCGCACGTCAGGGCTCCACAAGAAGCCCGCAGTGGACACACGGCGGAGTTGCTCTCGGTCCGAAGCCCCGTTCCTACAGAACAAAGCTCAACAAGAAGGTTCGCCGCGTAGCTATCACGAGCGCACTTTCGTCCAAGGCTCTCGACAATAACCTTATCGTTGTCGACAGCATCACCGCAACAGAGTACAAGACCAAGGTAATGGTCGCTATGCTCGCTGCGATCGGCGCAGGCAAGAAGAGCCTCGTTGTTCTCCCCGAGAAGGACGACAAGGTGTTCCGCAGTCTCTCCAACATCGAGGGCGTTAAGGTTGCCGTTGCAGGCGCTATCAACGTCTACGACATCCTGAACTGCAACACACTCGTTATGGCTCAGGCGGCTGCCGAGAAAATCCAGGAGGTGTATGCTTAATGAAGTTCGCTCAGGATATCATCATAAAGCCCCTTATCACCGAGAAGTCCATGGACATGATCGCTGACAAGAAGTACGCTTTCAAGGTAGCAGTTGACGCTACAAAGCCCGAGATCGCACACGCAGCAGAGGAGCTCTTCGGAGTTAAGGTCGCTGCCGTTAACACGATCAACATGAAGAGAAAGCCCAAGAGAGTTCGCTACGTCGAGGGTAAGACCGCAGAGTGGAAGAAGGCTATCATCACACTCAAGGCCGACTCCAAGACCATCGAGTTCTTCGAGGGTATGAACTAATAGAAGGAGGAGAGAGTAAATGCCTACTATCAAATACAAGCCGACTACACCGGCGAGAAGACATATGTCTGTGCCCTCCTTCGAGGAAGTAACCAAGTTTACCCCCGAGAAGAGCCTTCTCGCAAAGAAGAAGAAGAATGCCGGACGTAACAGCTACGGCAGAATCACCGT
>CAYYKO010000092.1:0-4191 GCA_964441695.1 uncultured Ruminococcus sp. | reverse complement strand
ATCTGAAGCGAAGCTGGTACAGGGAAGCAATTGCGTATTCCTATGAAAACGGTCGCATGGACGGTACATCGAAGACGACCTTTGAGCCCGACGGAAAGATGACCCGCGGAATGTTTGTGACAGTTCTCGGACGCCTTTGCCGAGCGACAGAGAAAGAGACCGACGCCTTCAGCGACGTAAAGCGCGGTAAGTGGTACGCGGGCTATGTCGGCTGGGCTGTGGAAAACAAGGTCGCAAACGGCTTTGAGGACGGCACCTTCCGTCCCGACGAGAATATAAGCCGACAGGACGCGGCGACAATGCTTTCGCGCTACCTTGAGTCCGACGGAGTGCTGCTCGATTTTGTCGACGAGCTCCCCGGAGA
This sequence comes from uncultured Ruminococcus sp., assembly GCA_964441695.1. Taxonomy (GTDB): domain Bacteria; phylum Bacillota; class Clostridia; order Oscillospirales; family CAG-272; genus RUG11130. The sequence goes on along the minus strand of CAYYKO010000092.1, from coordinate 3,827 downwards.
CTATAAGGACGACAAAAAGATCGGCTCCTGGGCGGCAGACAGCGTCGAAAAGCTCAGCTTTTACGGCATTTTCAAGGGCGACGACCACGGTAAATTCAACCCGCGCGAGACACTGAGCCGCGCAGAGGGCGCGACAATGTTCATGCGCCTTCATATGACACTTACCGAGGCGGAAACGGCAAAGGCTGTCGTATCGGCCTACGATATCATGAACACGCCCGAGTCCTTCTACAGCAATTTCGATTCAAGCCTCAACGAGGACGGCGAGTGGCCGACGCTTTCGCTCGTACCGCATGAGTATTACAGCGCACCCTGGTATGTCGGAATGAATCTCCGTGAGTCGGATGTAACGAGCGGCGCGCTCGAGTACGTCAAGCTGTGCTACAGGAGCGCCGATACCGTGATGCCGACAATGAAGCTTGAGACACCGGTATACACGAGTGACGCGCAAAAGCCTCTTGCTACCGACAGCGAAAACGGCTATACCACTGCCGTGTTTGCGCTCGGTGACCTGATCCGCGCTCACAGGAATGCGTATTTTACCGCCGAGCAGCCGTTTAAGTCGTCAAGCTCGGTAGCGCTGAAGGATCTTGACCTCAGACTTCTGTACAACACCTATCTGAGAGTAGCATTCTTTCCGTTTGCGGATACGGTCGAGGAGGCGGAGCTGATTTATATCGCGTACTTTGCAACGGAGTCCGAGGCTCGTGCGTTCACGGCAGCCTCTGCCGAGTCATATATCAAGGGCGGCACGGATGAGTATCCCACAGCGGATATTCGCGAGGTCTCCGCAAAGGATGTCGCACATTACACAGACGAGCTCAAGGCGCGCGGAAAGGATATACTTGAAAGCGAGAGTGAGATCACGCCGGAGGATATCACGGGTACAGCTTATTATATCTCGTCGAAGAACGGCGACGATAAGAACGACGGTCTCAGCCCCGAGACGGCATTCAGAACGCCGGAGGCGCTGTACAAGAGACTTAACTCCTCAATCGCCATCCCGAAGCTTCAGGAGGGCGACGGAGTCTTCTTCGAGCGCGGCGGAGTATACAATGCGACCGACAACACCTTAAACGGCGGCGGCTGGCCTTATATCACAAACGGCTCCGGCTTCCGAACGCTGTTTCTACAGACCTCGAACGTAGTCGTCGGTGCATACGGCGAGGGCGCAAAGCCGATGCTCACAAATTGTGTCGATATCAACGGCTCGAAGAACTGGGAGGCGACACAGTGGGACAATGTATGGAAGCTTACCGAATCGATGGTGGGATATAACGGAGCACTCGACTATCACGACATAGGAAATATTGTGGTGTACGATAAAGAGGGAAATGTCGGATTTGGTGTAAAGATCGCACCAAATCATCCGGCAGAGCCTTACGCCGAGGGCTCGGTGACCCCGAATCTCGGTATCGCATCTAACGGCTTTGAGATCTTCACGGTCGAATCCGTCGAATGTCGCGATCCGTCGGTCATCAAGCATAATCTCGAGTTCTTCCACGATTACACGGACGGCTCGGTCTACATTTACTGCGACAAGGGCAATCCAGCCGAGGTGTATGATAAGCTCATTCTCGTAAAGAGCGGAGACATCTTCGGTATCGATATGGGCGTACATGACGTAACAGTTGATAATATTACCGTGGCATACGGCGCGACCGGCGGTATTTATACCGCCGAGGCGAAGAATATTACGATACAAAACTGCACCTTCGAGTGGGTCGGCGGTCGCGGTGGCTCAAGCTCTTCGGGCAGACTCGGCAACGGCTACCAGAACTGGGGCACACTCGACCACGTAACTATAGACAATTGCCTGTTCTATCAGATCTACGACGGCGCATGCAGTACACAGCTTTCCTGGGGCGAAATAAGCTACGTTAACGGCTTCTACATCACCGACTGTGTATTCGTTGATTCCAATTCGCCTGTCGAGATATGGAACCTCGCATACGAGGAGCGCACGGCCAATGTTACGGTTTCCGGCAATTATTTCATGAACGAGAATGTTGAGAAACGCTTCGGAGCACAGCGCGAGACGTATTACGGCGGCAGCGTGCCTTATACGTATTCGAGCTTCATAGCGCTGTCAACGCTCGACGCGCTCGACAATCAGCGATTCATTATCGAGAATAATGTGTTCGACATGAACAGCAGCAAGGTCTATGACGGACGTCAGTATATATTCCGCGGCGACAGCAATGGCGTTATCACGCGAAATAATATTATGATTGGCGGAGTTGAGGGAGCGTCGGATGTATTTATGACGCTTTCCGACGTCGACTGGCGCGATGGCTTCGGACCTGAGAACGCTTACGACTGCCGACAACTGTTCTACAAGTACAATACTGATATCCTTGATAAGTGGACATCGCTCGGCATGGATCGCGGCAGCGTATTCTATTTTGTAAAGTAATAAATATAAAAATAGGTCACGGTAGTGCATGCCGTGACCTATTTTTGCTTTGAATACGAAAAAATGCCCTCGACGAACGAAGGCATTTTTGTCACTTGACTCAGATAAGTTCCTTAACCTTGGACTTCTTACCGACTCTGTCGCGGAGATAGTAGAGCTTGGAGCGTCTAACCTTACCGCGTCTGATCACGTCAACCTGAACGACGTGAGGAGAGTGAATGGGGAAGGTCTTCTCAACACCGCAGCCGTAAGCTACGCGGCGAACCGTGAATGTCTCGGAGATACCGCCGCCGTGACGTGCGATAACAGTGCCCTCGAACATCTGGATTCTCTCTCTGGTGCCTTCCTTGATCTTGTTGTGGATTCTTACCGTATCACCGATGTTAAACTGGGGTACGGTCTCCTTGAGCTGCTCACTTGCAAAAGCGTCGATCTTGTTCATTTTCGACTCCTCCTTTGATTTCGGGACATTCGTGCTGAGCTTGGCAGAGGACTGTCCTGTTTTTGTGTAACACACAAGCTATATGATACCATATTTTGTGCCGAATTGCAATAGCTTTTCGCGAAAAACTTTAATTATTCGTAGTCTACCACGTTGCACCAGGACAGAAGGAACTCACGCTCGTCGGGATTGCCCTTGACGGACTGGGAAGCGGCAACGATGGGGAGCCACTTCTGAACGTACTGCATCGGGGTGTCGCTCTTCTTGCAGAAAAGCTTAAGATACTTGTCGGCGCCCTCGCGGTCGTTCTTGAGGCAGAAGAGAAGGTACGTGCGCGCAACGTCTGCGGACGCGTTGCCCTGAGTTACATGAGCCCAGTCGATGATATACGGCTTGCCCTCGGGTGTGATAATGATATTTCCGGGGTTGAAGTCGCCGTGGCAGACCTTGTTCTTCTTCGGCATTGCCGTAAGGCGGGTGTGAAGCTCATACTTCGTCGTCGCGTCAAGGTCGCACAGCTGTATCTTGCGATTCATCTTGTCCTTGATCTTCGTAAGCAGGGGAGAGCGCTTTGTGTGTACCTCCATCTGGAGCTCGACGAACATCTCGAGGTAATCGTCGTACAGACTCATATCGTCCTTGCAGATATCGAACATCGTGCGACCCTCGATGTAGTCGTAAACGAGCATCCACTTGCCGTCGTGAGTCGATACCTCATGCAGACGCGGGATCGGAAGTCCCGTTTCCTCGATACGAGCGTGGTTAAGAGCTTCATTTAGAACATCAGCCTTCGAATAGTCCTTGTCGAAGAGCTTGATCGTATAATCGCCGTCTCTGTAGATCGTCTTGTGCGCTCTTTTGGAGATAATATTATCGAAATTCATACCTTTCCTCCGAATTATATATTTTTGTGCTCACCGTAGTAAGCGTTGAGATACATCTGACGGATCTCGGACATGAGGGGGTAAC
>CAYYKO010000091.1:0-4803 GCA_964441695.1 uncultured Ruminococcus sp. | reverse complement strand
ACATTATAGCAGTTGAGATCCGCTCCTAGAAGAACGGGACATATCTTTTCATTCATATTATTATCCTCCGTATGCGGCATTATGCCGTGAAGAACTGCTCATGCCAGGTAAGGAAGGTGTAAAGCGTCCAGATCTTCCGACCGTTATTGGCGCGACCCGCCTTGTGCTCGTCAAGCAGTGCCGTGATCTTCGCCGTATCGAAATACTCCGCGGCGGTTTCGGAATTGAAGGCGGTCTTTACTTTTTCGTAATACTTATCCTCACGAAGCCACTCGCGTATCGGCACGGGGAAGCCCTTCTTCGGGCGCTTTACCCACTCCTCGGGGAGTGTCTTGCTTGATGCCGCGCGAAGCACCGCCTTGGTGTCGCGTCCGTCAAGCTTATACTCTGCGGGGATCCGCTGCGCCTCGCGCATTACCTCACGGTCAAGGTACGGCACACGAAGCTCGAGCGAATGAGCCATGCTCATTTTATCGGCCTTCAGAAGAATATCTCCGGGGAGCCACAGATTGAGGTCGAGATACTGCTTCTTTTCGAGCTCCGACAGTCCGCGGCAGCGCTCGTATACGGGCGCTGTAACGTCGTGGATCGACGGTCCGTGGCGGTATTTCTCGTTGAGCACCTCAAGCGCCTCCTTCTCTGGGAAGACAAATGCCTGACCGATAAAGTAATCCTCAGGTCTGCCGCTTCCCTTGATTATGAAGTCATGACCCTTGAAGTACGGCAGATGCGAGGCGACGCTCGCCGCGGCACGTCTGACGAATGCGGGAAGCTTTTTGTATTGTCTCATGAGCGGTGTCTCGTCGTACCACTCATAGCCCGCGTATATCTCGTCTGCACCCTCTCCCGAGAGCACGACGGTCACGTGCTCCGAGGCAAGGCGCGCTAGGAAATACAGAGGGACGCACGACGGGTTCGACTGCGGCTCGTCCATGTGGTACTGTATTTTCGGGAACGCGTCAAAGCATTCCTCGGCTGTGAGGTGACGCATGTAATTCTTGATTCCGAGGATCTCTGACAGTGCCTCCGCTTCGCTCGTCTCGTCGAACTTACGCGAGTCAAAGCCGACCGAGAAGGTCTCATTCGGCATGAGAGCCGCTGTAATATAGCTTGAATCCACGCCGCCCGAAAGGAACGCTCCGAGCTTGACATCGCTGATGCGGTGTGCGGCAACGGATTCGCGGACGCGCTCGTCTATTTTGCGCGCGCACTCATCAAAGCTGTAGCTGTCCTTATTGTTAAAGTCAACGTCCCAATAGCGGCGTCGGCTTATGGTGCCGTTCTTGAAGGTAAAGCAGTGCGCCGGAAGAAGCTTGTATGTATTCTTGAAGAAGGTCTCCTCCATTGACGAATACTGGAAGGTAAGATACGGGCGCAGTGCATCGGGGTTGACCTGCGGCTTGAAATCCGGGTGAGCGGTGAAGCTCTTGATCTCCGAGCCGAATATGATATTTCCCTTCTCCGTAAGCGTGTAGTAGAACGGCTTTATACCGAAGTGGTCGCGCGCGCCGAATACAGTATCCGTCTTCATGTCGTGAATGACGAAGGCAAACATTCCGCGCAGATGCTCCGGCAGACTCTCGCCCCACTGCTCGTAGCCGTGAACTACGGTCTCCGTGTCACAGCGTGTTTTGAACACGTGACCGAGAGCTGTCAGCTCCTCTCGGAGCTCGTTGAAGTTGTAGATCTCGCCGTTGAAGACGCAGACGACGCTTTCGTCCTCGTTATACATCGGCTGTGCGCCGTCCGCGAGGTCTATGATGCTGAGTCGGCGGAAGCCGAGAGTTACGCTGTCGCGTCCGAGCTCACGGCTCACATAATAGCCCTCCATGTCGGGGCCTCGATGTATTATTTTGTCAGCCATCGCGCGGATGACCTCTTTTCTGTGTTCAAGCTCGCCTGTAAATCCGATAAAGCCGCACATATATCTATTCCTCTTTGTAAAACATAATATTAAAAGTCCACTTATATCTATTATATCACAAAGCGCGGGATAAATAAATACAATTGACGTTTTTTTCGTCGGATGCAAAAGAAAACTCTCTCGCCGAGGCGCACCGACTCTCCGAAAAATTCCCGGCAAATTTCAAATTGCTTTTCTTTGCCCGACGCATTGACTAACGCTTCGCGCGGTGCTATAATAAGAGTACATACTTCAGCTCAGGCTGAAATTTTTTCGGAGGTAAGACTCATGGCAAACAGATTTGTTCTCAATGAAACCAGCTATCACGGCAAGGGCGCCGTAGCCGAGATAGCAAACGAGGTCACATCGCGCGGCTTTGAAAAGGTGCTCGTATGCTCCGACCCCGACCTTGTCCGCTTCAAGGTCACCGACAAGGTAACGTCCGTTCTCGAGGCGGCGGGCATCTCCTACGAGCTCTTTGACGACATCAAGGCAAATCCGACTATCGAAAACGTTCAAGCAGGCGTTGCGGCATATAAGGCAAGCGGCGCGGACTGCATCGTAGCCGTCGGCGGCGGCTCGTCGATCGACACCGCGAAGGCAGTCGCGATCATCGTTGCCAATCCCGAATTCGCAGATGTCCGCTCGCTCGAGGGCGTAGCTCCCACAAAGAACAAGTGCGTACCTATAATCGCCGTCCCGACGACAGCGGGAACCGCGGCTGAGGTCACCATCAATTATGTAATAACGGACGCCGAGAAGAACCGCAAAATGGTCTGTGTCGACGTTCACGACATTCCAGTGGTTGCCGTCGTTGACCCCGATATGATGGCGACAATGCCCCGCTCGCTCACGGCAGCGACAGGTATGGATGCGCTGACACACGCAATCGAGGGCTATATCACGCTCGGCGCGTGGGAGCTCAGTGACATGTTCCACCTCAAGGCTATAGAGCTTATTTCAAAGCACCTGCGCGGCGCTGTCGAGAACACCGACGAGGGACGTCTCGGCATGGCGCTCGGTCAGTACATTGCGGGAATGGGCTTCTCGAATGTCGGTCTCGGAATCGTTCATTCCATGGCGCACCCCCTCGGCGCCGTATACGACACGCCCCACGGAGTAGCGAATGCGATAATCCTTCCGACCGTTATGGAGTACAATGCTCCCGCCACGGGCGAGAAGTACCGCGATATCGCGCATGCAATGGGAGTTTCCGGTGCGTATGAGATGACGCTCGACGAGGCACGTGCGGCAGCGGTCAACGCCGTAAAGCAGCTTTCGGCAGATGTCGGAATCCCCGCAGACCTCAAGGACATCGTAAAGGAAGATGATCTTGACTTCCTCTCCGAATCCGCATACAACGACGCTTGCCGTCCCGGAAACCCGAGAGACACCTCCGTCGCCGAGATCCGCGAGCTTTATCTCTCACTGATGTAATTTGCGCGGCTGTGTAAATTTTCCCGCGGAAAAGTAAATAATAAGGCTGTCCCCCGCGTCCCGTCTTCAGGCGTCGCGGCGCGGGAACAGCCGTTTATTTTGGCTGCTTTGCGGCAGCAGGAGTCCTCAACGTACTCTGCCGTCCTTCCGAGCCCACGCGAAAAAAATCATCCGCAAAACACATTATTTTGTGTTTTTGGTATTGACAAGGCACAATATATATGCTATACTTACTGAGCAACGCGAAAGGAGGCGAGCGTCCGATGAACATTCAAGGCATGATGAAGCTGTCGCTTCTTGATTATCCGGGACGCACGGCGTGTACACTTTTCACGGGCGGCTGCAATCTTCGCTGTCCGTTTTGCCACAATGCCGTGCTCGTTCGAACACCTGCGTCTGTCCCCGACATGACGGATGAGGCGCTTGAATATCTTTCACGGCGGCGGGGACTTCTTGACGGGGTCTGCGTAACGGGCGGTGAGCCGCTCATACAGCCGGGGCTCGACTCTCTGCTTGAGAGGCTGCACGACATGGGCTACAGTGTGAAGCTTGACACGAACGGAAGCTTTCCGAGCCGTCTTGCCGACATTCTCTCCCGCGGGCTTGTCGACTACGTTGCAATGGACATAAAAAGCGCACCCGAGAACTACGCAGCGGCGACAGGAACACAGCTTGACTTTGATGTGTTCGCCGAAAGCATAGCTCTCATTCGGGAAAGCGGCATTCCGCACGAATTTCGCACGACCGCTGTTCGCGGCATCCACACGGCTCACGATTTTGAAGAGATCGGACGCCTGATCGGCGACGAGACGTACTTCATACAGGCGTTTGTGGATTCGGGAGACCTTCTCGGCGACAATTGCGGTGCATTTTCCGCAGAGGAGCTTCGAGAGCTTCTGCGTGCCGTGCTTCCCTTTACACCGCGTGCCGCCCTTCGCGGCTCGGACAGCTGAAAACGGAAAAATTATATTTTAAGGAGTCAAAGATGTTTCAAGTAACCAAAAGAGACGGAAAGGTCGCCGAATTCGACATTTCCAAAATTTCCGCGGCGCTGAAAAAAGCATTCGACGCCTGCGGCAGACAGTATAATGACAACATTATCGATTTTCTCGCACTTAAGGTCACCTCTGATTTCGAGCCGAAGATCGAAAACGGCATGATCAATGTCGAGAAGATCCAGGACAGCGCCGAGAACGTGCTTTCTCAGGCAGGCTATACCGACGTCGCAAAGTCCTATATTCTTTACCGCAAGCAGCGTGAAAAGCTCCGCAATATGAATTCGACCTACCTTGACTACAAGGAGATCGTCGATCAGTACGTCAAGAACCTCGACTGGCGCGTTAAGGAGAACTCCACGGTCACCTATTCCGTCGGCGGACTCATTCTCTCGAACTCAGGCGCTATCACACCCAATTACTGGCTCTCCGAGATCTCCGACGAGGAGATCGCACGCGCTCACCAGG
>CAYYKO010000090.1:0-4875 GCA_964441695.1 uncultured Ruminococcus sp. | reverse complement strand
TAACATTGATGGCATTAATATAGACATCGAAAACTACGTAAATCGTCCGGTAACCGTCTCGGACGGTCAAGCAAGACTTCTTGCATACGGAATACACGCACGAGAAGGTATAAGCATTAATAATTCAAAGGTGAATATCGATTTTGATTGCGGACCCTACGACAATTTATCATGGAAAATCGTCGACAACCTCGGTAATCCGTACTATACACCCGACAGTCATTTCTACGGCTTGTACACAAAAGCCGGAAAGATAGAAGTAAAAAACAACTCTCAGTTCCTTTTCGGCTCTGATTACAGTAGGGACGCTAAATCTTGCATGTACTCCTCGGTATTAAAAGACGAATATGTCGACGCGTACAAGGATTCCATATTCTACTACGGCATATACAACGGAGCTGACCCTGAAATATACAAAGGGGATAAATATGAAGGCTCGAAGTACACGAACGGTCAGGTCATCTTGAAGGACTCTACGTACACAGTGGACGCAACTCCGCTGCGCTGTGATTTTACGAATCAAGTCGTAAATGCTCAGGCAATATACACCGGCGGTACAATCGCCGATAAAAGCACTTCCGTAGAGCCCGCGGTAATTTTCGACAACGCTTCCCTTCTTTATTCCAGTAATCCTCTCACCCGCGGCATAGAAGACTGCTCGGCGGCCTCCGATAATCCCGGAGTTGTTATTAAAAACAACAGCGATGTTTATATTACCGCCGTTGAAAGTTTTGCATCCTTCAACGACGAAATAGAGGACACCGACTTTACAAAGACCTTTGGTATCCTGTCACGCCACCGCGGTGTGCTCATACAGGACTCGAAGCTTAATATCGTATCCGGTCTTCCGATAGGTGACGCCGCTCTCGACGAGAAGTCCTCCGCTGACGCTATATACGGTCTCCAAATAAAAGACAGCAATGTCAGACTGACAGCGCTTGGCTCGTCTGCATTCAACCTCAAAAATAAATACGACAGTTCAAAGTCGAGCATCGACCTTTCAAAGGGTGAAGTCATCCTCGAGACCACCGAGGACTCCGACACCGTGTCAACGACATCCTTTACGATACCGAACTCATACAGCACGGTCACAGAGGGCACATATAACAGCTCCACTATGCTCGCCGAGGGCGTCGAAAACATCCATGATATCTTTGATAAGCCTTCTAACACAATGAGCACCGCCGTCTGTCAGTTCAAGACCAAGAAATCCTTCACTATAAAGGCGATAAGCAACACAAAGCTGACCGGTAGCGTCACATTTTCCGAGGACGAAGCACACGTCGGAGTTCCGATCACGGCGATCGCCGATACCAACGCCGTCTCTTCCTCGATGCTTAGCTATCAGTGGCAGCTCTACAACAGCGGAACGAGAGAATTTATTGACATTCCCAACGCAACGGAAGCCACCTTCACCCCCAAAAAGGAGCAAGAGGGAGCAATCGTAAGAGTTATAGTAACCTCGCCTTACTACGGAAGCGGAAAGATTGGCTCAAAGACGATCACGATAAAGGCCGCGAAGGAGCTTCAGGGAAAAATACGCTACGACACCATTGAGGTTACGGATTTTGATCCCGCAAAATACATCATCGCAAGCTTTGACTGCACGCAGTCCGTCTCGGGCTTACGCTATCAGTGGCAGGCATCCGCCGACAGAGGCCGCAACTGGCTGGATGCTCCGAACCTGACGAGCAACATTTTGAAGTTTACCCCCTCCGATGTTCAAAGAGAGCTCATGCTCCGCGTCGTGGTCACGGCCGAAAACTGCTCCGGTTCCGTCACAGGTGCCGCCATCACGCTGAAGCCGCCGGCAGCGTTCAAGCTTCCCTTCACGGATGTAAAAGAAAAGAACTGGTTCTATGACGACGTTCTCTACGTATACAAGTACGGTCTGATGAACGGCGTGACAAAAACCCTCTTCGAGCCGAACACAACAACGACGCGCGGAATGTTCGTTACCGTTCTCTACAGACTCGAGGGAAGCCCCGAGGTCACGAACGACAACGCATTCAAGGACGTTAAGACCGGATTCTACTATGACAACCCGATCCGCTGGGCTACCGCCAACGGAATAGTCGGCGGCTACGGTAACGGACGCTTCGGTCCCGAGGACGAGATCACCCGTGAGCAGATGGCGACGATCCTGTACAGATATTACTCCTACAAGGGCGAGGATGTGTCTGAGCTTGCCGACATTTCCTCCTACAAGGATGCAAACAAGATTCCCTCCTATGCCGTAACACCGTTCAAGTGGGCGGTAAATCGCGGCATTATCAAGGGAATGACGGACACGACGCTCGAGCCGCTCGAAAAAGCGACCCGCGCACAGATCGCCGCAATCCTCAACCGCATTTCAACGGTATCGATTCCGACCGAAAAGGTCATAGTTTCCAAAAAATAAGTAACACGAAAAGCACACCTCGGGCGGTGGCGAGTACCATCGCCGCCGCCCGATGCCCTTTTCCTTTTTCAAAAGCACCAAACGGATCTTTTGATGCTTTTGAAAAAGCTTACATATACTTACGGGGGATATTATGTTATGAAGAAACGACTGACCGCACTTGCCGTGCTGCTCGCGCTCACCCTGTGCTCCGCCTGCACGGATAAGGCTGACTCGCAAACAGAAGAACCGTCCGGCACGGCAAGCGAAAGCAAAATAACTTCCGCGAGCCAAAGCGACGGCACGGAAACGGGCAACGCAGATATCACCTCAGGTGCGACGGAAGACGTCGACGCGGAGGAGCTTGAGCTGTCCGTGCTTCGACGGAAAATAGGAGACGCGGGCTGCGACGTCGGGATCGCCCTTGCGGAGTACATCGAGGGTGCGCTCTCCGACGAGGACGTGCGAAGCTACTTCAAGCAGACGCCGTTTTGCAAGGAATATCCGTTTTTCGCCGACGCGGAGCTGTTTAACGCGGGCGGCGAGCAGCTGTTCCTCATTCTCCCGCAAAGCCGCACGGCGACGCTTGAGCTGTTTGCAACATCAATTGACGAAAACGGCGAGATGAAGGTGCTGCGCGACGACCCCGTATGCACGGTAACGGACGGTGCGCCGCTCATTCTCCGAGCAAACGAAGGCGACGTTCTGCCGAGCGTGCTTGCGGTCGTGACCGACGGAGACGTCACGCGCGAGTTTTTCCCTATGCTCTCGCTCGAAAACGCCTGGAGCGTCGCGCTGAGCGACGGATGCTTCGATCTCACGCTTGACGACATCAGGCGTCACATAGGCGAAGCTCATGAAATGCTGCTCCGCGATTATCCCGAGATACAAAGCGCCGTTGACAGCGGATATGTTCTCATATTCGCGTCGGATTATTACCTATACGATCAGCCGACGGTACGCTTTGAGCTCGGGCTCTCGGGCGAGGACGGCTTCGTATGCGAGAAGCAGTACGCGGTATCGTTTGATGCCACCTACGCCATGGACGTCTCGGATCACAAATGGTACGTTCTCGGCGGCGGTCTGAAATGACGTATCACGCATTATGAGAAGATCGAGTCGCGGCAGCTTCTTCCCGAATCTGCTGTTTAACATAATCCTGAACGCGGACGGACTCATTCCCGCCGCTGTTCTGACAGCCTTACATTTTATCCTCGACATCTCGCTGAAATGGGCACTTGCCGCGGCACTTGTATGGGCTTTCATGATAATACTGAATATGGCGGTGCTCACAGCGGTGTCACGCAGCTCAAGCACCCCGGAGCGTCCGACGAAAAACCGTAATCCGTATTCCGCGAAGAACGGCGACATTTTCAAAAATTGAAAAGGGCGCGGGATGCGTCATTCGCACGCGACGCAACTAAAAAACGTAAATCTGCCGACGACACGTCGGTAAAAATAAAACAGTGAATCGAAAGGAGTCATCATTATGGGACTTATTAAAGCCGGAATCGGAGCTGTCGGCGGTGTTCTCGCCGATCAGTGGAAGGAATTTTTCTACTGCGAGGCACTTCCGAAGGATGTTCTGATGCGAAAGGGCGAAAAGCGCGTCAGCGGTCGCTCGTCAAACACCAGGGGAAGCGACAACATCATCTCGAACGGCTCGGGCATTGCCGTCGCCGACGGTCAGTGCATGATAATCGTCGAGCAGGGCAAGATCGTCGAGGTATGCGCGGAGCCCGGAGAATTTACATACGACAGCTCGAGCGAGCCGTCGATCTTCTCCGGCAATCTCGGTGACAGCATCAAGGAAACGTTCAAGACCATCGGAAAGCGCTTCACCTACGGCGGCGACACCGGTCGCGATCAGCGCGTCTACTACTTTAACACAAAGGAGCTCATCGACAACAAATTCGGCACGCCGAACCCCATCCCGTTCCGCGTCGTCGACTCGAAGATCGGACTTGATATCGACGTTTCCGTCCGCTGCTCGGGCGTGTACTCGTACAAGATCGCCGATCCCCTGCTCTTCTACACGAACGTGTGCGGAAATGTCAGCACGGAATACACGAGAGACGAAATCGACAGCCAGCTGAAGACCGAATTCATCAGCGCGATGCAGCCCGCCTTCGGACGTCTTTCCGACATGGAGCTTCGCCCGAATCAGATCGTTTCTCACAACACTGAGCTTGAGAGCGCGATGAACGAAGCCCTCAGCGCAAAATGGGGCGAGCTTCGCGGACTTAAGGTCGTCAGCATCGCTCTCGGCTCGGTAACTCTGCCCGACGAGGATGCGGAGCTTATCAAGCAGGCACAGCGCACGGCAATCATGCGCGATCCTACCATGGCAGCGGCAACACGTGTCGGAGCACAGGCGGATGCGATGAAGGCGGCAGCTTCAAACGAGGCAGGCGCGATGACCGGCTTTATGGGCATGGGCATGGCAATGAACGCAGGCGGCAGCATGAACGCGCAGAATCTTTTTGCGATGGGTC
>CAYYKO010000089.1:0-4998 GCA_964441695.1 uncultured Ruminococcus sp. | reverse complement strand
TCCTTCGGCTTTGCGTACATTACCCCGAGCTTTCTGGAGCGCGCACTCGGCACAAGCTTCTACCCGCAGATAAATATTATCTCCGACGCTGCAAAGGAGGAGCTCGAGGAGGACATTCACCGCGCCACCGGAACGACCTATCTTGTCATCTCAAAGAGCGAGCACTACTCCTATGCGGGAGTTGCAAGCGAAATCGAGGAAGGAAAAGCAATGGGCTCGGTGCTGCCCGTGCTGTTTCTTGCCATTGCCGTTCTCACGATGGTAACGACAATGCACCGCATCGCCGCCAACGAAAAGCTTCAGATCGGCACGCTCAAGGCACTCGGCTTCCGCGACCGACGCATTCTCATGCATTATGCGTCTTACGGACTCATGATAGGTCTTGTCGGCACGGCGCTCGGCATCGCCCTCGGATATTTTGTGGCGTCGATAATAATCAGCCCCGACGGAATGATGGAAACTTATATCGACATGCCCGACTGGAGCCTGACAATGCCCGCGTTCTGCATTCCCGTAACGGTGCTTACGGTGCTGCTTCTGAGTGCGGTCAGCTATCTGTCCGTCAAGAAAATGCTGAAGGGCACAGCAGCGGACGCGCTCCGACCGTACTCGCCGAAGGCAATGAAAAAAAGCGCTCTCGAGGGGCTGCCGCTTTGGAGAAGTCTTTCCTTCGGAACGAGATGGAATCTTCGCGACATCGTCCGCCACAAATCGCGCAGCGCAATGACGCTTGTGGGAGTTATCGGCTGCACCGTGCTGCTTGTCGGCGGTCTCGGAATGAAGGATACGATGGAAGGCTTTCTCAACATGCTCGAGCACGACGTCAGCAATTACAGCACGAAGCTGAGCCTCTCGGAGACAGCAACAAACGACGAGGCGAAGGCTCTTGCCGAAGACCTTGACGGTGACGTGCAGGCATCGTGCGGGATCAGCTACGAGGGCAGGACCGTGACGCTTGACATTTACGGCGTACAGCATGGCAGAGTCGGCTTTCTTTCAGAGGACAACAGCCTGACGCAGCTGTCGGATGACGGCGTATATCTCTGCCTGCGCCTTAAGGACACCGCCTCCGTCGGCGACACCGTTGAGTTTTCGCCCTACGGCAGCGAGGAAACCTACCGCGTAAGAGTCGCGGGATATCTGCGCTCGCTTGTCAGCGAATGCATTGTAATGAGCGATAAATATGCCGACAGCCTCGGACTCGAGTATCACATCGGCTCGGTCTATACCGACAAGGCGTCCGAAGACATCGCCGATTCGCCGATAATCTCCGCCAAGCAGGAGAAGGCTGTGATCATGGACAGCTACGATACCTTCATGGAAATTATGAATTTGATGATCGCGGTGCTGGTGGCAGCTGCCGTCGTGCTCGGCGCGGTGGTGCTTTACAACCTCGGCGTCATGAGCTATGTGGAGCGACGAGGCGAGCTTGCCACACTCAAGGTTCTCGGCTTTCGCGACAGAGCCGTCGGAAGGCTGCTTATCAGTCAGAATATATGGCTGACGGTAGCAGGCGTGCTGCTCGGCATTCCGGCAGGAGTCGGCGTGCTTTACGGACTTCTTGTCGCGCTTGCAAGCGAATATGAGCTGAGTCTCACGGTCAGTGCCGCGACGCACATATTCAGCATCGCGCTCACCTTCGGCGTGTCGCTGCTTGTGGGGCTCACGGTATCACGAAGGAGCCGAAAAATCGATATGGTTGAAGCCTTAAAGGGAGCTGAATAGCATGGAAAACGTAATACTTGTCATAATTCTCGTCGCACTCGCAGCCCTCGGCATATATTCCGCCGTCCGTCACTTCAAGGGGCAGGGCGGCTGCTGCGGCGGAGGCGACTGCAAAATGAAAAGAAAGAAGCTGTCGAGCGTGCTGTACGTTAAGACCTTCAAAGTTGAGGGAATGCACTGCGAGCACTGCAAAAGCAGAGTCGAGGAAGCAGTAAACGACATTAACGGCGTCGCCGGGAAGGTCGAGCTGAAAAGCGGAGAGCTCACCGTTCTGTACGCACAAAGGGTCGACGACTCGCTTATCACGTCGCGCCTTAAACGGCTCGGCTACACCGCAAGCGAGCTTCACAGGTGACCGCGAAAGCTCGCTCGTATCACGAAAAAAAGGCATAGCTGTCACTCCTCGCAGGGAGCAGGCAGCTATGCCTTTTTTGCTTTAGACTCACGTCTTCGTGCGGTGCTGTCTGATAAGGCTCATAAAGTCCTCGCCGTAGCGCTCAAGCTTTACCCTGCCGACACCCGAGACCTCGAGAAATTCCTCGTCCGTGCTCGGCAGCCTCTGACACATATCTGAAAGAGCCGCATCGGAAAACACCATATATGCGGGAATTCCCCGCGCATCGGCAAGCTCTCTCCGCAGTGCCTTCAGACTTGCGAGAAGGTCGTCGTCCGTCTCTGCCTTCCTTGAGCTGCGCTTTGCACCCTTCTGCTGCTTTTCGGAGAAGTCCTTAGGACGCTCGAGCATCATCTCTACCCTTTCTCCGCCGAACAGAACAGCGCGTGCGCGCTCGCCGAGCGCAAGCGTCGGATAGCTGTCGCCTTGCGACTGTATGTAGCCCTCACGCTCAAGGTGCTCTATCATCTCGCGTATTTCGTGCCCGCTGTGCTCCTTCATGAGCCCGTAGGTCGTCTGCCGATCCAGCGACAGCGCGAGCAGCCTGCTGTTTTTGCTACCGCGCAGAATATCGCATATCATAGCGCGTCCGAATCTCTCTCCGGTGCGCTTGATACAGGACAGTATCTTTTGCGCCTCAAGCGTGATATCCGTCGCTTCGAACTGCGTCAGGCAATTTGAGCAGTTTCCGCAATAATTCGGCGCGCTCTCTCCGAAGTAATCGAGAATAAAGCCTCTGAGGCAGGAATTCGTCGTGGAGTAAAACGTCATAAGGCGCAGCCTCTCGTAATCATTCTCGCGCGTCAGCTCCTGCTGCTCCGGATCAAGCTCGGGATTCGGCTCGGAATTCTCGATAAGGAAGCGATTCATGCGGACATCGGCAGGACTGTAAAGCAGAATACAATCTCCCGACGAGCCGTCCCTTCCCGCGCGCCCCGCCTCCTGATAGTAGCTTTCAATATCCTTCGGCATGTTGTAATGAATGACATACGAAACATTCGACTTGTCAATTCCCATGCCGAAGGCGTTTGTCGCGACCATGATGCTCCTTCGGTCGAAGACAAAGTCCTCCTGATTTTGCCGTCGAACGTCCTCAGACAGCCCCGCATGATATTTCGTGACTGAAAAGTCGAGCGAGTCGAGCCTTTCCGTCAGCTCATCGACAGTCTTGCGCGTCGAGCAATAAATTATACCGAATTCTTCGCGGCGGCGCCTCAGCAGCCCCTCGAGCTCCGCATTTTTGTTCTTTGGTCTGACGACGGTGAATTTCAGATTCGGACGGTCGAAGCCCGTCGTTATGCGAAAGGGCTCGCGAAGCTCCAGCGCACGCTCGATATCCTCCTTGACCCTTGCCGTTGCGGTCGCGGTGAACGCAGCCACCGTAGGGCGGCGAGGAAGAGCCCTTATAAAATCGACGATTTTCAGGTATCCCGGGCGAAAGCTCTGTCCCCACTGAGATATGCAGTGCGCCTCATCGACGGCAAGCAGCTCAAGTCGAATTTTACCGCATGCGGCAAGGAAATCCGGAAGCATCAGCCGCTCCGGGGCGACATATAGGATTTTATATTCGCCGTGCGAGAGCCCGTCGATCACTCTCGCATACTGCGCGGCAGTCAGCGAGCTGTTGAGATACGCTGCGCGAATGCCGTTTTGCGTCAGTGAATTCACCTGATCCTTCATCAGCGATATAAGGGGCGACACGACAAGCGTGACGCCGTCAAGCAGCATTGCGGGGAGCTGGTAGCAGACGGATTTTCCCGCGCCCGTCGGCATAACGCAAAGCGCGTCACGCCGCGCGAGTATCGCGTCGACTATTTTCTCCTGCCCGCTTCGAAATTCCGAATGTCCGAAATACTGCTTCAAAACGGATTTCTTGTTAAGCAATGTGCGCCTCCTTTTGGTATTATGCAAACGTCAATTTAGTATTATGCAAATGTCAAATATCGTTTACGCACGAAAAACCGCCGTTCGCAGTGTGCCCTGCCGTTTCGTCGGCGGCCAGGTCACAAGGCAGCCTACGTGCAGCTTAAGGTATAAATAATTATAGCCCTTTTTCGCGCCCGTGTCAACTCGGCGGAGAAAAGCCGCCTTCGCTTTTTCAAAAAACAAATGTCGAATTTTTTTCGCCTCGGGTGGAAGTTTTTCGCTTTCGAGGTATTATATATAGTAAAGGAGCTCGGAACTCCGCCTCCTTGAATACGTTTTCGAGTATCTCCTCAACCTCTCGAAAGCGCTTTATAAATACCTGCGAGCATGGCACCGGGAAACCTCGGTGCCATGCTCGTTTTTTTGCCCCGACCTGCGACAGCTCGTCCGCCATGCTCGTCGCGCTCAAAGGCGGGAATGCGGCGGTGCTTATGGCAAGCGGTTTTGATATGTCGCCGCGCTTTGGCACATACCGCTCAGCGGTTCCCCGTCACGGGTTTTCATGTTTCAATTCACGCCCCACGTAGGGGGCAACGGCGGCACGTTGTCGGCATATACCACCTATTCCACGTTTCAATTCGCGCCCCCGCGTGGGGGGCGACAAATATGTTATCAGCACTAAGCTCAAGGGCATGTTTCAATTCGCGCCCCCGCGTGGGGGGCGACGTCCAATTATCAAAAATTATGGATGATGTGTCTGTTTCAATTCGCGCCCCCGCGTGGGGGGCGACATGGGTGTTTACCGGTGCGCAAGGTACTGGAAAGTTTCAATTCGCGCCCCCGCGTGGGGGGCGACCTAGTCGATCTTTACCAGTTAGGTACTATCGATTATGTTTCAATTCGCGCCCCCGCGTGGGGGGCGACAAGGTGTCCCGTCTGAGTTAATCGCGGTCGGTAAGTTTCAATTCGCGCCCCCGCGTGGGGGGCGACTCACAAGGGGGTCGAGCTTTGCG
>CAYYKO010000088.1:0-5004 GCA_964441695.1 uncultured Ruminococcus sp. | reverse complement strand
ATGAGCGCCGCGAGAGAGTGCTCGAGCTTATGGATCGCGTCGGACTCAACAGTGAGCACGCGTCCCGTTACGCGCACGAGTTCTCCGGCGGTCAGCGTCAGCGAATCGGTATCGCACGTGCGCTCGCAATGAACCCCGAGTTCATCGTCTGCGACGAGCCCGTATCCGCTCTCGACGTTTCCATTCAGGCACAGGTCATCAATATGTTCGGCGAGCTTCAGCAGGAGCTCGGTCTGACCTACCTCTTTATCGCGCATGACCTGCTCGTCGTCCGCCACATCAGTAACCGTATTGCCGTAATGTACCTCGGCAAGATGGTCGAGCTGACAGACGCCGACACGATCTACAGCCGTCCGCTCCATCCGTACTCCAAGGCTCTCATGTCCGCAGTACCGATGCCCGACCCTAAGATAGCTCGCGCCAATGTTCGTATCCCCCTGAACGGCGATATTCCTTCTCCGCTCAACGCTCCCTCCGGCTGCCCCTTCCGCACACGCTGTGCTCACGCCTGCGAGCGCTGCGCCGAGGAGACTCCCGCCTTCCGCGAGATCGAGAAGGGACACTTTGTCGCTTGTCACAGAGCCGAAGAGCTCAACTGACGCGACGCCTCCGTATTCGGAAATTGCCGCTCGGTAAGGTGCCGACGCGGCAGACAAAGCAGAATATTTATTGTCGGAGGGCGTGCATCCCGCCGACAAAAATATAAAATTTTATTTTCAGAAAGGATTTCCTATCATGAAAAAGTTCCTCGCACTGGTACTTGCACTGGTTATGGTTCTTTCGATCGTTGCTTGCGGTAACACAAACAACGGCGACGGTACAGAGACCGGCGGTGACACAGAGATCAAGAAGGTATCTCTTCCCACCCTTAAGTACCTCTACAACACCAACGATGCACATAAGGCAATCGGAGAGTATCTCCAGAGCGCACTCGCTGTTGCAGGCGTCAACATGACACTTGACAACCAGGAGTGGGCAACCTTCCTTGAGACCCGTAAGAACGGCGACTACTCTGTTGCAAGAAACGGTTGGGTAGCTGACTACAACGACCCGATCTGCTTCCTCGACATGTGGACAACACAGTCGGGTAACAACGACGTTCAGTTCGGTAAGGGCGCACACGCAGAGCTCAAGATGTACAACCTCGACCTTTCCGAGATTGAGGGCTACGAGGATGTTAAGGTCGAGAACGGCACATGGGCTGAGACCTATGACCTTCTCATCTCCAAGATCAAGACCTGCACAGACTCCGACGCACGTTACGCAATGATGCACATCGCCGAGGATATGCTCATGGACACAGGCTGTATCGTTCCTCTTTACTACTATACAGACCTCTACATGATCAACAAGGACGTAGACGGCTTCTACTCCAACCCCCTCGGATATAAGTACTTCATGTACACCTCCATCGCAGACGGCTCCGATTCTCTCGCAGCCTGCCTTGCAAGTGAGCCTCAGACTCTCGACCCGGCTCTCAACAGCTCTGTTGACGGCGCTACAATGCTTATCCACCTCTTCTCCGGACTCGCTAAGTGGTCCCAGGACGAGAACGGCAAGCTCGTTATCACCGCAGACGCAGCTGAGGAGCTTACCGAGGGCGTTACAAACGATGACGGAACAGTTACATACACCTACACTCTCCGTGAGGGTATGAAGTGGTCCAACGGCGACGAGGTCAAGGCTTCCGACTATGTAAACGCATGGAACCGTGCAGCTTCTCAGGCTCTCGGTGCCGACTACGGCTACATGTTCGAGGTTGTTGACGGCTACGCTGCTATGCAGGAAGAGGACGGCGCAGACAAGACTCTGAACGTTCAGGCTGACGACGACGCTCGCACCATCACCGTAACTCTTACAAACGCTGTTGCATACTGGGATGAGCTCCTTGCATTCCCGGTATACTTCCCCGTACATTCCTCCGTTTACGACAACGAGGAGTGGGCTACAGATCCTTCCACATACATCTGCAACGGTCCTTACACCATGACAGAGTGGGAGCATGAGAGCTACATCACGCTCAAGAAGAACGAGAACTACCTTGATAATGCTGACATTACCATGGGCGAGCTCAAATTCTACCTCAGCGACGACGCTAACAACATGCTCACAAACTTCAAGAAGGGCGACTGGCTCCTCATCGATGACGTTCCCACCAACGAGATCGCAACCCTCAAGAAGGATTATCCGGATGAGTTCGTTGTTGCAGGTCAGATCGGTACATACTATGTATGCTGGAACATCAACGAGGATATTCTCCCCGGCAGCGAGCTTACAGGCGCCGAGAAGGAGAAGGCTCAGGCTGAGATCAGAAGAGCTATGGGTCTCCTCTTCGACCGTAACTATCTCGTAGAAGAGATCGCACAGGGCGGACAGCTTCCCGCATCCACATTCGTTGCAATGGGTATGACGGACGCTGACGGTACAGAGTTCTACAAGAACGCTAACCCCTCCGAGAGCTCGTATGTTGGATACTTCGATGTTTCCGAGGAAGCATTCGAGGCTAACTGCAACAAGGCTATCGAGGTCCTCCAGAAGTACTACGACAACATCAAGGTTGGCGAGTAATTGCTTAATACGGCTATAGCCGAGATACGCGCGGGAGATGACACTGCACTGTCATCTCCCGCGCCGTTTTTTACCGTAAGACGGTCTGAGTCAATTTGCCGAGAATTAATGCTGTCGACCGAAGCGAATTTATACTAACTTCTATGTTGACAAATGAGGTATCGTGTGATAAAATAGTATGAAAGATATAAATACCTCGGTGCAAGGAGTCAGACTATGTCAAAGCAGCTTCTCATTAATACAGCATCCGCAGACGTGCTCGCGCCTTCGACTGACGGGCTCGTGTCCGTATTGTCGGATTGCCTCACGGATCCGGCTGTGTCCGGCTTTCTCGACATCGTTAATTCAGCGGAGAATTCCGCCTTTCCCGGTTTTTGCGACGTGCATGTGCATTTTCGTGAGCCGGGCTTTTCTTATAAAGAGACGATAGGCACGGGCTCGCGCGCGGCGGCGCGCGGCGGCTACACCGACGTGTGTACCATGCCGAATCTTTCCCCCGTGCCCGACAGCGTCGAGTCAATGAAGGCTCAGACGGATATCATCAGCCGCGACGCCGTCATCGGCGTGCATCCCTATGCCGCTATAACGCGCAATCAGAGCGGCGAGGAGCTTTCCGACATGGAGGCGCTTTCCGAGCTGTGCATTGCCTTCTCCGACGACGGACGCGGCGTGCAGGACGAGGGTATGATGCGCGAGGCAATGACTCGCGCCGCGGCACTCGGCAAGATGATCGTCGCACACTGCGAGGTTAACGACCTGCTCTTCGGCGGGGTCATCCACGACGGCGAGTTCGCAGCCGCACACGGCTATCCCGGAATTTGCTCCGAGAGCGAATGGCGGCAGGTCGAGCGCGATATTCGCCTTGCCGACGAGACAGGCTGTGCCTACCATGTGTGCCATATCTCAACAGCGGAAAGCGTCGAGCTTATTCGCGACGCGAAAAAGAGCGGCGTCGACATAACCTGCGAGACCGCACCGCATTACCTTGTCCTCGACGAGGGCGACATGCACGAGCACGGTCGCTTTAAGATGAATCCTCCGCTTCGCGCACGGCGCGACCGTGAGGCGCTTCTCGGCGGAGTCGTCGACGGCACGATAGACATGATAGCGACGGATCACGCGCCGCATTCCGATGAGGAAAAGTCGCGCGGACTTCTCAAAAGCCCGTTCGGTATCGTCGGACTCGAAACGGCGTTCCCCGTTTTATATACACACCTCGTGAGAAAGGGCGTGCTCACGGCGGCACAGCTTACGGCGCTGCTCTCGGATAATCCGCGACGCCGCTTTAAGCTTCCCGCACAGCGTGACTTCTCCGTATGGCGGCTCGACGAGGAATTCACCGTCGACAGCAGCGAATTTGTTTCAATGGGACACGCTACACCGTTCGAGGGAGACAGGCTTTTCGGCAGATGCCTTCTTACGGTGCGCGACGGGCGCGTCGTGTACAGCGATGCGCAGCCCTGAGACGGCACGGCGCAGGACGCACGGCTGAATTGCCGGACGAAAGTACCGGGCTGAATTGCTCGGCGGGCACGCCGACGGTCGCAGCCTCGGATAAACCAAGTCAAAAGTTAGATTATATACACAGGAGGCCAAGGTATGGCAAAAAGAACAGATTTGAAGAAGATCCTGATCATCGGCTCGGGACCTATAGTCATCGGTCAGGCGGCTGAGTTTGACTATGCGGGCACACAGGCTTGTCTCGCACTCAAGGAGGAGGGCTATGAGGTAGTCCTCTGCAACTCGAACCCCGCGACGATAATGACGGATACCACAATTGCCGACAAGGTGTACATGGAGCCGCTGACGCTTGAGTATATCGCGAAGATACTTCGCTACGAGCGCCCCGACGCCATCGTCCCCGGAATCGGCGGTCAGACCGGCCTCAACCTTGCAATGCAGCTCGAGAAGAAGGGCGTTCTCCGCGAGTGCGGCGTCGAGCTTCTCGGCACGAGCAGCGAAAGCATCGAGCGCGCCGAGGACCGCGAGCTCTTTAAGGAGCTCTGCCAGTCGATAGGCGAGCCCGTCATTCCCTCGGAGATCACCTATTCCGTCGAGGAGGCAAAGCGCGCGGCAGAGGACATCGGCTACCCCGTCGTGCTCCGTCCCGCCTTCACGCTCGGCGGCACGGGCGGCGGCTTTGCGTATAATGAGGCAGAGCTTGAGGAGATCGCGCTCAACGCCTTCAAGCTTTCCCCCGTTCACCAGGTGCTCATCGAGAAGAGCGTCAAGGGCTATAAGGAGATCGAGTTCGAGGTTATGCGTGACTCCAACGACCACGCCATCACCATCTGCGGCATGGAGAACATTGACCCTGTCGGAGTACACACCGGCGACTCCATCGTCGTTGCCCCCATTCTCACACTTTCCGACCACGACCTCAAGATGCTCAACGACAGCGCGATAAAGATCATCCGCGAGCTGAAGATCGAGGGC
>CAYYKO010000087.1:0-5051 GCA_964441695.1 uncultured Ruminococcus sp. | reverse complement strand
CATCACCGAGAAGCCTGCCGAGACCCGAATGGGATCCGGTAAGGGCTCGCCCGAATATTGGGTAGCAGTCGTTAAGCCCGGCCGTGTCCTCTTCGAGATGGACGGCGTTGCTGAGGATGTGGCACGTGAGGCTATGCGTCTCGCTATGCATAAGCTCCCCATCAAGTGCCGCTTCGCAACAAAAGAGACACTTAATAAAGAAGTGGAGGGATAAGCTGTGAAGGCAACAGAACTCAGAAATAAGACAAGCGCAGAGCTTGAAGCAATGCTTAAGGATCTCAAGACAGAGCTCTTTAACCTCCGCTTCCAGCACGCTATCAACCAGCTTGAGAATCCCCACAAGATCACCGAGACAAAGAAAGAGATCGCTCGCGTGATGACAGTCATCACCGAGAAGAATGCGTGAAGGGAGACTGAAGATGGCAAATACTGAACGCAACCTGAGAAAGACGAGAGTCGGTAAGGTCGTCAGCAACAAGATGGAGAAGACCATCGTCGTTGCTATCGAGGACAATGTAAAGCACCCCGACTACGGCAAGATCATCAAGCACACCGTTAAGCTCCATGCACACGACGAAAACGGTGAGTGCTCCATCGGCGATAAGGTAGAGGTCATGGAGACACGCCCGCTCTCTAAGACAAAGAGATGGCGCCTTGTAAGGATCATCGAGAAGGTTAAGTAATTAACCGCTGCCATCAGTGGGATGGCACTCCGAAAGGGTACGTCAAAGAACGTGCCAAATAACATCAAAGGAGGATAACTGCAGTGATTCAGCAGCAGTCATTAATGAAGGTTGCCGACAACACGGGCGCTAAGGAGCTTATGTGCATCCGCGTCCTCGGCGGCACCGGCAGACGCTACGGCAACATCGGCGATGTTGTGGTCTGCGCTGTTAAGAAGGCAGCTCCCGGCGGCGTGGTCAAGAAGGGCGACGTAGTCAAGGCTGTCATCGTAAGAAGCGTTAAGGGTCTCCGCCGCGCGGACGGCTCCTACATCAAGTTCGATGAGAACGCAGCAGTAATTATTAACGAAGACAAGAACCCCAAGGGAACTCGTATCTTTGGACCTGTCGCACGTGAGCTTCGCGAGCACGAGTACACCAAGATCCTCTCCCTTGCACCGGAAGTTCTGTAAGACGGAGGAAGACTGATAATGAAAAAGCTTCATGTAAAAACGGGCGACACCGTTATCGTTATCTCCGGCGATGACAAGGGCAAGACCGGTAAGGTTCTTGAGGTCTCTCCCAAGGAGAGAAAGGTCATCGTTGAGGGCGTAAATGTCGTAAAGAAGCACGTAAGACCCAGACCGCCCCAGGATAACGGCGGTATCGTCGAGGTCGAGGGCGCGCTGTATGCCGATAAGGTTCAGCTCTACTGTTCGAAGTGCGGCGCTACAAGACCCGCTCACAAGATCGACGGCGACAAGAAGATTCGCGTCTGCACAAAGTGCGGCGCAGAGCTTTAATTGAGGAGGTAGGAAGAAATGGCAAGACTTGCAGAAATGTATAAGGCTGATGTTGCTCCTGCTCTCATGAAGAAGTTCGAGTACAAGAGCGTTATGCAGATCCCGAAGCTCGATAAGGTTGTTATCAACATCGGCGCGGGCGACGCAAAGGAGAACTCCAAGGTCATCGATGCTATCATCACAGACCTCACAGAGATCTCCGGACAGAAGGCTGTTCCCACCTTCGCAAAGAAGTCCGTTGCTAACTTCAAGCTCCGTCAGGGCATGAAGATCGGCGCAAAGGTCACCCTCCGCGGTGAGCGTATGTACGAGTTTGTAGACAAGCTCTTCAACTTCGCTCTCCCCCGCGTCCGTGACTTCAAGGGTATCAACCCCGACGCGTTCGACGGTCGCGGAAACTATGCACTCGGCCTTAAGGAGCAGCTCATATTCCCCGAAATCGACTACGAAAAGGTAGACAAGATCCGCGGTATGGACATCTGCTTCGTTACTACGGCTACCACCGACGAACAGGCAAAAGAGCTCCTTACACTCATGGGCGCTCCCTTTGCGAAATAATCAGGGGAGGAAGAACTAATGGCAAAGAAGGCTATGATAAACAAGCAGCAGAAGACGCAGAAGTACTCCACCAGAGAGTACAACCGCTGCAAGATCTGCGGCCGTCCTCATGCTTATCTCCGCAAGTACGGCATCTGCCGTATCTGCTTCAGAGAGCTTGCTTACAAGGGTGAGATCCCCGGCGTAAGAAAGGCTTCCTGGTAAGCTGACAAGAGCATACGCCGACAGCGTCGGCTTTGCACATATCCACTTTCGGCGGCGCGACACTTTCCGCGCATGCCGAAGGTCCCCGTCAAAAGGAAACCGTGCCGCACTCGCGCACCGGTTTAACCGTTGACGTGCGGCCGCTCTACTAATACTACTACGCGAGAGCGGCAGCAAGAATTTTTACTTGCATGACAGGAGGAAAAAACAATGCAGATTTCAGACGTTATCGCAGATATGCTGACGCGTATCAGAAATGCGAACAACGCAAAGCACGAAACCGTTGACATCCCCGCTTCCAACATGAAGAAGGCTATCGCTGATATTCTTCTCGCTGAGGGCTACATCAAGGGCGTGCAGATCATCGAGGACGGTAAGCAGGGCATCATCCGTGTTACCCTGAAGTATGAGGCAGGCAAGCAGAAGGTCATCCACGGCCTCCGCCGCGTCTCCAAGCCCGGTCTCCGTATCTACTCCAACTGCGAGGATATGCCTAAGGTCATGAACGGCCTCGGCATCGCAATCGTATCGACATCTAAGGGCATAATGACCGACAAGGCTGCACGTCACGCCAACGTCGGCGGCGAGATTCTCGCCTTTGTCTGGTAAGGAGGGCTGAAGAAATGTCAAGAATCGGAAGAACTCCCATAACCGTTCCCGCAGGCGTAACGGTTGATGTCGCTGAGAACAATCTCATCACTGTAAAGGGTCCGAAGGGCACTCTCACTCATACAGCTCCCGCTGCTATGACCGTTACCGTTGACGGCTCGACCGTTACCGTAGCTCGCCCCAACGACGCTAAGGAAAACCGCGCTCTCCACGGTCTCACCAGAACCATCATCAGCAACATGGTAGTCGGTGTCTCCGAGGGCTACACCAAGAAGCTCGAGATAGTCGGCGTCGGCTACAGAGTTTCCAAGGACGGCAAGAAGCTTAAGCTCGAGCTCGGTCACTCCCACCCCATCTTCTTCGAAGAGAATGCAGATGTGACCTTCGATGTTCCGGATTCCAATACCATCATCGTAAAGGCCATCGACAAGCAGCTTTGCGGTCAGATCGCAGCGGAGATCCGCTCCAAGAGACCGCCTGAGCCGTACCACGGTAAGGGCGTTAAGTACGAGGGCGAGCGTATCCGCCGTAAGGCCGGAAAAGCCGGTAAATAATGAAAGGAGACGTGTGAAATGGTTACAAAGAAGGATAAGAACATTCAGCGCGTTAAGAGACATGCTCGCGTTCGCGCTAAGATCTCCGGAACGACCGAGCGTCCCCGTCTCGCAGTTTACCGTTCCAACTCCCATATCAGTGCTCAGATCATCGATGACGTAAAGGGCATCACCCTCTGCGCCGCTGCTTCCAACGAGGCAGGCTTCGACGGTATCGGAAGCAACAAGGCAGCCGCTGAGAAGGTCGGAAAGACCATCGCAGCTCGCGCAGCCGAGAAGGGAATCACCGAGGTCGTATTCGACCGCGGAGGCTACGTTTATCACGGACGTGTATCGGCTCTGGCAGACGGTGCCCGCGAGGGCGGACTCAAGTTCTGAGTCAGGTCAGAGGACCGGTTTGTACACTGGAGCCCGCGTGATACACAGCGGCTCCTCATCAAGGAATATTTGAAAGGAAAGTCATTAGAATGGCAAGAAATTTCGATCCCAATGAGCTCGATCTTCAGGAAAAGCTCGTTGTTGTGAACCGTGTTTCCAAGACCGTAAAGGGCGGTCGTATCGCTCGCTTCGCAGCTCTCATGGTTGTAGGCGACGGCAACGGCCACGTAGGCTACGGTCTCGGCAAGGCAGCCGAGGTTCCCGAGGCAGTACGCAAGGGAATTGAGGATGCAAAGAAGAATATGATAGAGGTATCCCTTAAGGATACGACCATCCCCCACGAGGTTATCGGTCAGTTCGGCGCAGGAAGCGTTCTCCTGAAGCCGGCTTCAAAGGGTACAGGTATCATCGCAGGTAAGACAGTACGTGTAGTACTCGAGCTTGCCGGCATCAAGAACATCAGAAGTAAGTCCCTCCGCTCGAACAACCCCATCAACGTTGTAAAGGCAACCTTCGAAGGACTTAAGTCTCTCCGCACAGCAGAGCAGGTCGCAAAGACCCGCGGCATTTCCGTAGAGCAGCTCAAGGGCTGAGGAGGTACATGATGGAAAAGATCAAGGTAACTCTTACAAAGAGTCTTATAGCAGCAAAGCCGAATCAGAAGGCTACCGCCGCATCCCTCGGACTTAACAAGATCGGTGATTTTATCATCCACGACGCAGGTCCGGTGCTTGACGGCAAGGTACGTGTGATCTCTCACCTCGTATCCGTGGAGAAGGCGTAAGCCCTCCTCCGAACAAAAACATCACTTTTAATAAGGAGGATCAAAAGAATGAAGCTCCATGAACTTTCTCCCGCTCCCGGCTCCGCTAAGGACTCCTTCCGTCGTGGCAGAGGTCCCGGCTCCGGTAACGGTAAGACTGCAGGCAAGGGTCACAAGGGTCAGAACGCTCGCTCCGGCGGCGGTGTACGTCCCGGTTTCGAGGGCGGACAGCTCCCTCTGTACAGAAAACTCCCCAAGAGAGGATTCAAAAACAGATTTGCGACTCACTACGCTATCATCAATGTTTGCGATCTCAATCGCTTCAATGACGGCGAAACAGTGGACCTCGCAGCTCTCGTTGCTGCCGGCATGATCAGCAAGGAACTCGATGGACTCAAGGTGCTCGGCAACGGCGAAATCACAAAGAAAATAACCGTTAAGGCTTCCGTCTTCTCTGCAAGCGCAAAGGAGAAGATCGAGGCTGCAGGTGGCACTGCAGAGGTGATCTAAGTGTTTGAAA
>CAYYKO010000086.1:0-5060 GCA_964441695.1 uncultured Ruminococcus sp. | reverse complement strand
AAACTCGCGCTCTATCTCCTCGTCGCTCTTGCCGGTGAATGCGGAGTAGATCGTCATAAGGTTCGATATGCCGTCCTTGCCCTCTGCGCGGCGAACCTCGCTGTCGGAGTCGGTCACGGCACGCTTGAACTTGCGGATGATGACATCCTTCGGGTCAAGTATGCGTATGACCGCGTTTTCGTTCTCGTCGGACTTAGACATTTTCTTCGTCGGCTCGGCAAGCGACATAATGCGTGCCGCGTTCTGCGGAATGTAGGGCTCGGGAATAACGAACGTGTCGCCGTAGATCGCATTGAATCTCGCGGCAACGTCGCGCGTCAGCTCGAGATGCTGCTTCTGGTCGGAGCCAATCGGCACGACCTCGGTCTGATAAAGCAAAATATCAGCCACCATGAGTGTGGGGTATGTAAAGAGACCGGCGTTGATATTGTCGGCGTTCTTCTGAGATTTATCCTTAAACTGTGTCATGCGCGACAGCTCACCGAACATGGTGTAGCAGTCGAGTATCCAGCCAAGCTCCGCGTGTGCGGAAACATGGCTTTGCACAAAGAGAGTATTCTTAGCAGGGTCAAGACCGCAGGCAATGTACAGCGCCAGCGTCTCGTAGGTGCGGCGGCGAAGCTCCGCGGGATTCTGGCGCACGGTTATTGCGTGCTCGTCGACTACGCAGTAGTAGCACTTATATTCATCCGAAAACGCCGAGAAGTTTTTGATGGCGCCGAGATAATTTCCGAGTGTGAGCACGCCCGACGGCTGAACACCGGAGAAAACGACCTTCTTATCCTTAAACATCGGTAAACGACCTTTCAGTTAACGTAACTTGTCACAATATATTAAAATTATACT
Source organism: uncultured Ruminococcus sp. (assembly GCA_964441695.1). Classification (GTDB taxonomy): domain Bacteria; phylum Bacillota; class Clostridia; order Oscillospirales; family CAG-272; genus RUG11130. Next base: position 4,214 of record CAYYKO010000086.1, on the reverse strand, counting down.
ATAAAGGGCGCACTCTTGTCAAGGATTGCGCGGGAAAAGACTTAAATTCGTACTCATTTTTTGCCGAACGGCGCCGCTTTTGCCCCAAATTTCGAAAAAGCCGCCGAGAGGCTTTAATTTTTTTCTCTTTTGTGATACAATATGACCATAACGCAAAAAAGGAGAAATCGGCATGACCTTTGAAAAGCTTGAAGAAACATGCAAAAATTGCACCGCGTGCCCGCTCCACGAAACACGCACGAACTGCGTTTTCGGCACGGGAAGCACGACAGCGTCCCTGATGTTCGTCGGCGAGGCGCCGGGCGAGAAGGAGGATCTTTCGGGTGTTCCCTTTGTCGGCGCGGCGGGACGGCTGCTCGACAAGTATCTCGAGGCTGTCGGCATCGACAGAAGCGAGGTCTACATTGCGAATATACTGAAGTGCCGACCGCCGAAAAATCGCGATCCGCTGCCATCCGAGCAGGAGCAGTGCATCGGATATCTTCGCGAGCAGGTGCGGCTCATCCGCCCGAAGCTCATCGTTTGTCTCGGAAGGATCGCGGCAATGAAGCTCATCGCGCCGGACTTCAAGATATCGAAGCAGCACGGTATATTTGTCGAAAAGGGCAGCTTCACAATGACGGCGGTATATCACCCCGCGGCACTTCTTCGCGACCCGCGAAGAAAGGAAGACATGCTCACCGATATGAAAAAGATCAGAGAGTATCTTGACAGAATGTAAGGCAAAACAAGGTCTGCCGAAAGCCTTGAAGCATCGGCTGACCTTGTTTTCTCTTTACAGACGTGCGCCGAGCGAAAGGGCGCGGCATTCGTCAAGTATTATATCCCGCTCGCAGAACGGAAGCTTCTCGCCGCAGACGAGCTGATATCTCTCGTGCCCCTTTCCGGCAAAGAGCACAATATCGCCTTCCCTTGCCATCGAAACGGCACGCCTCACCGCGCACTCGCGGTCGACTATGACCTCATAGGGCTTTGAGCTGTCATAATACGACACTATCTCGTCGGTGATCTGCGACGGCTCCTCGTAATCGGGGTTGTCGCTCGTTATTATCGAGTAATCCGCATAGGCGGACGCCGCCTCGGCGAGCTCACGGCGACGCAGCTGTGTACGTCCGCCGACAGAGCCGAACACGCAGATAAGCCGCGCGGGCTTATATTCGCCGAGCACGCGAAGTGCGCTTGTGAGGCTGAGCCCGTTATGGGCGAAATCGATTATAAATGTCCGCCCCGGCATTGCAGGCACGACCTCAAAGCGACCTGTCACCGCGGTATGCTCAAGGATCTCGGCACATTTTTCCACGCTGACGCCGTAATACGAGCAGGCGGCGATGGCTGCAAGCCCGTTAGACGCGCTGAAAAGCCCGGGTGTCAGCATCTTGACTCTCGTGCTCTTGCCGACGCTATCGCATTCGAAGGAAATCCCGAGAGAGCGCTCGTCTCTGTAAATCCGGCAGTCGCGTGCCGTGAAATCGGAGGGTGCTCCCGCGCTCGAGAAGGTCACGCACGGCGCCCGGGAGCCGTCAAGCATAAAGCGGCTGCTTTCGTCATCCGCATTGACAACGGCAAGGCGCAGACCGTATTCGGCAAAAAGGCGGTGCTTTGCCTCGCGGTATTCCTCGAATGAGGCGTGCTCGCCCTCTCCGATGTGGTCGGGCGAAAGATTTGTGAATATGGCAACGTCGAAGCTGACTCCCTGCACTCTGTTGTGCTCGAGCGCCTGGGAGGAGACCTCGATGACGGCGTGAGTCACGCCCGCCTCCAGCATTGATGCGAAATAATGCTGAAGCTCGCGGCTTTCGGGCGTCGTGTTGACAGTCTCTATGTGTCTGCCGTTGATTATAACGCCGTTTGAGCCGACGTAGGCACATGGAATGCCGGACTGCTCGAGTATCGACTGTATGAGCAGCGCCGTCGTCGTCTTGCCCTTTGTTCCCGTAATGCCGATAATATGCAGCTTATCCGCGGGATAGCCGTAAAAGGCGCAGGACAGCTCGGCAAGCGCACTTCGTGTGTCGTCGCAGCGCGCGACAAAGGCGTCGCTCGGGAGCGAAAGCTCCCTTTCACAAAGGAAGGCTCGGCAGCCTGCTCTGTATGCCGAAAGTGCGAAGTCATGTCCGTCCGCGCGTGCTCCGGGAAGGCAGACGAACAGCTCGCCTCCGCGTATTTTTCTTGAATCGTATTCGACAGCGTCGATCTCGCCGCTCACCTCTCCCGAGAGCACGGAGTATTCGACAGACGATAAAAGTTCACTAAGCTTCATATCACGCCTCACAGGTCAAAGTCATCGGTAAAGCCTACCGCTTCATGTCCGAACATGCGAATTGCGGCGGCGGCAAGCACCTCCAGCGAATCCACGTATTTCTTGTTATCCGGGAACTGCTGCTTCAGCAGTGAAAGCTCGGTGCAGCCGAGTATCGCACAATCGCAGCCGTCCGCAAAAAGCCTCTCGGCAACCGAAAACAGCCTGTCCGGCGACGGGACGCTGCCGCCCTTGACATCGGAATATATAATATCGGTTATAATATCCTGGTCAGCTTCGCACGGAACGCGCCACTCGATGCCCGCGCTCTCAAGCTGTGCCTGATACGAGCCGCTTTCGATGCTGCCGCGAGTCGCCAGAATGCACGCCCGCCTGTAGCCGCAGCGCGAGATGTGAGCGACGGTCTCTGTAATTATGCTCGGTACGGGCACACTGACGCTGCGTCTCACCTGCTCTATGAAGTAATGTGCGGTATTACACGGGATGACTATGGCGTCGGCGCCGTAGCTCTCGAGCCTTTCAGCGTCCTCCACCATAAAGGGCACCGGGCTTTCCGTGCTGCTGCCGAGGATATATGCCGTGCGATCCGGCGTACCCGCGCGGCTTGAAAGTATGATATCAATATGCTCCTGATCGCACGACGCCTTCGTGTGTCGCGTTATCATTTCATAAAAATACGCACTTGAAAGAGGACCGAGTCCGCCGAGTATTCCGAGAAGCGGACGGTCTTTTTTTGTTTGCATACCGAATGCCTCCTTATTCGAAAATATCAGTCCGAGTGCTTCGGGTAGTACAGCTTATACTTCTTTTTCTGACGGCGAAGCTGCTCTGCGGCGCAGACAAAACGCAGCGGATTTCCGTTAAAGTCCGCACGATACCACACCGAGGAGCTGTCACGCCCCTCCCGAGCAAGCTCTCTCGCCCGCTCGACAAGCTTTTTGTCCTCCGTGTATCTGTAAGCCACGCTTTTCGGCACGTGATGCCAGAAGTGCTCCGTCTCGCAGCAGACAAGAGAGTCGCCGCCGTCCGTGTATCGCTCTGCGGCAAGCTCTGCGATATTGATACCTGCGCTTGTGACGTAATAATTGCTTCTTCCCTGTCTGAGGTTTATCTCGAAAACGCGGAAGTCGTCGGTCGTTCCCTCGCGAAGCTTGATATCGAAGTTTGAAAAGCCCGTGTAGCCGAGCTCCTCGAGCATTGCGCGAAGCTTCTGTGCGAGCGGGAAGCTCGAGACCGGCTCGGTGACGATGGCTGCATGATTGCCGAGTCCCTTCGGCGTGTGCTCCTCGAGCATTGTGTGGCCGAGGCACATGGCGCGCACCTTGCCCGTCGAATCGGAGAAGGCTGTAAACACGCGCATCTGAGAGTCGCCGCCGTCTATCATCTCCTGAAGAATTATCTTATCGTCGTAGCCCGACGCGTAGATCTCCGATAGAATTGCCGACGCCTCCTTCGGCGTGTGGGCGGTATAGACCTTCTTCATCCCTTCGAAGGAATGCTTCCAATATGTAACGCTGCACGACGGTTTAACGATTATCGGATACCCGAAGCCGAGCTTATCCTCACAAAGCTCCTCTTCGCCGAGCACTCTGTCGGCTATCACGGTGTCGGGATACGGAATACCGTATTTGTCGCACAGTGCGTAGAACTCCGCCTTGCGGGAGATGAGCGGCTGAAGTGCGGCGTCGGGGTACGGGATTATGTACTCGGGCAATCTGTCGCGAAGGCGTGCCGCAAGTGTTGCGTAGTCGTCCGTGCAGCCGAAGAGTACAAGGCGCTCTCCGCGGTGCGCGTCGGCAAACTCGTGAAGCGTCCTCAGAGCCCTCTCCTCGCTGTCGATATCGGGAATTGCCGTAAAGCGAACGATTTTCGAATATTTTGTCGCTGAGACGGCGTATCTGCCGAAGGCGTGAGAGATGACACCGTAGCGCTCATGGAACGCGCGCGCGACATT
>CAYYKO010000085.1:0-5195 GCA_964441695.1 uncultured Ruminococcus sp. | reverse complement strand
CAAAAGCTTTACTCGATTTTTCTCGGGCTTCGTCCTCTTGCATGCAAGAGGACGAAGTCGGAAATTTGCGGGGTCTCGGGACGGAGTCCCGAGTCGCCTCTCCGCCCTCTTGCAAGCAAGAGGCGCGAACCCCCCAACGCGCGGAAAGCTCGAGCTTTTGGTGGCACAGAGCGCGAAAAAGCCGAACCGTTGAACGGTTCGGCTTTGCTGCGGGTATTGCGGCTGCCCGCCTTCTTATTTTGCGTAATCTGTCGCGCGGCTCTCGCGGATCAGATTTACCTTGATCTGTCCCGGATACTCGAGCTCGCTTTCGATCCTCTTGACAATGTCGCGAGCGAGCATTACCATCGAGTCGTCGTCGACCATCTCCGGCTTTACCATAATGCGTATCTCGCGTCCCGCCTGGATCGCAAAGGACTTCTCAACACAGTCGAAGTCGTTGGCGATCTCCTCGAGCTTCGTGAGCCTCTTGATGTAATTCTCAAGATTCTCGCGGCGCGCGCCGGGACGTGCGGCGGAAATCGCATCAGCCGCCTGAACGATGAACGCTATCATCGTCTTCGGCTCTACGTCGCCGTGATGAGCCTCGATCGCGTGAATGATCTCGGCAGACTCCTTGTGCTTGCGAGCGACCTCAACGCCGAGCTGAACGTGAGAGCCCTCGACCTCCTGCGTGAGCGCCTTACCGATGTCGTGCAGCAGTCCCGCACGCTTCGCGACGGTGCTGTTGCAGCCGAGCTCGTCGGCAAGCATGCCGGAAAGCAGCGAAACCTCGATGGAATGGCGGAGAACGTTCTGACCGTAGCTGGTGCGGTACTTGAGACGTCCGAGCAGCTTGACCAGGTCATGCGGAATTCCGTGAACGCCCGTCTCAAAGGTGGCGCGCTCGCCCGCCTGCTTGATGGCGTTGTCGACCTCGCGGCGAGCCTTCTCGACCATTTCCTCGATTCTTGCGGGATGGATGCGGCCGTCCTGGATAAGTCTCTCAAGAGCAATGCGCGCGATCTCGCGGCGAACGGGGTCGAAGCTCGAGATAGTGATCGTCTCGGGCGTGTCGTCGATGATAAGATCAACGCCGATAAGGGTCTCGATGGTACGGATGTTACGACCCTCGCGACCGATAATTCTGCCCTTCATCTCCTCGCCGGGAAGCTGAACGGACGAAACGGTGATCTCGGCAACGTGATCCGCCGCGCATCTCTGGATGGCGAGGGAAAGAATTTCCTTTGCCTTGTTGTCCGCGTCCTCCTTGAACTGAGACTCAAGCTCGACAAGCTTCATAGCCTTCTCATGACGGATCTCGTCCTCGAGACTCGAGAGAAGGAGCTGCTTTGCCTGCTGCTCGGTCATGCCGGATATCTTCTCGAGAAGCTTCTTCTGCTCCTCATGGACAGCGGCGATCTCGTCGTTTTTCTCCTGCGCCTCGCGGAGCTTACGGGAGAGCTGCTCGTCCTTCTTCTCAATGGCGTCGTTTTTCTTGTCGAGAGCCTCTTCTTTCTGAGTAACGCGCCTTTCCTGGCGTGTCAGCTCGGCTCTGCGATCCTTGACCTCACGGTCGAACTCGTTTTTGCTTGCGAGTATTTCTTCCTTCGCTTCAAGCAGAGTTTCCTTTTTCTTCGAGTCGGCTGCCTTAATGGCGTCCTCGAGGATCCTGCGTGCCTGTTCCTCAGCCGAGCCTATCTGAGCCTCGGCAGTACGTTTACGAATAATGTACCCGATAAAAAGTCCGACAGCGAGAGATGCGGCGGCAGCCACGATGGGGATAATAATGCCTGACATAATGCACCTCCGATGTTAAAATTGATATCTTTCAGCCGTTAAAAAACGGCGAAGCCTACGCGGTATGTAAGAGTGTATCATTCCGCATATAATACACAAAAAGCATACACAGTATATTATATAATTTTAACATTCACTTGTCAAGTGGAATTTAGCAGATTAAAAGAAAGGAGACAAATTTTTTCCGCCGAGGGCGGTGCACCGCACGAATGCTTTGCTCCTTCCCCCACGTCAGCGCACGATACAAGCACCGTGTCCTACCAAAAGCTTTACTCGATTTTTCTCGAAAAATTGTAGGGACTTGGGGCAACGCCCCAAGTCGCGTTCCGCAGAACGCGAAATCTCCTATTGCTTCACAGGGTGTCGGGGCGTGCCCTGACCCGCGTTCCGCAGAACGCGGAATCCCCCCGCCGCACGGCAAGCTGCACTGCACCGTTCCTACTGTCTCTAAAGCGTTAGATACTGCATTAAGTTTCTTTTGTGAAAGAAACTTAACTAAGAAAACCTTCATAGGGGGATTCCCCCCATAAAGAAGCTTTTCCCCCCGCGGCTGAAAGAGCTCGCGCGGTCGCCGCGACCGCTTCGGTGTCTCACGAAATGCGGCTTCTGCCCCAATACGCTGCGTTTCGCGCTCGCAAGGCGTGCTCCGCCGCCAAGGTGCGGGGCTGGGGTTCGTGCGTCTTGCGCGTGGAGTTTGGCGTGGGCGTTCGCGCCTGCGGCGACGGGGTGCGGTGGTGGAGTTTTTGCGCCGCCGCTGAGTTTGCGGAAAGCCCAAGGCGCGAGCTGCGACGCCCGCCGTGTCCTACCGAAAGCTTTACTCAATTTTTCTCGAAAAATTGTAGGGTCTTGGGGCAACGCCCCAAGTCGCGTTCCGCAGAACGCGAAATCTCCTATTGCTTCACAGGGTGTCGGGGCAGCGCCCGCCTCCCGCACAGCATAAAGCAGCCCTGCCGCGAGGCAGGGCTGCTTTGTAATATTCCTTATTTCGTTCCGAAAATGCGGTCTCCCGCGTCGCCGAGTCCCGGCAGAATGTAGCCGTGCTCGTTCAGGCAGCGGTCGAGCGTCGATACGAATATGTGTACGTCCGGGTGCTCCTCCGCTACTCGCGCGACTCCCTCGGGCGCGCCGATTATCGACATGAACTTGATGTTCGTGCAGCCGCGCTTCTTTATCTGACGGATCGCGTCGCAGGCGCTGCCGCCCGTCGCCAGCATCGGGTCGACGATGAGCACAAGCTTGTCCTCAATGCCCTGCGGCAGCTTGCAGTAGTATTCCTGCGGCTCGAGCGTCTCCTCGTCGCGGCAGAGTCCGATGTGTCCGACACGCGCCGACGGGAACAGCACGTGAACTCCGTTGACCATTCCGAGTCCCGCGCGAAGTATCGGAACGATAACTATCGCGTTGTCGCGGATCATGCGCTGCGTGCAGACCTCGAGAGGCGTCTTTACCTCCACCTCAACGGTGGGCACGCCCTCGCGAAGGCATTCGAAGGTCATCAGCGTTGTTATCTCCTCGATGAGCTCGCGGAATTCCTTCATGCTCGTCTTCTCGTTTCTGAGAATGGCTATCTTGTGGTTGACCAGCGGGTGGTTGAATATCGTTACGTTGTCGTAAGCTTTCATTTTGTCTTATCCTTCCTTCCGTTTTCGATTCGTGTGAGAACGGCATTCGTGACGATGCCTATAATAAGCGCGGTCGCGATGGCGGTCACCTGGACCTCACCGACGATCTCGCCGCTTTCTGCGAGCTGATAGGGGATCTTGATGCACAGCCCGCCGATACCTGAAATGAGAACTGCGGCAACGACGAACAGATTGCGGTTGTTGTCAAGGTCAATGTCCTTGAACATCTTCAGACCGGAAACCGCAATGAAGCCGTAAAGCGTGAGGCAGACACCGCCCATTACGCAGGAGGGAATGGTGCGGAGCAGCGCCATCAGAGGGCTGATGAAGGAGAGCACGATGCAGAGCACGGCAGTGGTCGTGATCGTGCAGACGGAGGCGTTGCGCGTGATCGCAACACAGCCGACGGACTCGCCATAGGTGGTGTTGGGGCAAATACCGAATACCGTGCCGGCAAGGGAGCCGACACCGTCGCCGAGGAGCGTGCGGCTGAGACCGGGATCCTCAATGAGGTCGCGACCGATGATCGAGGAGAGATTCTTGTGGTCGGCAATGTGCTCGGCGAAAACGACGAGAGCTACGGGGAAGAACGCGATGATAATTTCAATTGCGCTCTCGAGCGTGAGCAGCGCAGCGGAAGCGGCGGTGTCACCGGTAAGGCTTCTTACAGCCTCGTGAAGCTCGGGCGCGAGCGTGCCGTCGGTCAGCTCGCCGAGCGCAGCGAATACGGACAGACGCGGGTAGTCGAAGAATGCGGAAATACCGCGGAAGGCGCCGCTTTCGTCGACGAAGGTGCTCACCAGGGGAGTGAAGTCGACGATCTTCAGGTAGTCAAGGTCGGCAAGCATTCCGACAGCGGTAAAGCCCGCGGCAACGGCGTAGCCCACAACGATACCGATAATGAAGGGAATGAGGCGGGGCATGGTGTAGCGCTTCTGAGTCGAGCAGATAACGATCGTAAAGAAGGCGATAAGACCGCACAGCAGCGCGACAAGGTTGTAGGAGGAATAAAGCTCGGAGGCACCGGCTCTCGTGATGTCGCCCATGGCATTGCCCGCGAGGGAGAGACCGATAAGCGCGACCGTGGGACCGATAATTACGGGAGGCATAAGGCGGTTGACCCAGGATGTGCCGGTGAAGCGGATGATAACGGCGAGCACAATATAAACGAGAGCCGCGACCGCGGAGCCGAGTATAATGCCGCAGTAGCCGTAAGCGACGGCAACGCCGAGCGAGCTGAGGAAGGCGAAGGAGCTGCCGAGGAATACGGGGCTCTTAAAGCGCGTAAAGAGCTGATAGATCAGCGTGCCGACACCGGCGCCGAAGATAGCGGCGGGTATCTGCGTGGGCAGACCGATAATTGTGGGGACGGCGATGGTGGCTGCGAGGATAGCGAGGACCTGCTGGAACGCGAAGATGAGCATCTGACCGAATTTCGGACGGTCGTTGACGTCAAAGATCAGCTTGTTTTCCATGTGAACACTCCTGTGCAATAATGTAAATTGTGCGAAAGCACTCTCACTCTTAATTTTAACACAAACTGAGGAAGAATTCAAACATTTTTTGATATAAAACGAAAAAATATGAAAAAAAGCGCCAAAGCTCACCGCCGCACATACAATTCCACGTCTCTCCCGCTATATCCACCCGCGCCCCGCACAAAGCCGCCACGTCAGCCCGCGCCGCACGCCAAGCTGCACTGCACCGTTCCTACTGTCTCTAAAGCATTAGCTACCGCACTAAGTTTCTTTTGTGAAAGAAACTTAACTAAGAAAAACCTACTTAGCGGCTTGC
>CAYYKO010000084.1:0-5356 GCA_964441695.1 uncultured Ruminococcus sp. | reverse complement strand
GAGGAAGGTGTGACCTTCGACCGAGAACCTGATTTGGATAATGCCAACGTAGGGACGCCTGATATACATCGGGAAAGCACCGCAAAACGCTCAGAGCTGCCAAATCGGCAGCTCTTTTTGTTTTTCGCAAAGGAGGTCACAATATGGTAACTGTTAACGGACGGCAATGCTCGGCAGACGGCATGAGCATTGCGGAATTACTGACGGCGACGGGCGATGACGCCCGACGTGTCGCTGTGGAGCTGAACGGCAGCATAGCTGCGCGCGCAGGATACGACGAGCTCGTGCTGCACGACGGCGACTGTGTTGAAATCGTTCGCTTTGTCGGAGGAGGCTGAGATGGAGATAACTAAAATAGCATGGGACACTGCTCTCGCTGCCCGTCACGGCGAGGCGCGGCATGCGACAATTTCCGCCTCCTGCGTCGCAGTGTGCGGGCTCGGCGGGCTCGGCTCGAATATTGCTCTGCTGCTTGCCCGCGCGGGAGTCGGTCGGCTCATACTGTGCGACTTCGACCGCGTGGAGCTGTCGAATATTCACAGGCAGCAATACAAAATCAGTCAGCTCGGACGCCTCAAGACAGACTGCACGGCGGAAAACATACGTGAATGCGCACCGTTCTGCGTGACGGAGTGTCACACCGTGCGTCTGTCTCGCGATAACCTCGCGTCCTGTATTGCGTGCGCCGACGTGATATGCGAGGCATTTGACGACGCCGAGGAAAAGGCGTCACTCGCCGACACCGTGCTCACCGAGTTTCCGGACAAATACTACATTGCCTCGTCGGGAATGGCAGGCTTCGGCGCTGCCGACGAGCTGACAACACGACGTATTACGCCTCGCTTTTATGTTTGCGGTGACATGAAAAGCGAGGCCTGCGCGGATAGCGGCATCGTCGCAACTCGGGTCGCGCTTTGCGGAGCACTTCAGGCGCATCTGGCACTGCGCCTGATCACCGATGAGAAAAAAACAGAAGCAACGAAAGGATGAATTATTATGACAGACAAGTTAAAAATCGGAAAGCACGAGTTCACTTCACGCTTCATACTCGGGAGCGGTAAGTATTCGCTAAAGCTCATCGAAGCCGCCGTGCGCGATGCAGAGGCAGAGCTTGTGACTCTCGCCGTTCGGCGCACGAACACGGGCCCGCGCGAGAATATTCTCGATTTTATACCGAAGCATGTAACGCTTCTTCCGAATACAAGCGGCGCGCGCTGCGCCGAGGAAGCCGTTCGCACGGCGCGTCTGGCACGCGAGCTCGGCTGCGGTGACCTCATTAAGGTCGAGATAATGCGCGACTCGAGGTACCTGCTGCCCGACAACGCCGAAACCGTTCGCGCGACCGAGCTGTTAGCCGCAGAGGGCTTCACCGTAATGCCGTACATGTACCCCGACATATATGCCGCGCGTGCTCTTGAAGACGCGGGTGCAGCATGCATAATGCCGCTTGCAGCACCCATCGGCTCGAATCGCGGACTGGCAACTCGGGAATTTATAAAAATTCTTCTTGAGGAATCGTCTCTCCCGATAATCGTGGATGCCGGTATCGGACGCCCGAGCGAGGCGTGCGAGGCAATGGAGCTGGGCTGCGCCGCCGTGATGGCAAATACAGCGGTTGCCACGGCGGGAAATATCTCGCTCATGGCGCGAGCCTTCAAGGAAGCGGTACGAGCGGGACGTCATGCTTATCTTTCCGGGCTCGGTCGTGTACTCGAGCGCGGCGCATCGTCGTCTGACCCGTTGACGGGCTTTCTCGGCGACACGACCGAAAGCGAGGTCACAAGTGAGCACGCGCAGTAATGATATCATGACACCGCTTGACGGCATGGAGCTTTGCGACGGTGATATTCGCGAGCTTGTGATAAAACATGTCAGCTCCTACGACCCGCTTGCGTACACGGCAAACGATGTCCGCGCCGCTCTCTCCCGTGAAAGCTGCGGTATAGAAGGACTGAAGGCACTTCTCTCCCCCGCCGCTGATGCATTCACGGAGCTCTCCGCACGGCGCGCCGCATCACTTACGGCACAGTACTTCGGAAATTCCGTATCGCTGTTCACGCCGCTGTACATATCAAATTACTGCGAAAACCGCTGCGTGTACTGCTCGTTTAACTGCAAAAGCCAAATCGCACGAATGAAGCTTGACCGTGAGCAGATCAAGCGCGAGATGGAGGCGATTGCCTCGACTGGCATGGAGGAGATACTTATTCTCACAGGCGAAAGTCCCGCGAAAAGCCCACTTGACTACATAGGCGACGCTTGCCGTACGGCTCGACGCTACTTTCGCAGCGTTGCCGTCGAGATATACCCGGTCAACACAGACGGCTACCGCTATCTTCACGAATGCGGAGCGGACTTCGTCACGGTCTTTCAGGAGACCTACGACACGGAGCGCTACGCGCTGCTGCACCCTGCCGGACGCAAGAGAATTTGGACGTACCGCTTCGACGCGCAGGAGCGTGCGCTGCTCGGTAGGATGCGCGGCGTTTCCTTCGGAGCGCTGTTCGGACTCTCCGATTATCGCCGTGATGCGCTTGCGGCAGCCCTGCATCTGTATTTTCTGAGACGAAAATACCCCCACGCGGAGTGCTCGCTTTCCTGCCCTCGCCTCAGACCGGCTGTCGGGTGCGACAGCTTCGACGCACGTGCCGTCAGCGAGCGCGAGCTGTGCCGAGTGCTTTGCGCTTGGCGTATCTTCCTGCCGTTTGTCGGGATAACCGTCTCGTCACGTGAGAGCTCGCGCTTCAGAAACGGTATCATGAAAATAGCCGCCACCAAGGTTTCTGCGGGAGTATCGACCGGAGTCGGAGATCACGTCGGCAAAGTCGAGGCTGCCAACGAACACAGCGGAGCCGGAGAGCACGGCGGCGAGCAATTTGAGATATGCGACACGCGCACGCTTCGCGACATGTGCCGCGATATCGAAGGCGCGAGCCTTCAGCCGGTACTCAACGACTTTATCTACATGTAAAGGAGCATTATGAAAGCTGAATTTGATCCGACACTTTATTTCATAACAGACAGCAGCGTATACTGCGAAGAAGAATTTCTCGCCCGTGTCGAGGCTGCTCTTGACGGCGGGGCGACGCTGCTTCAGCTTCGCGAAAAGGAAAAATCAACGCGCGAATATATCGCTCTCGCGGAAAAGGTAAAGCGCCTTGCCGAGCGCTATCACGTTCCGCTGATAATTGATGACCGTGTCGACGTGGCGCTTGCAGTCGGCGCGGACGGCGTGCATCTCGGAGGCGAGGATATGAGCATTGCGACGGCAAGGCGTATTCTGGGAGACGGATATATTATCGGCGCGACGGTCAAAAGCGTCGATGCGGCACGCTCGGCTTACGCCGAGGGCGCAGATTATCTCGGCGTCGGAGCAATATTTCCGACAACGACGCATGTACGCACACGCATAACGTCCATTGAGACGCTCACGGCTATTATACGCGCCGTACCGATACCTGTCTGCGCCATAGGAGGGCTCAATGCACACAACCTTTCCGTGCTCGACGGCATCGACGTCAGCGGCATTTGCGTTGTAAGTGCCGTAATGCACGCAAAGGACGCCCGAGCGGCAGCCTGTGAGCTGCGTCGGCTCGCTCGCTGCCTGACGCATAAAAGGCTATATAAGGAGGAAAAGAAGTGAAAACAGTATTATCGATTGCCGGAACAGACCCCACCGGCGGCGCTGGCATGCAAGCCGACATTAAGACAGCCGCCGCAAACGGCGTGTACGCCATGAGCGCCGTGACAGCCCTTGTCGTGCAGAACACAATGGGAGTGCGCGAGTTCACGTGCGTCACACCCGAATTTATGACGCATCAGCTTGACGCGGTATTTGAGGATATATTCCCGGACGCGGTAAAGCTCGGCATGACGGCAAACGCAGGTCTTGTCAAGGTCATTGCCGAGAGGCTGCGATATTACCGCGCGAAAAACATTGTCGTTGACCCGGTAATGGTAGCGACCGCAGGCTCGTCGCTTACAACCGGCGACACCGTCGACGCCATGACGCGCGAGCTGCTGCCGCAGGCGACGCTTGCAACGCCGAATATACCGGAGGCTGAGGTATTGTCCGGCATGAGGCTCTGCACAGCTGCCGACATGGAGCGCGCCGCCGAGAAAATTTCACAAAGCTTCGGCTGTGCGGTGCTCGTAAAAGGAGGTCACAGAATTTGCGATGCCGTTGATGTTTTGTACGCGAACGGTCGCGTGAGATATTTCGAAGGTAGGCGGATCGATAACCCGAACACACACGGGACGGGCTGTACTCTGTCGACGGCGATAGCGTCAAACCTTGCAAAGGGCTTTGCTCTCGAGGAATCGATATGGCGTGCCAAGAGGTATATTGAAGGGGCGCTCGGCGCGATGCTGAAGCTCGGGCACGGCTCGGGACCGCTCATGCACGGCTTTGATCTTACAGGTGAATTTTCCAGGGAGGCATCGGATGAAAAGCATTGAAGTATTACTTGAAGGCGCAAAGGAAATTTGGGACAGCTACCTCACGCATCCGTTTCTGACGGAAATGCGTGACGGCACACTCTCACGGGAGGTATTCAGATACTATATTTTGCAGGACACTCTGTATCTTGAGGATTACGCACGTGTATTCGCTCTCGGCTGTGCAAAGGCTGACAGCCTTGAGCTTTCTTCGCTGTTTGCACGATATATTCCGACAATGCACGGAGAAATGGACGTTCACAGCGGGTATCTCGCAAGGCTCGGTATTACAAACGAAGAGCTTGCCGCATCAAGACCCTCGCTCCTAAACCGCGCATACACGTCCTACATGCTACGCACGGCGTATGAAGGAACAGCTGCGGAAATTCTTGCCGCAGTTATTCCCTGCGCCTACAGCTATGAGCTGATCGCCCGAAAAATGACAGCCTCGGCTCCGCTTTGTGCCTCGGACAGCTTTTACGGCGACTGGATACGCTCATATTCATCGGAGGAATACTCTGCCTCCAACCGCGAGCTGCTCGATGCATTTGAAAGTGTGGCGCGTGCGTCAGGCTCCGCGGCACTGTCGCGTCTTTCCGATATATTCCTGACCTGCTCGCGCTTCGAGAGCGAATTTTGGAGCATGGCATACAATATGCATCAGTAACCTTGCCTTCAATGGCATTCCATTATGCAAACTGTGCTATAGTCCTATGCCTAAAACGCATTTCATTTTTTCGGGGAAATATGCTATAATTATACAACCGGATTTTTAATATCAAGGAGTAATTAAAAATGAATGCGAACCGTGAATTGATCGACAATGTCGAAAAGCTCGAGGCAGCCCTCGAAAGAGTCAGATCTGCCCAGCGGGAGTATGCGACGTACACGCAGGAGCAGGTAGACCGTATATTCCTTG
>CAYYKO010000083.1:0-5429 GCA_964441695.1 uncultured Ruminococcus sp. | reverse complement strand
CCTCAAGCTTCTGGATATGCGAAAACAGGCAGTACGTTATGTCCGTCGGAAATCACGACTTCTACGCATAGCACATAATTACGGTATACCGAGAGCACGCCGTTGCAGCGTCGCTCTCGGTATGCTTATTTTGCGTGGTCGAGCGCTGCAACTCTCTTTTTAATTCTTGCAAGCTCGCGAAGCATGCGGAGACTGTCGCGGAAGACGCTGATCCGCGATTCTCTGTGATTGATAATCGTAACGGGAAGCTCGCACACGCGCGCTCCCTCACGCTTTGCCAGCATAAACAGCTCGAAATCGAATGCCCAGCCGTCCGTTTCGGCAAGCGAAAATATCTTTTGCGCAAGAGGTGCCGAAAACGCCTTGAGTCCGCACTGCGAATCACTCAGGCGGAAGCCCGCGAAGGTCGTAAGCACCTTAACATACGCCTTCGAGGCGAGCTTTCTTATAAAGGTATAGCCCGCGTAGCCGTCGGGATGTATCGCTCTGGAGCCTGCGACAATATCGCATTTTTCGCGTCGCATAAGCTCGACCGCCTCGCCGATTACAGCCGTGCCGTAGGCAAGGTCGCAGTCGGTATAGAGAATCACATCTCCCTCGGCTGCAAGCGCAGCACGGCGGACCGCAGCACCCTTGCCGTGGTTCTCTCGGTCGCCGACGCATCTTACCGTGCCGTGCCCGGTCGGGATATCATAGCTTATCGCATCGCGGCAGCCGTCCGTCGAGCCGTCGTCGGAAAAGATTATCTCATAGCTGTCGCCGCTTTTCCCGCAAAAGCTCTCAAGCTCGTCGATAAGACTGCGCTCCGTGTCGGCGACGGTGGTTATTTCATTATACATGGGAATGCAAACAGATATCTTCATCTCGGTTCCCCCTTAATTTTTGCGAAATACGAACAGCTCCGCTTCGACGGTTACGTCAAGCTCACTTACTCTCTCGAGTGCGGCAGCGCCCTCGCGCGGTGCATTGTAGCAGAACGGCGTCATGCCGAAAAGCGACATTACCGTCGCGTTATCGGTGAGCGTTATGTCATACTCGACCGTTCGGCGCGCCGTCTCCGTAAAGGCATCGGGTGCGACGACGGACGGCTTTTTCGTTATTACCTTATCGTAAAGTATCCGACGCAGCTCGTAGAGATGATTTTCGCCGGAGGCTGCGACCACGACTATGCCGCCGGGCTTTAACACTCGGCTCATTTCCTCCCAGGCGAGGGGCGCGAACATGGACACCACGGCATCCGCCGACGCGTCGCGCACGGGAAGCGTAAAAATATTTCCCGTAACGAACGAGACACGTGCCGCCGAATCAAGGTCACAGCCGACACCGCCGCGCGGCGAGAGACCTGCGGCAGCTGCTGCGCGCGCACCGTGTGCCGTGCCGACCTTCGACGCGTCAAAGGCGTACATATCGACCGACGCTCCCGAAAGCTCGGCGCAGCGCTCGGCTATTCTTATGCTGTGATAGCCCTCTCCGCAGCCCGAGTCAAGCACGGTAATGCCGCCGTCGGACGGCGTAACGCCTTCGCAGATGAGCTCCGCGACTGCGGCGGGGATCGCGTCATATGCGCCGGTGGAGAGGAATGCGCTTCTTGCGCGTATCATCGCCGCCTCGTCACCCGAGCGCGAATTTCTGCCGCGTCCCGGCGGCAGTAGATTTACATAGCCCTCACGTGCAACGTCATAGGTGTGCCGACGCTCGCCGCCGTGGCAAAGAAGGCTCGCGCCCTCTCTTTTCAGCTCGCCGCCGCAAATCGGACAGACGAGCACAGAAGCTGTAATCATTTTAATTTCCTTTCGACATTCAGTCGGTAATTCTTTCGACAAGGTACGCGTGAAGCGCGTAGCGGCGGCTGTATATGCCGTTCGTGCAGGTCGAAAGGGTGAGCATTCTGCTCTCCGCCGTGAAGGCAGCGTCGCTGTCGATATCGGACAGCTCGCGCATCTCGTTTGCGAAGCTGACGAACTCCTCTATCGTCTCAAAGGCAGTCTTGATATAGCCGGAGTCGTACTCTGTCTCGTGTATGCTGAACGGCTTATAGACGAATATTCCGTCGAAGGTGTAGAGGTATATCAGCGTGTTCTCGAAGACGTCGCGCTCGAAGAACATATTGACGTGGTTGAACATCGAGCCCGAGGTCACGTTGTGACCGTAGAGCACGGTATTGTAGTTCATCATAACGTCGTCGTCACATCTCACGTCGGCGAAGATCGAGCCGTTGACAAGGTGCTCGCCGTTGTACGCGCGGTCGAGGTAATAATCGTTGTCGCTCGCGTGCTGCGCTATCGGGTAGCTGATGTTCGTTCCGGGCACGACGATGTAGCCGTAAAGATCGGAATTGATATTCTTCAGATGCTCGAGCGAGGCGCGAACCTTGGCAAGCTCCGCCGCATGCGAGCTGCTCGCTATGCCGCTTGACACACCGTTCTTTATAATGTCGTCCATCGTTGGCGTTGCCACGCCGACGCTGTCGGGCACGAGCAGCGAAACTATGCCGTCCTGCGCAACGCTTCCGGGGATGCTGAAGTCAAGCCCCTCGTTTATCTCGTTGTAGACGGTATCGCTCTTGTACTTCTCGTAAATATTGTTTACAAGGAAGCGAACGCTGTAGGAGAAGACAAAAAGGCACACGACAAGCATTCCGAGACGGAATACATCGGGCTTTTTCGAGCTGCGCGGAAATGCGGAGCCCGTATCCTCATAGGTGAAGCTGTCAAGCGAGCGGTCAAGCTCGGTTGCGGCTTCGTCGCTCTTCGATTCGGCGGCAAAGGCTGCGTGGCTATCGGCGTGCTCCCTTGCGACACTCGGCGATGCGATGCGTTTTTTCGTGTTTCTTGCATCTCCGGCACTGCTTTTTGAAGTTACATCCTCAATAGGCTCCGTCGGCGAGCTGTCGTCAGGCTTCGGCTGAGCGCTCGCGCTCTCGGCGCGCTTTTTCGCATTCCCTGCTTTTTTTCCGTGTCCCGCCGTGCTCGGCGTCGCAGCTGTCTGCACGTCGGTCACGGGCTCCCCGCTACGCGCGGCTGTTCTGTCCTCCGCACCCGTCCGCACGTCGGCGCTGTCTTGCGGGAGCTCCGTCTCGCATGCGTCGCCGTGCTGCGCGGCATTATCCGCACTCTCGGGCGCATTTGTCTGCTCGACGGTTGTCTGCTCGCGGGAGGGGCTGCGAGGTCTTGCCCGCTTTCTCTCTGCGCGCTTTCTTTTCGCCGTCCCAAGCGGAGGCAGCTCCGCGCTCTCGTGTATTTCCGTCCCGTCCGCGCTCGGCTCCGTCGCAACGGCACTTAATTCCGCCGTGCTGCCGCGCTCTGCGGAAAGAATATCGGTCGCGCCGCCTCTCATGGCGTCGTCCTTCACATTTCGTGCCGCGCCCAGCGGCTTCCCGTCGCTCGGCAATATTTCGGCAAAGCGCAGGCTGTCCGCCGCATCAATCCGCGCGCCCCTCGGCAGTGAAGCGTCAGGCTCGCTCGGCTCGACAAAGACCTCCTCGCTCGGCAATATAAAAGGCAGACTGTCCTCGCTCTCGCCCCTTCTTATACCTTCAAAAAACGCATCTATCTCGTCGGGAGAAAGCAGCTCCGCGTCGTCGCTCTCGTGCCCCTCGCGGGTGCTTCTCGCGCCGCCTGCATTTGCGTCGGACGAATGCACGGTGTGTCCGCCGTCTGCGGGCTCACGCAGCACGTCGCACTCACGCGGCACGTCCTCTGCGTCAAACAGATCCTTCAAAAACAGCTCCTCATCCGAGGCGTCACCGACAGAGCTCAATTCATCCGCGAAGGCGTCGCGGGCTGTCGGATTCTTCGGGGTCTTGTCCTGATCTTTCAAGTATTCTGCCTCCCTTTCAAAAGCTGTCGGGGGAATACCTACACTTCCCCTCTTACACATTATTATATATTTTTTTCGGTGATTTTACAATAGGTTCTCCGCACTTATTTCATTGTTTACATTTTATTGAAGGAGCACGCGTCGCAAAATTAGGTAAAAGCTTGACAAGTCGCGAAAACGGAGTATAATATATATTGTAAAATCAAGTAATAAGGGGCTTTTTATGAACAAAAGAACGAAAAAGATACTGAAGATATCCCTTATAACCTTCGTATCTCTGCTGCTCGCGCTGCTTCTTGCCGCAGGCGGTCTGATTCTCGCCTTCATGCATAAGTATAATTCCACCTCCTACGAGGAGGTCGAGATAGTCAACCGTTCGGACGCGTATCTGCCGCCGGAGCAGCCGGAGCTTGCCGAAACGCCGATAGACGAGCCGTCGGACGGGTCGCAGGATATTAACGACACGCCCGAGACGCTGCCCGAGGATATTTACACGCCGTCCGAAAACAATGGAAGCGGAAGCGGAGGCGGCTCGGCGCCCGAGGTCGTATACGACGGCTCGAAATCCTTTATGGACAGCGACGCGGTCAGCGTATACGGCGGTGTGCCGATCTACAAGGTCGCACAAAAGGACCCGAATGTCGAGAACTTCCTGATAGTCGGCACGGACGCACGCGATGTCTCGATACACCGCGGACTCAGCGACGTTATGATCGTCGTATCCTACAACAAATCGACGGGAAGCGTGAAGCTTATGTCCTTCCTCCGCGACTCCTACGTTCCGATAGAGGGCTACGGCTGGGGCAAGCTTAACTGGGCCTACATCAGATACGGCATCGGCTCCACGATAAACACGATAAACCAGTGCTTCGACCTTGACATTCAGCGCTTCGTGGTCATTGATTTCAACGGCACGAAGAATTTCATCGACTACATAGGCGGCGTCGACGTGCCGCTCACGGCTGAGGAGGCTGTATATATGGGCGTCGGCGAGGGCGCGGGCACGTATCATCTCAACGGCTCGACGGCTCTCGTGCATTGCCGCAACCGCTCGCTCGACAGCGATTTCGGACGCACGCGCCGCCAGAGAGATGTTGTTAACGCCGTGATAACGAAGATGCGGAGCGGCATCGAGCTGTCCGAGGTGCTCGGAATGCTCGACCACGCGCTGAAGATGGTGCGGACAAATATTCCCTTCACGACGATGGTGTCGCTTGTCAGCTCGGTCGTAACCGGCGGCTCGCTGTCGACGGAATCGTACAATGTTCCCTTCAGCGACGCATACGGCTACGGCTGGATCAACGGCACGGACTCCGTTGTCACCTTCGACTTCGAATACACGAAAAACCGTATACACGACATACTGTATTAAAGCAAAGCACACCCCTGCCTGCGGCGTCAACCGAGGCGAGCGGGTGTGCTTTTGATTTGGTGCGGTGTCGCCCGTGCACGGCTTTTTTGAAGCTTAGTGCATTGAGAATGCTTTTCAAAGCGCGCGGACGACCTCGAGAGGAATGAAAAAACCTCCGAATCACTTCGGAGGTTTTTTGCTGTTTGACCCGTGGGGGAATCGAACCCCCGTTTCCAGCGTGAGAGGCTAGCGTCTTGAC
>CAYYKO010000082.1:0-5671 GCA_964441695.1 uncultured Ruminococcus sp. | reverse complement strand
ACCGTCCATGAGACCGTTTTCATAGGAATACGCAATTGCTTCCCTGTACCAGCTTCGCTTCAGATCCTTAAACGGAAGCGAGGTATCTGCTGCGGACGTCTTCGGAAGGGCGAGCGTTCCCGCAAGCATCAGCGCAGCAAGTGCGCCGGACATGAGCTTCTTTCCTTTTTTCATATAATATCCCTTTCAGCTGCCGTATCGGCAGTTATTTGCTTACAATGCGCACTCCGACGAGCATAACGCGCGCTATCTGCTCGGCGGTGCGTATGAGGTTTTGCCGCGCAATGTCTGCATCCATTGCCTGCTCGAGCGAACACGGCGCGTGTACTATCGGGAAATACGCCGAAATTCCGCCGTCGCAAAAGGACGTGCAGCTGTCATCGACGCCTCCGCCGAGCGCTATCACGGGAACAGAGTAGCTTCCGCACAGCGATGCCACGCACATCGGCAATTTCCCCATAAGGCTCTGCTTAT
This sequence comes from uncultured Ruminococcus sp., assembly GCA_964441695.1. Lineage (GTDB taxonomy): Bacteria > Bacillota > Clostridia > Oscillospirales > CAG-272 > RUG11130. Next base: position 5,197 of record CAYYKO010000082.1, on the reverse strand, counting down.
CAAGTCTGCCCTCTCCCGTTACGACGAGCTGTGCCCTCGAGATATATTCCTCGGCACCCGTTTCATCGATGATCAGCGGGCAGCCGCGCTCGAGCGTCGCGCCGAGATAATACTTCAGCGCAAAGCCAAGCCCTCCCGCGGCGCCGACTCCCGGAAAGCTGTCGTCGGCACTCGGCGTAATATATTCGCGTGTGAGCGCGGCAAGGTGTGCGAGGGCTGAGTCCATTTTCGGAAGGTCTTCCTCTCGTGCGCCCTTTTGCAGGGCGAACACGACACTGCACCCGTTTTCACCAAGCAGTCCGTTCGTCACATCGCACGCGACGCGAAAGCGGCATTCGGCAAGACGTACATCGGCGTTCTCGGCGGATATTCGTGCAATTGAAGCTAATGACGCGCAGCCGTCGGGAAGCTCACTGCCGTCGGCAGCCGTAAAGCTGTAGCCGAGCGCTCGAAGCATTCCCGTGCCGCCGTCGTTCGTGGCACTTCCGCCGATACCTATAATAAAATTTCGGCAGCCGTGCTCGAGCGCGTCAAGTATCAGCTCGCCGACGCCTCTTGTCGTTGCTTGCATCGGGTCGCGCAGCTGCTGCGGCACGAGTGCAAGTCCCGCGGCACTTGCCATCTCGATAACGGCAGTCCCGTTTTTCAGAATGCCGTACTCCGCGGTAATTTTTTCGCCAATCGGCGAGGTCGCCCTGCATTTTATAATTTCACCTCTGTCTCCCGAGGTGAGTGCTTCAACGGTACCTTCTCCTCCGTCTGCTATCGGCAGGACCGTGATCTCGGCATCGGGAAGCACGGAAAGAAAGCCGTCGCGCACGGCACAGCCTGCCTCAAGCGAGGTCAGGCTGCCCTTAAAGGAATCCGTAACGATAACGATGTTCATTATGTATTACTTTACGGCGTCGAGAACGAACTCGCGGAACTTCTGCCACTCGGATTCGGTAAGGTCGCAGTGGTCGCGTCCCTCAACTATTCTGTACTCGACATCCTGTCCGCAGCCGCGCATAGCGGAAACGAACTTTTCGGAGTGAGCATTGATATTTACGTCGTTGTCGCTGCCGCAGTGGAATATCTTATAGCTTACGCGAGGCATTGTCTCTGCAAGGTGGAGAGGTGAGAAGCGCTCGAGAATATCGTTCAGCTCGCCGTCCTCGTTCCAGAATGCGCTGTAGAGCGTTCTCGGAAGGTCATCTCTCTCGGTAAAGTGGTACGGCAGGTCGCACACGGGGCAGTTTGCGACACAGCGCACGGGTGTAATGCGCGCATATCTTGTATATACGAGCGCGGACAGTCCGCCCATGCTTCCGCCGGTCGAAATAACGGGCGTGCTTTCGGGCAGTCCATAGTGCTCGAGGAGCACGGACACTATCTCATCCGTATACGAGATCGCCTGCGCGTTCATCCATGCCCACGGATTGTTGTAGGGGACAACAAATATCATGCCGTGCTCTGCGTAGAAGCGTCCGTTATCGGTATCCTCCGAGAACATCTTCTGGTCACCGAGTCCGAAGAAGTCGAGCACTATCCCGCGAATTGCTCCGCTGATAAGCTTGTCGTTCGAATAAGCATAGCTTCTGAGGTTGTCGTAGGTAATGAGCTTTTTCATAATTATCTCCGTTTTTTGTGCCGCGTCGGGCATAGTTTCCGTTGATTCACGTTATACGTGACCTTTAGATTAATTATACACTTATTTAGCACGTGCGTCAAGTGCATAGTGTCTTTTACACACAATTCGCATGCGGAAATTTTGATTTGCTGATGACAGATGAACAAAAACGGGATGCTTTCTTGAAAAAAATCGAAAATTGTGATATAATTAATATGTAACGTGTTGTTTGTCAGTGAACGTAAGTCCTGTTGCAAGCACACGTTTTTTATTTTCGGCAACAGCCGTTTTATAAGAGAGGCATCGGAATGTTTAAGGTCGGAGACGTGGTCAAATACGGAACTAACGGGATATGCAGGATAAGCGACATCGCAATGCATGATTTTTGCGGGGAGGAGACGGAATATTATGTTCTCGAAAGCATGACCGGGTACGCATCGACATTTTTCGTACCTACCGCAAGCGAAGCGCTGACGGCAAAAATGCAGCATCTGCTTTCGCGCGAGGAGGCGCTCGAGGTCATCGCAGAGATACCGCAGGGACATCTTGAATGGATAGCAAACGACAAGGAGCGCGCAGCCGCGTTCTCGGCGATCCTGAGTTCGAACGACAGACGCGATATACTTCGCCTCTCGGGTCTTCTTTATCAAAAGAAGCACGAGCTTGAAGCACGTGGAAAGAAGCTTCACATCGCCGACGAGCGGCTGATGCACGAGGCCGAGCGCATAATCGGCGACGAGCTTTCAACCGTTCTCAAAATTAAGAGAAGCGAAATCCCGACATTTATTTCGGAAACGCTCAAGGCTCTCAACAGCTGACACCGGCATCCGATGCCGCACCCGCGGTATCGTAGCTTTTCTTTTCTGCCTCTCCTGTGGCAAGGCAGACGCCGATGCATATTATGTTATCGAGGCACAGCCCTCGCGCGGTGCGTGCCTCTCACGTTAAAGCAACAAAGGCAAAGAAAGGAACGGTTATTTCAATGGCTGATAACAAAAGCTTCCTCTGCTCCTCGGAGAGAGGACGCGAGCGTGACATGGTATGCATCGATACCTACAGAATACTTGACTCCTGCCGCGATAAGGACTGCTTTGAGGATGTTCGGGTGTATCTTACCTGCTGCGGGCAGGAAATTCTCGACAGAACCACCGTCGTTCGTGCGAAGGGAGCTCATGTGCTTACCTCATACATTGACATCACGGAGGTGCCCTTCAGCAAGGGCTTTTACCAGCTTTCCATAAAGATATATATCAAGATGCTCTGCGAGGCATGCCTCGGTCCCGGAAACCTGCGCGAGCTTGACGGAATTGCCGTGGTCGAAAAGAAGGTCGTTCTATTCGGCAGTGAAGGAAACGTCAGCATATTCAAGAGCGAGGCGCAGAAATCCTGCTTCTGCTCAGGTGGCAGCTGCCGCTCAGAAAAGTCGAGCAACCTCCCGATAGCAGTGCTTGAGACGGTCGACCCGATAGTTCTCTCCTCACGCGTCGTCGAGCCTCAGCAGCCCTGCAAATGCTGCTGCCCGTGCAGCATTGATGAGCTTCCCGACAGCGTATGCTCCTGCGTCTAAGGCGAGCTTGCCGACGACAAGGGCTCAAACAAGCTGTTCGTGTCTCTCGGACTGTTCTCGGTAATACGCATCGAGCGTCCGGCACAGTATCTTGTAAATGCAGTCGAGTACTGTGTGCCCGAAAAGGAATGCACCCCTCCTGCCGATGACGACCCGTGCAGCCTCTTCCGCAATATGGCATTCCCCATCGGCGAGTTCTGTCCGCCGTCGGACATTGCTCACTGTAAGGCTGACGGCGAGCGCATTAAAAAATGCACGTGTGATCCGGGCAGCTCGCTCTGACAGCGCAAAAAGCCAAGGTCAAAAGGCCTTGGCTTTAGCTTTAGGTGAGCTTGTGACGCAGCAGCTCGAATATTTTCTTTTCCTCACGCGACACCTTGACCTGCGACAGCCCGAGTATATCCGCCGTCTGCTGCTGTGACTTGTCCTTGAAATAGCGCAGGATAACGATGCTTCGCCACAGCGGGCAAAGAGTTCTGACCGACTCGGCAAGGGCTACATATTCGACAGCGCGTCCTATCGAGTCGTCGCGGCTCTCGAGCACGCTTTCGAGCGGCATATCGTCTCCGGCAATAATTTCCGACAGCGAATGAACGGGAGACGAGCACTCGAGAGCAGCAGCCGCGTCCTGCACGGAAACGCCGAGCTCGCCTGCAAGCTCCTCAATACGCGGCTCATGTCCCGTGTCGCGCAGCCTCTCTTCCCTTTCGCGCAGAAGCTGTGCGCCGAGACGCTTCTGCGTTCGCGAAATTTTCAGCGGTCCGTCGTCGCGCAGATGCTTCCGTATCTCGCCCATTATAAGCGGCACGGCGTATGTCGAAAAAGCCGTTCCTCTCGACAGGTCGAAGCTTCGTATTGCCTTCAGCATACCGATGGTGCCGATCTGAACAAGATCCTCCATATCCGTGCCGCGACCGCGAAAGCGCGAGGCTATTCTGTTCACAAGACCCATGTTCAGCCGTATGAGGCGCTCTGCCGCGCTCTCGTCGCCGTCGGCGTAGAGTCTTAAATACTTGATATTCTCCTCACATATGTCAGCTGCGTTGCCCATATTCTGCCTCCGATGAATGATTTATGTATCATTTCTTCATGGGCAATGCGGAAAGTCGCTTTCGGAGGCTGACGCGTGTTCCGCGCCCCGGCTTTGAGCTTACGGACATCTGATCCATGAAATTTTCCATCACCGTAAAGCCCATTCCGCTGCGCTCTCCCTCGGGATCTGTAGTAAACAGCGGCTCTATAGCGCGCTCGATATTTTCGATTCCGCAGCCGCGGTCGCGGACATCTATCTTCAGCGACCTGTCGGAATACAGATGCACGTCCACCGTTATGCTTCCTATGGTGTCACGGTAGGCATGCACTATACAGTTTGTCACAGCCTCGGACACGGCGCAGCGAATGTCCGACAGCTCCTCGACCGTCGGATTCAGCACCGCGCAGAAGGCACCGACCATTGCACGTGCGGTCGACTCATTCACCGAATACGACGGCAGCTTGAATTTAAGCTCATTGATGCACTCTCTCTTTTTCATAACGCCTCTCACCTCACTTTATGATTCTGATAAGTCTCTCGCCGCCGGCAAGCTCGAGTATCTTCATTGTTGCGACAGTCGGTGACTTCACGGCAAAATCTATGCCCATTTCGCGGGCTCTCGACAGTCTGCCGAGTATCAGCCCGAGCCCCGAGCTGTCCATGAAATTAACTCCCGACAGATCGAGCACAAGGTGAGCGGGACGTGCGCTCTCGGTCTCACGGTCGATTCGGCGACGTGCCGCCTTTGCATTATGGTGATCTATATCTCCGCCGATATATGCCGTCAGCGTCCCGTCTTCAAGCTTTGTCTTAACGTTTGCATCAGAATACAGCATTTTGTCCTCCGTTTTTTATTTTATTATAATCCACGTGCCGTGCAAATGCTGTCGCATACTGCGTATTGAAAATTTAATTTTTTCGATGCAAAATTTGAAAAAGGTATTGCAATTTTCTCGCTTATGTGATATAATATATTACGTTCCACGGA
>CAYYKO010000081.1:0-5700 GCA_964441695.1 uncultured Ruminococcus sp. | reverse complement strand
CGCAATATAATGGTAGTCGGTGATGACGACCAGAGCATCTACAAAGTCCGCGGCGCGGTCATTGAGAATATTCGGAATTTCGACAAGAATTACGACAACACAGCCGTCATAAGGCTCGAGGAGAATTACCGCTCGACCTCGACGATACTCGAGGCTGCAAACGGCGTCATTGCACACAATTCCGGACGTCTCGGCAAGACGCTGTGGACGAGCGGTGAGCGCGGCGAGCCGATAGTCGTGAAGAATCTGCAAACGCAGAATGACGAGGCGCGCTATCTCGCCGACGTTGTCACCTCGCAAATTCGCGACGGCGCGGCAAGCTTCCGCGATTTTGCGGTGCTGTACCGCATGAACTCGCTCTCGCGAGCCTTCGAGCAGACCTTCGCAAAAAGCGGAATCCCTTACCGCATGCTCGGCGGACTTCGCTTCTTCGACCGAATGGAGGTAAAGGACATCGTCTCCTATCTTCAGGTAATAAATAACCCGCTCGACGACGTCCGCCTTTCGCGCATCGTTAATACGCCGAAGCGCGGTATCGGCGACAGATCGTTCCAAATAGCGGAAATGCTTGCCTACGAGACCGGCTGCTCGATGCTCGAATTCATGAAGAATGCGAAGCGCTACACGGCGATCTCGACAGCCGCTGCAAACGCAATGCAGAGCTTTGCCTACCTTATCGAATCTCTCCGCGAGGATGCAGCGAGCATGACAGTTTCAGAGCTCATAACGCGAGTTATCAACGTTACGGGCTACAGTAAAATGCTCGATGAGCTCAAGGACAAAAACGAGAGAGAGGAAAGACGCTCGAACCTCGAGGAGCTTGTCGCGGCGGCGGTGCAGTACGAGCAGGGCACAGACGAGCCGAGCCTTGTCGAATTTCTCGAGGATGTCGCGCTCGTGTCGGATATCGACAAATACGACGAGTCGGCGGACGCGGTCGTTCTCATGACCGTCCACAGCGCGAAGGGACTCGAATTCCCGAATGTATTTCTTCCCGGAATGGAAGAGAATATATTCCCCGGCTACATGTCGCTTAATGACCCCGAGGAGATCGAGGAGGAGCGCAGACTCGCGTATGTTGCGATAACGCGCGCCAAGCGCAGGCTGTATATCACTCATGTTAACGACCGAATGATGAACGGACGCACGCAGTGCAATCAGCTCTCGCGCTTTGTGACCGAGATACCCGAACGTCTGATAGACAGGGAGGAGGACCGCTCGGTTGCGATCCGCCGTGCCGCCGCCACAGCGTCGGCTGCAAGCCGCAGTGCGTATTCTCAGCGCGCCGCATCGCAGCTCACACCGAAAAAGGCGCCGGCTGCGAGTGCGCGACGTGCCCCGAGCGAGACGTTTTCCGCTGGCGACAGTGTCATTCACCCCGCCTTTGGCAATGGCGTGATACTTACCGTGCGTCCGATGGGCGGCGACGTGCTTTATGAGGTCGTCTTCGAGAACGCGGGAACGAAAAAGCTTATGGCGACCTATGCAAAGCTGACGAGGGCGTGATTTTCGCCTAACGATGGGAGGTGACGCGGAGTGAAGGAGTTTTCGACCTCGCTCAGAGAAAAGCTTCGTAAAATGGATATTACCGTGATAGTGTGCGCCCTTGCGATGACGTTTCTCAGCATTCTTGTGCTGTGGGGCGGGTCAAGGTCGTTTTCCGGCGGCGCGCAGAAGGTCGCGGTGCAATGCACGGCGGCGGCGCTCGGTGCCGTTATCATGGTCGTCATAGCCTCGATAGACTACGACGAAATATGCTCGCGCTTCGAGCTTGCGTTTTTCGCGCTGTCGGTCGCACTTATAGTGCTCGTGCTCGTGGCAAATATCGGCTCGGCAAGCGAGACGAACCACAACTGGATAAAGATACCCGGCATTCCGTTCAATATACAGCCGGCGGAATTTGTTAAGGTGACGTACATTATCACCTTCAGCAGACATGCGGACAGGCTTCGCGACGATATCAACAGGCTGAAAAACGTTGCCCTCCTGATGCTGCATGCGGGGATCATCATCGGACTTGTCATGCTGACGGGAGACCTCGGTACGGTTTTGATATACGTATTCATAACCGCCGTGATACTCTTTTGCGCGGGGCTGTCGCTTTGGTACTTTGCAGCAGCGGCGGTGTTGCTTGTAATTGCAGCACCTCTCCTGTGGGACAAGATGGCGGAATATCAGCGCCTGCGTATCATGGCGGGCTTTAATCCCGATATCGACCCGGAGAATTACGGCTATCAGGCGATAATGAGCCGCAAGGCAATAATCGCGGGCGGCTTTTCGGGAGCGGGCATCACGGGCGGCACGCAATTTGCAAAGGTGCCTGCCGCGCATTCCGACTTTCTGTTCTGCGTGCTCGCGGAAAAGCTCGGCTTTTTCGGAACGGTCGGCTACATGCTTCTCATGACGGTGCTCGTCATACGCATACTTGTGATAGCGCGACGCGCGAGAAAGGATTATGCGTCACTCATCTGCGTCGGCATAGCCGCGGTGCTTATCGCGCAGACGCTTGAAAATATCGGCATGTGCCTTGCGATACTCCCGGTCGTCGGCATAACTCTGCCGTTTTTCTCCTACGGCGGCTCGTCCATGCTTACGATGTTCATCTGCATGGGCGTGATACAGAGCATCTGCACGCACAATAAGAAATACTATTTCGAGCGTGAGAGCTCATAAAAGCCGAAATTCGCAAGTATTTGTACGTGTCGTGTTGACACGGAACGACCCTTGTGCTATAATTCTATTTATGTAGTATTTTGTTATTCAATATGAAAATATAAGACGATAATGGTATAAGAAAGGCATTGCATTATGAAATGGACATCGCTTAACGAGCTTCGAGAGAAATATCTTTCGTTCTTCGAGTCGAAGGGACATCTTCGTCTTCAGTCGTTTCCGCTGATCCCGCAGGGAGATAAGTCTCTTTTGCTCATCAACTCCGGAATGGCTCCGATGAAGAAATACTTCACGGGAGAGGTAGAGCCGCCGCGCCGCCGCGTGACGACCTGCCAGAAGTGCATTCGCACACCCGATATCGATCGCGTCGGAATCACCGCGCGCCACGGTACGTACTTCGAAATGCTCGGCAACTTCTCCTTCGGCGATTACTTTAAGAGAGAGGCTATCAACTGGTCTTGGGAATTCCTCACGCAGACGCTTGAGATCCCCGCGGAGCTTCTTTACCCCTCCGTATACGAAAACGACGACGAGGCCTTCTCCATTTGGAGAGACGAGATCGGCGTTCCCGAGTCTCACATCAAGAAGCTCGGCAAGGCAGATAACTTCTGGGAGCACGGCACAGGTCCCTGCGGCCCCTGCTCCGAGATATACTTCGACCGCGGCGAGAAATACGGCTGCGGCTCTCCCGATTGCGGTCCCGGCTGCGACTGCGACCGCTTCATGGAGATCTGGAACAACGTATTCACGCAGTTCAACAACGACGGCGAGGGCAATTACACAGAGCTTGAGCAGAAGAACATCGATACCGGCATGGGACTCGAGCGCCTTGCCTGCATAATACAGGGCGTCGACAACATGTTCGAGGTTGACTCCATCAGAAAAATACTCGACCGCGTCGTGTCGATTTCCGGCAAGCGCTACGGCGAGAACGCGAAGAACGATATTTCCATCCGCGTTATCACCGACCACATCAGGAGCGCTACCTTCATGATCTGCGACGGCGTAACTCCCTCGAACGAGGGACGCGGCTACGTTCTCCGCAGAATTCTCCGCCGCGCGGCACGCCACGGCAAGCTTCTTGGAATTTCCGAGCGCTTCCTTGCAGAGCTTTGCAATACCGTGATCGAGGAGAATGTCGCGGGCTACCCCGAGCTTGAGAGCAAGGCTGACTATATCAAGAAGGTGATCTCAATCGAGGAGGAGCGCTTCAACGCGACCATCGACGCGGGTCTGTCTATCCTTTCCGACGTTATTCGCGGCGCGCTCAAGGAGCACACCGACGCAATTTCAGGTGAGGAGGCGTTCAAGCTTTACGATACCTTCGGCTTCCCGCTTGACCTTACACGTGAGATAGCTCAGGAGAGCGGACTCGGCATCGACGAGGAGACCTTCGCTTCTCTCATGACTCAGCAGAGAACTCGCGCACGTGAGGCAAGAGCGAATATTTCCGGCTGGAGCGACGCTGACAAGACCGTGTTCGAGGGCATCGCGAAGACAGAATTTACAGGCTACACCGAGATGAGAAGCACCGCTCACGTTCTTGCGATAATCGCCGACGGCGAGCGCGTAGACAGCTTTTCCGAGGGCGACTGCACGGTCATCCTTGACAGAACTCCCTTCTACGGAGAGGGCGGCGGACAGGTCGGTGATACCGGTGCCATCTATAAAAACGGTACTATCTTCACCGTTACCGATACAAAGAAGACAGACGGAGTGTATCTCCATCTTTGCACGGTTGCGGAGGGCGCGCTTGCGGTCGGTGACGAGGTAACTGCCGATATTTCCGATGTAAAGCGCACGGCTATCATGCGTAACCATTCCGCGTGCCACCTGCTTCAGGCGGCGCTGCGTCAGGTGCTCGGCAAGCACGTCGAGCAGGCGGGCTCCTACGTTGACGAGCACAGAGTCAGGTTCGACTTCTCGCATTACGAAGCACTCAACGAGGAGCAGCTTCGCGCGGTCGAGAATATAGTTAACGCAAACATCCTCGTTGACAACGAGATCGTCACAGTCGAGACGGATATCGACAATGCACGCTCGATGGGCGCCATGGCTCTCTTCGGAGAGAAGTACGGCGACGTTGTCCGTGTTGTTAAGATGGGCAGCTTCTCGTGCGAGCTTTGCGGCGGTACACACGCACAGAGAACCGGTCAGCTCGGTCTGTTCAAGATAACCTCCGAGTCCTCCGTTGCGGCGGGAGTACGCCGTATCGAGGGCGTAACGGGCACGGGAGTGCTTGCGCTTATGGCTGACAAGGATGCTCTCCTTGCAGGCACCGCGCGCGAGCTGAAGGCAAACAATGTTTCCGACCTTGCGTCGCGTGCGGCACACCTGAGCGGTGAGCTTGCAGCAGCACGCCGCGAGATAGAGCGACTCGGCTCCGAGCTTGCTTCGGCAAAGCTTGACAGCGTTGTAGCAGGAGCAGTAGAACTCGGAAGCGTTCGGCTTATCGCACACGACCTTGGAGCTGTCGGCATGGATATCGCAAGAAGCCTCGCCGATAAGCTGAAGGAGCAGAACAGCGCGAACGTTGTCGTTCTTGCGGTCAACAACGGCGGCAAGATCAACTTCATCGCAGCCTGCGGCAAGGACGCCGTAGCGGCGGGAGCACACGCAGGTAAGCTTGTTGGCGCGGTAAGTGCGGTCACAGGCGGTAAGGGCGGCGGACGCCCCGACAGCGCGACCTCGGGCGGACGCGATGCCGACAAGATCGCCGACGCGCTTGCAGCGGCTTCGGACATCCTCGGCGGAATGCTCAAGTAATAAAACAACATAAAAAGCGGGGGTCATTCGGTATCGAATGACCCCCGCGGTATATTGCAGGTGAAGCTCTTGCCCGTTTGATTATTTACGGAAATAATCGACAGCTGCACGGTCGACCCACGTGAAGCTGAGGCTGAACTTCACGGTGACGAAGTAGGTCGAGATGACGCTTCACGTAATCACGGCGTCCTCGCCGTAAAGTTTCATTGTGCCGGAGAGCTTGCCGTCCTTCAGCTCAAGTGTTTCGCACTCTGCATTGAT
>CAYYKO010000080.1:0-5955 GCA_964441695.1 uncultured Ruminococcus sp. | reverse complement strand
GGATGCGCAGCATGGAGCACATGGTGATCAGGTCGGCACCGATGTGGCCGTAGGAGATGGCACCGTGGTTGGCGCCCCAGTTCATCATGACCTCGTAGGCGGACTTGAAGGCAGAGCCCTCCTTGCCGTCGCAGCGGGGAGCGAACCAGGTGCAGGGCCAGGTGGGGTTGGTGCGCTCCATGAGCTTATCGGAGACCTCGTCGGGCAGGTTGACAGTCCAGCCCTCGGCGATCTGCAGCACGGGGCCCAGACCCTTGACCAGGTTCAGACGGATCATGGTAGCGGGCATTTCCGCACGGGTGGTGTAGTGGCTGGAGAAGCCGCCGCCACGGAAGTTGTCGAAGCCGGCCTCGCACCAGACGGTGGCATCGGTCATCTTCTTGATGTCCTCGTCGGTGACCTCCCACCAGCGCTTCATGATGGCGTTGCCGTTTTCGTCGGTGCACTCGCCGCAGGCATCGAGGCAGGCAGCGCCGGAGTTCAGCAGGTGGATGATGCCGTTGGACTCAGCGGCCTTGCCCTCCAGCTTATAGCCGGTGACGCGCTCGGTGGCCTCGCCGGACCAGTAGGTACGCACGTCGGCGAAGATCTGGGCGCGGTGGGTCAGCATCCGCATCATCAGCATACCCATGCCGTTGAGGATGTCGTTCTCGGTGGCCAGCGTGAAGGGCTCACGGGCACCCTCGTAGTCGAAGGTGGAGCTCAGCAGAGCCTCGGGGTAGTCGCAGTTGGGCCAGTGGTCGGTCCACTGTCTCTGACCCTGGAAGCCGCCGGCAATGGCGTTGTGGCCGACCTTCTCCTCGACAAAGGCATCGGGCAGGTTCTCGTTGCCGCACATCAGATCCTTGATGATGCAGTACATCTTGACGGTGAACTCCCACTGCTTTTCCTTTTCCTCGTCGGTGAACTTGATTCTTCTGTCCTCTCCGAGGAAGTTAACGCTCTCGGGGTTGTCGTCGCGACCCTCCTTGCAGTGCTCGCGAGTCCATGCGAGAGCCTTCTCGTATGCTTCGTGGTCGTAGATGCCCTCCTCCATACGGCGAAGGATCTCTACCTCGTCAACGGACTCAACGCGCATACCGAGGTAGGACTCAACGAAGTCCTGATCCATAATAGAGCCTGCGATACCCATACACTGAGAACCGATCTGGAGGTACGACTTGCCGCGCATTGTGGCAACGGCTACAGCCGCGCGACCGAAGCGGAGAAGCTTCTCCTTAACGTCGTCGGGGATCTTTGTAGCGTCGTCTCTGTCCTGGACCTCATGTCCGTAGATGCCGAATGCGGGAAGACCCTTCTGTGCGTGAGCCGCGAGAACGGCAGCAAGATAAACGGCGCCGGGTCTCTCCGTTCCGTTAAAGCCCCAAACGCCCTTGATGGTGTGGGGATCCATGTCCATGGTCTCGGAGCCGTAGCACCAGCAGGGAGTTACGGACAGCGTGATCGAAACGCCCTCCTTCTTGAACTTATCGGCGCAAGCGGCAGCCTCGGGAACACGACCGATGGAGTGATCCGCGATAACGACCTTAACGTGCTCACCGTTCGAATAGTAAAGGTTCTCCTCGAACAGACGCTTTGCAGCCTCTGCCATTGCCATGACCTGATCCTCAAGGGATTCGCGAAGCATCATGGGGCCGCGACGCGCGTCGATTATCGGACGGATACCGATTACCGGGTAATCGCCGATGTATCTGTTTTTTGCCATAATAAATTATCTCCTTTGCTCGGATAAATATTTTCGTATTTCGGCGGGGTGAAGCACACTGCCCGCTTGTACCTATGATTGTACCACAATTTGCCCGATAAATCAATCACATAATAAAAAATCTTCAGCTCAAAGCTCACCTGCGGGCAAAAAAGGTCTCCGCACGCTGACGGAGACCCTGAAAAAGCATTGCTTAAAGCTTCGCGCAGATGTCGCGGACGATCGCGTTGAGCTCGTCGTTCTTCTCTTCGATATCGCGAACGAGCTTGAACTGAGTGTGAGCGCGAACGAGGTTGTGCTCGGGATAATGTGTCTTGAAGTACACATCCCCGTTGATGTAGTCGCCGAGGAAGCGCATACCGCACTCGAGCGTCATGAGCTTGACCGAGAACGGAAGCAGCTCTGTCTCGCGGGGAGTTATCGACGGAAGCGCCTCAAGGAAGCCGCGTGCGAAATACTCGAACTTCGTGCTGTCGAAGTATATCTTCGAGACGTCGGGCTCATCCTCGGCACCGCTCGAGCCGCCGAAGCGAAGCGCGTCGCCGAAGTCGTAAAGGAGCGAGCCGGGCATTACGGTATCAAGGTCGATAACACAAACTCCCTCTCCCGTCTTCTCGTCGAGCAGGACGTTGTTGAGCTTTGTGTCGTTGTGAGTTACGCGGAGGGGGATGAGACCCTTTGCGATGTCGTCGACGACGGTCGAAGCCTCACTCTCGCGCGCGAGAACGAAGTCTATCTCCTCACGGACGGAGTCCGCGCGGCCCGACTTGTTTTCGGCAACTGCCTTCTTGAAGTCGACATATCTGCTCGGTGTATTGTGGAAGTTCGGGATGACCTCGCAGAGCTTATCAGCCGGGAAATCGGCGAGCATATTCTGGAAGTTACCGAACATCTTAGCCGCGTGATACAGCTGCATAGGGTCTGTTACGGTATCGTAGGATACCGCGCGGTCAATGTAGATATACATGCGGTAATAATCGCCGTCGGCGTCGCGGTAGTAGGGCAGACCCTCGTCGGTATTGATGACCGACAGCGTCTCGCGATTGGCGTCGCCGCCCGCGGCAAGTATCTTGCCTCTCAGGTGCTCGGTCACAGCCTTAACGTTCTCCATAACGCACTCGGGATTCGGGAATACCGTGCGGTTTATCTTCTGGAAGATGTAGCTTTTTTCCTCGCCCTTGAGAAGGTATGTATCGTTTATATGTCCGTTTCCGTAGGATGCGGGTGCAATATCAACGTTGAAATGTCTGATTATGCTCTGGAGATCCTTTGTCATTATCGTTTCCTCCGATATGCGGCAGCCACGCGTCGTGCTTTCCGCCGAATTTTAATTATAATAGAATGATACCATATATTCGCACGTTTTGCAAGACCTTCTTGCAAAATATGTCATCTGTTTGCGCTGAATACGTCGGCAACCTCCGTGATCGTGATATACGAGGACGGGTCGATATCGTGAACGAGCTGCTTCATCCTACCTATCTGGAAGCGGTTGACGACAAAATAAACCATCGTCTTCTCCTCACCTGAATAGCTGCCGCGTGCCTCAATACGCGTCATTCCGCTGCCAAAGGCGTCTGACAGTGCCGAGCAGACCTCGTCGGGACACACGGTAACTATCATTGCCGCCTTCGAGCGGTCAAGACCCTCGACAATAAAGTCTATCGTCTTAAGCCCCGCGTAATACGTAACTATCGAATAAAGCGGCAATATCCAGCTGTGCATTACAGCGCCGCAGAAAATGTACAGAATGACGTTATATATCATAACGAACGAGCCGACAGTCAGTCCGAGTCTCTTGGCGAAGATCACCGCCATTACCTCAATGCCGTCCATTGCTCCGCCGTATCTGACGGCTGTACCGCTTCCGATGCCCGAGATCACGCCGCCGAACAGCGCGCACAGAAGAAGGTCGGTTCCCGCAAGAGGGGACGCCATGCTGACGTCGATCGGTAGCACGTCGGTGATAAGCCACGCGCTTATCGAATACACGGCGACGGTGTATATCGCGTACAGCGTGAACTGCGCGCCCTGCTTCTTCAGTCCGTACAAAAACAGCGGGACATTGAGGCAGATGAGGAACAGCGACAGAGAAAACATCTCCGGCGTTATCTGCGACAGAAGCATCGAGGTTCCGGAAATTCCGCTGTCGTACAGCTTCACGGGGGCTAAGAACACCGTAACTCCGAAGGCGTTTATCATTCCGGCGACGGTGAGCATGAGAATATTCCTTGCTTTCAGGCTTCGGAATGCCGAAAAGAGGCTCTTTTTTTCTTTGCGCTTGTTTTCTTTCAAATGCACTACTCCTTTTTTCACTGTGAGATAAGCGTACACGCCGCAAGGCAATGCTACAATAATATTATACCAAAAAAATGTGAACATTACAAGCTTGTCGCCGCCACTCCTTGAGCAAGGGCTGATTTTTTCACCTTCGACCCGTCGCGAGAGTGCGGTGTCACGGCGGAATATGTGAATTTTTTCACACAAAATCACATAACTACTTGACTTTACAGTGCCAATGTTATAAAATAAAGGTAACGCAAAGCTTTGCCGCAAAGTTGCGACAGAGAGCAAATATTTATATTCGGAGGTTGTTATGGCATTACCTGTTGCTATTCAGCTTTATTCACTCAGAGACGAAATGGAAAAGGACTTTAGAGGCACTCTCGAGGCAGTCAAGAAGATGGGCTACGACGGTGTTGAGTTCGCAGGTCTCTACGATCACGACGCAAAGGAAGTTAATGAAATGTGCAAGGAGATCGGTCTTGTTCCGATTTCCGCTCATGTTACCACAGACGATTACCTCTGCGATGAGGGCGGCGTTCCCGCAGTTCTCGACAGATGGCACGAGGTCGGTGTAAAGTATGTTGTTATCCCCTACCTCGGAGACGAGCGCCGTCCCGGCGGTCCCCGTTGGAGCGGTGAGGACGTTAAGAACCCCACACGCGAGCTTATCGAGAAGATCGGTACCGGCGCACAGGAGCGCGGCATGCAGCTTCTCTATCACAACCACGACTTCGAGTTCAAGAACAAGATCGACGGTCAGTACATGCTCGAGTATCTCTACGACTGCTACACCCCCGAGGTTCTCTCCAGCGAGCTTGACACATGCTGGGTCAACATCGGCGGCGAGGTTCCCGCTGAGTACATCAAAAAGTACACCGGTCGCGCACCCGTTGTTCACCTCAAGGACTTCTACATGACAGGCACTCTCCCGAAGCATCTCTACGCTCTCATCGGTATCGACGAGGAGGAGGCTGAGGCTGAGGAGGCGACCTTTGAGTTCAGACCTGTCGGTCACGGCATGCAGGATATGCCCGCGATCCTCGCTTCCGCCAAGGAGGCAGGCGCAGGCTGGGTAGTTGTCGAGCAGGACGATCCTACCCCCGGCTCTACTCCCCTGGAGTGCGCTGAAAAGTCCATCACCTACCTCAAGACTCTTGAGTGGTAATCTAATTTAAGAATTTCAGACCGTCCACAGCACGGTCACATCCTACGAAAGGCGGATATTTATTATGTCAGATGCAGTACTTAGCCAGTTTAAGCAGGAAGTTGTAGAGGAGAAGAAGGTCTCCGACAGAAAGATCAAGGTCGGTATCATCGGTACCGGTTGGATTGCAGAGAGCCACATCTACAGCTATCTCCAGCAGCCCGACGTTGAGATCGTTGCGGCAGCAGACCTCATCCCCGGTAAGGCAGAGGAGAAGATGAAGAAGTTCGGTATTGAGGGCGCAAGATGCTACCTCAGCCACAAGGACATGATCGACAACGAGCCTGAGCTCGATGTTGTAAGCGTTTGCACCTACAACACACAGCACGCAGCTCCCACGATCTACGCTCTTGAGCACGGTCTCCACGTTCTTCTCGAGAAGCCCTTCACAGTAACTCTCGACGAGGCTGTCGAGATCATGAAGGCAGAGAAGAAGAGCGGTAAGGTTCTCTCCATCGGCTTCCAGCCCCGTTTCGACGCTAACATGCAGATGATCAAGAAGATCGTCGAGTCCGGCGAGCTCGGAGAGATCTACTACATCCAGACCGGTGGCGGACGTCGCCGCGGTATTCCGGGAAGCACATTCATCGAGAAGTCCACAGGCGGTATCGGTGCTCTCGGTGACATCGGATGCTACTCCCTCGACATGGTTCTCAACGCTATCGGCTATCCGAAGCCGCTTACGGTTTCCGGTTACACCTCCGCATTCTGCGGGCAGAACCCGAAGTACAACGGCGAGGACGCAGCTCGCTTCACTGTC
>CAYYKO010000079.1:0-6363 GCA_964441695.1 uncultured Ruminococcus sp. | reverse complement strand
GACGGTATCTCCACAAAGGAGAAGGAGGACTTCCTTCTCGAGATGCGCGCTTCCTGCCGCAACAGAGTCGAGGACTACGCAGACAAGTTCGGCGTTCCCTTCTTCGCAGGTCAGAAGCCCTGGGGTGAGAAGGTCGACGTTATCATGCCTTGCGCTACTCAGAACGAGGTTCGTCTTGAGGATGCGGAGAAGATCGTTGCAAACGGCGTAAAGTACTACGTTGAGGTTTCCAACATGCCTACGACCAACGAGGCTGTTGCATATCTCAAGGAGCACGGCGTTGTTGTTGCTCCCTCTAAGGCTGTCAACGCCGGCGGCGTTGCGGTTTCCGGACTTGAGATGTCCCAGAACTCCATGCGCTACAGCTGGAGCTCCGAGGAGGTCGACGCGAAGCTTCAGGATATCATGAAGGGTATCTACTCCAGCTCTGTTGAGGCAGCTAAGGCTTACGGTATGGAGGGTGACCTCGTTGCCGGTGCCAATATCGCAGGCTTCCTTAAGGTTGCAGACGCTATGCTCGCTCAGGGCGTGGTCTGATTAGCGATCTGACAGTTAAAAGCATATAAAACGGCGGTGTGCAGCGCCTTAACGGGCTGCACACCGCCTTGTATATTCGGCGTATTGCTTGAATAATCTTTCATGCTGTCGCATTGCGAGAGGCGGGCTCGGACACGCACTACTACGGCAGAAGCGTTACAAGCTCATCCGGCGGAATGCGGCGCTTTTCGCGTATCTCGCCGTCTGTCGGATATCCGAGCGCTATTGCAAGTCGCACCGTGCCGTCGGCGTTTATCAGAGCGTGAAGACGCTGCTCGTCGAACCAGCCGATAATACAGCTGCCGAGCCCGACATCTGCGGCGGCTGAGGTTATGTACGCGGCAAGAATTCCGATATCCATCGAGCGGTAATCGTTCTTTTTCAGCGCGGCTCCGAGAGCGGCGCTTTTATTGTACGGTCGCTCGGAAATTATCGCAATTATCGGCGCGTCCTGAGCGAATCGGTTGAGCTTTGCATCGGCTGTCGCGAGTCCGACCTGTGCTGCAAGCTTCCCGCGGCACACGGTAATGTGATACGGCTGTGCATTGCATGCCGAGGGCGCCGTCGCGGCGCACCGCAGAATGTAATCAAGCTTGTCGTCCTCAACGTCGCGCTCGGTGTCAAAGCTTCGGCACGACTGACGGCGGAGCGAGAGAGAAAGAAAGTCCATGCGCCCTCCTTAAAGCTCGAGCTCGAGCGAGACGGGGCAGTGGTCACTGCCGTAAATATCGGTAAGTATCCTGCTGTCGCGCACAAGGCCTTGCAGCCTGTCGGAAACTATAAAATAGTCTATGCGCCAGCCGACGTTCCTCTCGCGAGCCTTCATCATGTAGCTCCACCAGGAATATTCGACGCGCGTGGGGTAGAGCGTGCGGAAGGTGTCGGAAAAGCCCGCGTCCAGCAGCTCGGTGAGCTTTCCGCGCTCCTCATCGGAAAAGCCGGCACTCCTGTGGTTCGTCGAGGGATTCTTGAGGTCGATCTCCTCGTGAGCGACATTCAAGTCTCCGCAATATATAACGGGCTTTTTTCGGTCGAGCTCACAGATGTACGCGCGCAGCGCGTCCTCCCACTCCATTCTGTAATCGAGCCGCGCAAGCTCGCGCTGTGCGTTCGGCGTGTACACGCAGAGAAAATAGAAATCCTCGAATTCAAGCGTTATCGCGCGTCCCTCACGGTCGCAAAGCTGCTCGCCGAGCCCGTAGGACACGGAAAGCGGCTCGCGGCGCGAAAACACAGCCGTTCCGGAGTAGCCCTTCTTTTCCGCGCTGTACCAGTATTCGAAATAGCCCTCGGGATGGAACGGCGCCTGCTCCACCTGTAGCTTTGTTTCCTGAATGCAGAAAATATCGGCGTCCGCGCTTCCGAAGAAGGCTTCAAAGCCCTTTGTCATGCAGGCGCGAAGTCCGTTTACATTCCATGATATAAGCTTCATTGTCTTTATCGACTCCTTATTACATCGCTTTTTCTCCTATTATAGCATTTTAATGTCGTGCGGTCAATGACTGCGTGCTAATTTTCAGCCCTTTCGCAGTCGCGCGAGAAGCCTGTGGCAAAGCAGGCGTAAATTGCGACGCCGATGTGGCAGACCTCCTCATTAAAGCACACGCGGCTGTCGTGAGCTGTGTATTTGCCGCGTTCGTCGTCGAAGCCTGAGGAAAGGTACATGTAGACAGACGGCACGCGCTCGGCAATCAGCGCGAAGTCCTCGGACGCCGCTGCGGTCAGCTCTCCGCGAAACGATGTGATGGGCACGCCGCCCTCCTTTATATATTCGCACGCCCTGCGAGTGAGTGGCGCGTCGCAAACGAGCGGCGGCACCGACGTGGTAAAAACGGCAGCGCCCTGAGCCCCCGCGGAATGCGCGATATCCGCGACGCCCTTTTCGATCAGCTCGACAAGACGCTCGCGTTCGTGAGGCTCCGTGCAGCGAACGCTTCCGCGAAGCACCGCCTCGGAAGGGATAATATTCGCGGCGCTCCCCGCCGACAGGCATCCGACGCTGACAGAGCAGGTGTCGCCCGGCAGCGCTGCTCTCTCCGTGAGCGTGTCGAGAAAGGAATGCACCCGGCACGCAATGCGTATCGGGTCGACCGTAAGGGTCGAATATGCGCCGTGCCCGCCGTGTCCTTTGATTTTTATCTCGAAGACATCGGCAGAGCGCATCATCACGCCTCCCGCGTTATAAAAGCAAACTCCGGGCAAAAGCGAGCCCGCTGCCGTGTGGAGTGCCGCCGCGACTGTCGGCTTGTATTTCCGAAGCAGACCAGAGTCGAGCATATCGCGGCAGCCGCACAGGATCTCCTCACCGGGCTGAAACATTAGGACGACCCTGCAACGCAGAGTGTCGCGTATTTCCGATAAAAGCTCGGCACAGCCGAGGAGCATTGCCGAATGCAGGTCGTGCCCGCAGCAGTGTGCCGAGTCGCCAAGACTCGAAAAGCTCTCGCCGCTCTCCTCTCGCATCGGCAGCGCGTCGACATCGGCGCGGAGCAGAATGCATTTTTCTCCCTCACCGAGAGTCGCAACAAGCCCGTGACCGCAGCCCTCCGCCTCAAGCCCGAAGGACTTCAGCTGATGCGCGATATAATCCGTGCTGCGCGGGAGATACAGCCCCGATTCCGCATTCATATGGAGATAGCGCCTGTGAGCGACTGTTCGCTCGCGAAGAAGAAGCGCCCGACGGTATATATTCAATGTAAATAACCTCCGTAATGCCCTGATAAATACATTATGCGCCGCGCCGCGTGAGCTTAGTCACTTGTAAAATTTCAAGGCTTTGTTGACACATTTGCGAAGATGTAGTATAATTAGTGAAGAGATGCACCATTAATATATATGAGAGGGGTTTATCAATGATAGAACGTTTTGAAAAATTTTCCTTTGTAATATCGGAGATATCCCGATATTGGCACAAGATCGCTACCGACGAAATGGCTAAATACGGCTTGAAGGGCACACACGCCGTGTACCTGACGGCGCTTTATCAGTATAAAGACGGAATTTCCGCCTCACAGCTGTGCGAGGTCTGCGGAAAGGACAAATCAGACGCCTCGAGAATGCTGTCAATAATGGAGAAAAAGGGGCTCATTGAAAAAAGCTCGGGCGCGACATACCGCGCACCGCTTAAGCTGACTGAAAACGGTCGCCGAGCGGCGGAGCAGGTCAGAGAGCGGGTTTGCGTGGCGGTAGAGCTCGCGGGAGGCGACATTCCCGATGAGGAGCGCACAATATTCTATAAAACGCTCGGTCACATCGCCGAAAAGCTTCACAGCATCAGCCTGACCGGTCTCCCGAACGGGTAAAGCCCAAATAAAGGACGGTGAGTAAGTTGAAGATACTGATAACTACCGATCTTTTTACAACGAGAACAAACGGTGTCGTGACATCCGTTATGAATCTTCGTGACGAGCTGGTCGCGAAGGGGCACGAGGTCAGAATACTCACGCTCTCCGACAGGATGACGAGCCGCCGTGAGGGTGACGTGTATTACATCAGGTCAATTCCCTTTGCGGTGTACCCGAACGTTCGCGTTCCGACCTCCTTCCGTCACAGACTTATATCCGACCTCATCGAGTGGGGACCGGATGTCATTCACAGCCAATGCGAGTTTTTCAGCTTGCAGTACGCGCTTCGAATATCGAAGCATACCGGCGCGCCGATAGTTCACACCTATCACACGCTTTACGAGCAGTACGTCGCGTACCTGCTTCCGGGGCATCTCCCGGGAAAGCGTCTCGGCGACACGGTCGTGAGAGTGTTTTCGCGCAGAAGACTGCGTCGCGTGGCGCGTGTCATCGCACCGACGCACAAGGTCGAGGATGCTCTTCACGGCTACGGAATAAACAAAATTATCGACGTCGTGCCGAGCGGTATCGCTCTCGCGCAGCACGGGCACGGCATTACCGACGAGCAGCGCCTCGAGAAGCGCAGGAGGCTCGGAATTGCCGACGACAGAACGGTGCTTGTCAATCTCGGCAGACTCGGTGCGGAGAAAAACGTCGGTGAGCTTATCGAGCTTTTCTCAATGGCGCTCGAGAAAAATCCGAAGCTTGTATTCCTCATAGTCGGCGACGGTCCTGCGAGAGAGGAGCTTCAGCGCAGCGCCGAGAACTTCGGAGTGGCGGACAAGGTGATATTCACCGGAATGGTCAGCCCCGAGGTCGTGCAGGACTATTACCGCCTCGGAGACATATTTGTCAGCGCGTCCACGAGCGAAACACAGGGACTGACCTATGTTGAGGCGGCGGCAAACGGTCTTCCGCTCCTTTGCAGACGCGACAGCTGCCTTGACGAGGTGATAAAGGAAGGCGAGAACGGCTACGAATATTCAAGCGCCGACGAATTTCTGAAGGATGTTACGGCTATCGTAAGCGATCCGGAATGGCGACGACTTGCGGGTGAGAGAAGCCGCAGCATTGCCACGGCGTTCGACAAGAGCAGCTTCGGTGAGGCAGTCGAGCGCATATACGAAGCTGTTGTAAAATAAAAAGCTTGCGTTCCGCGAGGGCAGAGCGCAGGCTTTTTGCGTTATGTGAATATTCCCGCAAGCAGCTCGAGTATTTTGAAGCGAACCTTGTATTTGCGGGGACTTTTGTTGTCGATTATTCGGTACTGCTCCGGCGTAAAGCCCGCCTCGGCGTAAATTTCCCCGGCATCCGACGATGGCGAGATGCAGACTGTCGGAAAGAGAATACACCACCAGTTGTGCCCGTTTCCCTCGCCGAGCGTCACTCGCAGGGAGCGGTATTCGCCTGCCGGCAGCGTGAAGCCCTCGTAGCGCCGCTCGGGAAATCTTTCCCGTTTAAATGAAACGGAAACCTTGCAGTTGTGCTCGCACTCGGCAACGGTCTCGCGTGCCGCCGCTTCGAGCTGCGGCAGCGAGTCTGTAATAATGCTTTCGGCGCTCTCCGTGTCGCTGACGTCACAAAGCCTTTCCGTCAGCACGTCGAGCACTCGGTCGCGAACCTTCAGCTTCAGCGCCTGAGCCTCATCGCTGTCCGACTCGGCCTTTACATGAAGACGTATAGTGTCATGGTATAGCTCCTCCTCACCGCGTATCGGTAATATGTTAAAAAGCACCGTGACGCAAAGTATGCAGGTGCAGCAGGTGATAAGCAGCTTCATTTTCGTCCTCCAAAGCAAAAAAATCGGTACTGCGTTTTCGCAATACCGATTCTTGACATATGCAGCTGGGTTTATTCAGCAAAAGCTGCCGATGTACGCACCGAGATCCTCGAATTCGAGAATATCCGAAAGAATGTAGTTTGAGACGAACATTCCCGCGGGGGTGAAGGCGTATGCGTTGCCGCGACGCATGATGAAGCCCGAATTTATGTACTTCTTCAGCTTCGCGCCGTACATAGCCTCGAACGAGACGCCGAAGCGCGCGGCAAATGCCGACGGGTCAAGCCCGTCACACAGACGGAATCGAAGCATGATATATTCACCCATGCGCTCGCGCCGCTCAAGATGCTCGCTTTCGCTCGTCAGCTCGATGCTGCTTGTCATGTCCTCGAGCGCTGGCATGTACTTCATTATGTCGGAAATAAACGCAAAGCGGTTGCCGTTGAAGTAGGAGTGCGCCGAGACGCCGAAGCCGAGGTATTCCTCGCAGTTCCAATACTTCATGTTGTGAGCGCAGCGGAAGCCGGGGCGTGCAAAATTCGATATTTCGTACTGCTCGTAGCCGCGCGAGGCAAGAAGCTCTATTGCCGAGGTGTACATCGCGAACTCCGTGTCCTCGTCGGCACAGATGTCGGCGAGCGCGGCACGGTTTTCGTAAAACGGCGTGCTCGGCTCGATCTTCAGGTCATAAAGCGAAATATG
>CAYYKO010000078.1:0-6366 GCA_964441695.1 uncultured Ruminococcus sp. | reverse complement strand
GACATCGCTATCCTCACGGGCGGCGAGGTCATCTGCGACGAGCTCGGCCTTGAGCTCAAGGAGACCACCGTTGCACAGCTCGGCCGTGCAAGACAGGTCAAGATCACAAAGGACAATACCATCATCGTTGACGGCGCGGGCGACACCGAGGCAATTGCCGCAAGAGTCGCACAGATCAAGTCCGGCATCGAGACAACTACCTCCGACTTCGACCGCGAGAAGCTCCAGGAGAGACTTGCAAAGCTCGCAGGCGGCGTTGCCGTTATCAAGGTCGGTGCAGCTACAGAGACCGAGATGAAGGAGAAGAAGCTCCGCATCGAGGATGCTCTCAACGCAACACGCGCAGCAGTTGAGGAGGGCATCGTCGCAGGCGGCGGTACAGCATACCTCAACCTCATCTCCAAGGTTGCAGACGTTGCCGCTCAGGTAGAGGGCGACGAGAAGACCGGTGTGAACATCGTTCTTCGCGCACTCGAGGCTCCCGTTCGCCAGATCGCCGAGAACGCAGGCTTTGAGGGCTCCGTTATCGTTAACACCATCATGTCCTCCGGTAAGCTCGGCTACGGCTTCGACGCTTACAACGAGAAGTACGTTGATATGAT
Organism: uncultured Ruminococcus sp.; assembly: GCA_964441695.1. GTDB lineage: Bacteria > Bacillota > Clostridia > Oscillospirales > CAG-272 > RUG11130. Next base: position 5,764 of record CAYYKO010000078.1, on the reverse strand, counting down.
GGAGGCCGGTATCGTTGACCCCGCAAAGGTTACGAGAAGCGCACTCCAGAACGCATCGAGCGTTGCCTCCACAGTTCTCACAACAGAGGCTCTCGTTGCAAACCAGCCCGAGCCCGAGGCTCCCGCTAACCCCGCAATGGGCGGCGGCATGGGCGGAATGTATTAATTCCACGCACAACAGCATAGGAAGGGCTCCGCACGACGCACTCGCGCGGAGCCTTTTTTCGCCCCTTCGCTGTCCGACACGGCGAAAAAACTTTCGAAAAACGGTAAAAACCCTATTGACAGCGCGTCGGCACGGTGGTATAATCTTAGCATAAACCGTTGATACGGAGATAACGGCAGTCATGCCTCCGCAGAGAGCCCGCGGCGCTGTGAGTCGGGTGGGAAACAAGCTGTCAAATGGACCGTTGAGGGTGCGGTGAAAGGCTGTGCGCCGAGTATTCCGCAACGCGAGACCTGCGTGAGTGGTCGGGGATATGTCGGTATCCCGCAAAGTGCGCTTTATTGCGAATTCAAGGTGGCACCGCGGACTTGTTATTGTTCGTCCTTGGCAGAATTACAGCTCTGTCGAGGATTTTTTGTTTTCCCGCACGGAGAGAAAGGCGGCAAGCATGCTTCTTACCAAACGATGGCGACGCTTAAATGTAAACTCGGACGACCCTGCCGCATGGCGGCAAAGCAAAAATTAAAAGCCACAAGCGCTCGAAAGGAAAATTATTATGAAATTCAACGGCATCGATTTTGATACATATTTTAACAACTACCCCGACAACGATGGCTACTTCGGAAGGTACGGCGGCGCGTACATCGAGGATAAGCTTCTCGCAGCAATGCGCGAGATCACCGAGGCGTACTACTCGATAGCTCAGTCGAGAAAGTTTATAGCGGAGCTTCGCAGAATCCGACGTGAGTTCCAGGGAAGACCCACACCCATAACGCACCTGGAGCGTCTTTCCGATTCGCTCGGCGGAAAGGTACAGCTCTACGCAAAGCGCGAGGACCTTAACCATTCCGGCGCGCATAAGCTCAACCACTGCATGGGCGAGGCACTGCTTGCGAAGTACATGGGCAAGAAGAAGGTCATCGCCGAGACCGGCGCCGGTCAGCACGGCGTCGCGCTCGCAACGGCGGCAGCATATTTCGGACTCGAGTGCGATATCTACATGGGCTCGGTCGACATCAAAAAGCAGGCTCCGAACGTCGCGAGAATGAAGATACTCGGCGCGAACGTCGTCGAGGTAACTCACGGACTTCAGACTCTCAAGGAGGCTGTCGACGCGGCATTCGACGCGTACAGCCGCGAATATAAGGATGCGATTTACTGCATCGGCTCGGTGCTCGGTCCGCATCCCTTCCCGATGATGGTACGCGACTTCCAGAGCGTCGTCGGAATCGAGGCGCGCGACCAGTTCATCGAGATGACGGGCAACCTTCCCACGGCTATCGTCGCCTGCGTCGGCGGCGGCTCGAACGCGGCGGGACTCTTCTCGGGCTTCCTTAACGACCCGGTCGATATCTACGGCGTTGAGCCGCTCGGACGCGGTCCGAAGCTCGGCGACCACGCGGCAAGCCTCAAGTACGGCACAGAGGGCGTTATGCACGGCTTCAACAGCATCATGCTCAAGGACGAAAACGGCGATCCCGCTCCCGTTTATTCCGTCGCGAGCGGACTTGACTACCCCTCGTCGGGTCCCGAGCACGCATTTCTTCGCGATCTCGGACGTGTCAAGTACGACGTCATCGACGATGAGGAGACCATCGACGCGTTCTACAAGCTCTCACGCCTTGAGGGAATCATCCCCGCCATCGAGAGCTCTCACGCCGTCGCCTACGGCATGAAGCTCGCGCAGACGATGGATCACGGCTCGGTGCTTATCAATCTCTCGGGTCGCGGAGATAAGGACATGGACTACGTGATCGAGCATTACGGAATCAGATAAAGCAAAACGAAAAAGCCTTCGCGGTAATGTACCTTGCGAAGGCTTTTGCTTTCGAGCGTATTTCTTACGCGCCGATGGCGCAAAATATGCGGTTCAGCACCAGAATGCGGTCGTATTCCGATAATTCTCCCGTGTCCGGAAGCGTGCGGTACGCGCCGTCGGAGTCGTATATCATGTCAAGGTCGTAATCATAGGAAAGAAGCTCGCCACAGGTCTGCTCGGTCATCGTGTCGGCCTGCGCGATATATTCCTCAAGCTTCTCGCGCGAAATGCCGAGAAGGCTCGCAAGCTGAGGCACCGACGGCGTCGAGCCGTGCGCGCCCGTCGAGTCCTTTACAATGGCAGCCGTTGCCTCGTCGGGGTAGTCGCTGACGATAAGATGCTCAAGAAACGAGAAATGCTGCGCCCTCACGCTTTTGTGACGGAGCGCTTCGGTGTCGCGGAAGTACGCGTCGATCTCCTCCCTGCTGCCGCTGTAAAGCAGCTCGCAGTCCAAGGTCGCATAGTGTGAAAGATCTGCCTTCGCGGCAAAGACCTCGCGCGGAATGTCGAAGTCGTCGATAAAGGCCTTGATATTTCGCTCGCTGCAAGGGCAGCCGTCGCCGTCGTCTGTGCTTTCGGGGTCGCGGGCGGTGATCCACTCGGTGGTCTCGTTTTCGCCGACGTAGAGGGCAAGCTCGGTCGGGATGGAGTGATAGGAGCTGTGGTGTACGGTACACATTTCGCGCTCGGTGCGGTCTGCCTGAGCGGTCTCTGTGACGGAGTCGGTGTCGGAGGGCGTCGTTTCGGCGGCGCAGGAGACAAGCATAAGTGCCGCAAGCAGTGACGCGGCGATTCTTGAACTTTTCATAAAAAAGGTGCCTTTCGAAGTTTTTGTTACCTATATAATACCCCAAAGCGCCGCGAAAGTCAAGAGCGGAGCGCAAAGCGTGTGTATATCGCGCAAATTTCACCGCGCACCTTGAAATTTTGCGCCGTGTGTGATATATTAGTACCGTAAGTAAGATTTAAGGAGACCGACATGACAGAAAAAGAGCTGAAAGCCTCCGTCAAGGAGCCCGCGGGCTGCTATTTTCTCTACGGAGACGAGGATTACCTGAAGGAGCACTATACCTCGCTCATAAGACGCGCGGTGATAACCGACGAGTCGTTTGCCGATTTCAACGAGACTGTCTTCGACGACGAGAGCTTTTCCGCAGCGGCGCTTTCGGACGCTGTGGCGTCGCTTCCGCTCATGTCGGACAAAAAGCTCATTTGTGTCAAGCTGACCTCCTACGACAGCCTGCCCGAGCGCGAGAAAAAGGGTCTGCTTGCCGCGCTTGAACAGCTGCCGGAGGACACGGTGCTCGTTATCAGCGTGACGGCGGGCGGCTTTGACGCGGGAAGCGCGAAAAGACCGAGCAGCGCGCTGAAATCGCTCGGCGCACTTGCAAGCTGCGTGGAGCTTCCGCTCGGCGGCGAGCTTCCGCTCATGCGCTGGCTGTCGCGACATTTCGCCGAGCACGGGCTTGTCGCCGACGAGCAGGCACTGAGGCTGATGCTTCGCCTGTGCGGTCGCGGAATGCACCGCCTTTCGCTGGAGGCAGAGAAGGTCGCCGCTCGCGCGTGTGCTGCCGGCGAGAGTGCGGTAACGGCGGTGCTCGTCGAGTCGACTGTGTCGCGAACAGAGGAGGAGGACGCCTTTCGCCTGGCGAATTCCATACTTTCGGGAGACCTCGACTCCGCGTTTGACTCGATACGCATGTCAAAGCAGAAGAACGAAAGCCCCGTGCGCGTGCTCGCGTCGGTCACCTCGGCGCTGTGCGACCTTGCCGCGGTAGCGAGCCTTGCCGCGGAGGGCGCGGATAAACGGGAGATCGCCTCGGCGCTGAAGCTGCACGAGTACCGCGTCGGACTGTATCTGAGGGCAGCGGCGTCGGTCAGCCTTGAAAGACTCGACCGCGCGGTCGAGCTGTGCGCGGCGGCGGACACTCAGATGAAATCCTCCTCACTCGGCTACATCGTGCTCGAGCGCCTTATCTGCTCGAGCGCGCTGAAATAAAGCTCGGAGGTCGCCATGCCGTCACAGATACTGACAAACCCCTACGAATTCTCCGATACCGAAAAGCGGTATCAGACCTTTGACTATTACACAAAGCACACCTTCGGCGGAAAATGCGCGAAAATACCGCTCGACGCGGGCTTCACCTGCCCGAATAAGGACGGAACGTGCGGCACGGAGGGCTGCATATATTGCCTGTCCGGCAGCTCGGGAGCCGTCGGCGAGAGCCTCGACGAGCAGTATGCGGCGGCAGTTCGAACCGCCTGCCGAAAGTGGACTCCCGTCGGCTATATCCCATACCTTCAGGCGAATACGAATACCTACGCCGACGGCGCGACGCTTCGGCGGATATACACCGAGGCGGCGTCCCTTGAGGGTGCGGTGATGCTCGACGTCGCAACGCGCGCGGACTGCCTGACGGACGAGGCAATATTCGAGCTTGTTCGCATTTCGGAGCGTCTGCCGGTCACGGTGGAGCTCGGGCTTCAAAGCTCATCCGATAAAACGGCACGCCTTATCGGACGCGGGCACGACTTCGATACCTTCCTTGCCGGGTACGAAAGGCTGCGCGCGGCGGGCGGGAATATTCGCATCGGCGTACACATTATAAACGGGCTGCCCGGCGAGACGCGCGAGGATATGCTGAACACAGCGCGCGAGCTGTCGCGCCTTGACGTGCGGCAGATAAAGCTGCATTTGCTGCTCGTGCTGCGCGGCACGCGCCTTTGCGAGCTTTACGAGAGGGGAGAGTACACCCCGCTCGAGCGCGAGGAATACGTGAGCGTCGTGTGCGACCAGCTCGAGCTGCTGCCGCCCGAGTGCGTAATTGCCAGAGTGACGGGCGACAGCCCGCTCGACGTGCTCGTCGCTCCCATGTGGAGCCGCAGAAAGACCGAGGTCATGAATATGATAGACCGCGAGCTGTACCGTCGCGGCACGTATCAGGGAATATATTATAAGAAGGATTAATTTATGGAAGCGAAAAGATTTACGAAAAACGACAGCGGCTTTGTCTGCGCCGCCTGCGGACGCGAGGTCGAGCCGCTCGGCTACACCTCGAGAAATCATTGCCCGTATTGCCTGGCGTCGCTGCATCTCGACATCAATCCCGGAGACCGCGCATCGGACTGCGGCGGGATAATGGACGCCGTGAAGACGGAGCCGGACGCACGGCACGGCTTTGTCATATACCATAAGTGCCGCAAATGCGGCGAGGTGCGGCGCAACCGCGCAGCGGTCGATTCGCGCGGTCAAAGCGACAATGTCGAGCTGCTGATAGAGCTTACCGCACGCGAGCTGTAAGCGACGGGCACGTATTATTTCACCGCGTCGGGGAATAATGCCTGTGAGAGACCTTCGCGTGAGGTGAAAATGCGGCTTTATTACCTTTTCGGCAAGGTGCGTGCGGGCTTTTTGCTCGGGCTTGGCACGGGTGCGCTCGCCTCGGCGCTCTGCGCGGCGGCGTGTGTCGCGATCTGCCGTCATTACGGCGTTACTTTGCCCGTTTTCTAATAAAATTAGAAGAAACACCTTCGATTTCGGGGCGCCCGCCCAAAACGGGCGCTTTTTGTTGTGCGACATTAACAAAACGCGGGGGCGAAATTTGGAGAAATAGCCTCTACCAAAATTGCGCGGAATTTGGTACAATATTAGCGTTAAAAAAATCATGCTCGGCGGTGTGCCCGCCGTACCACTTATATGCCGCGACATGCGGCGGATCGGAGAAACACATATGGCAAGCCTTTCCCTCAGACACATTTACAAGAAGTATCCCGGCGGC
>CAYYKO010000077.1:0-6469 GCA_964441695.1 uncultured Ruminococcus sp. | reverse complement strand
TCGGAGTTAAGGGTGGTGCCGCAGGCGGCGGCTATGCACAGGTCGTGCCCATGGAGGATATCAACCTCCACTTCACCGGCGACTTCCACGCTATCGGCGCTGCAAATAACCTCCTCGCCGCGATGCTCGATAACCACATCCAGCAGGGCAACGCCCTCGGCATCGACGTCCGCCGCATTACCTGGAAGCGCTGCGTCGATATGAACGACCGCCAGCTCCGCTTCATCGTCGACGGCATGGGCGGCAAGGCAAACGGCGTCCCGCGTGAGGACGGCTTCGACATTACCGTCGCCTCCGAAATTATGGCTATCCTCTGCCTGTCCGACTCCATAAGCGACCTCAAGCACCGCCTCGAGCGTATTATCGTCGGCTATACTGCCGATGACCGCCCCGTGACCTGCGGCGAGCTCAAGGCAGCGGGCGCTATGACAGATCTCCTCAAGGACGCGCTCAAGCCGAACCTCGTGCAGACCCTCGAGGGCACGCCCGCGTTCGTTCACGGCGGTCCCTTCGCCAATATCGCGCACGGCTGTAACTCCGTTATGGCTACAAAGCTCGCGCTCAAGATGGGCGACTATACCGTCACGGAGGCGGGCTTCGGCGCTGACCTCGGCGCGGAGAAATTCCTCGATATCAAGTGCCGCATGGCGGGTCTTACCCCCGACGCGGTCGTCGTCGTTGCAACCGTCCGCGCTCTCAAGATGCACGGCGGCCTTGCAAAGACCGAGCTTGCAACGGAGGATCTCGGCGCGCTCGAGCGCGGTATCCCGAACCTTTTGCGCCACGTGTCGAACATTAAAAATGTTTATAAGCTCCCCTGCGTCGTAGCGGTCAACCGCTTCCCCACCGACACCGACGCGGAGATAGACTTCATCATCGCGAAGTGCCGCGAGCTCGGCGTTAATACCGTGCTCTCCACCGTTTGGGCGGACGGCGGCGCCGGAGGCGAGGCTCTTGCACGCGAGGTGGTTCGCCTGTGCGACGAGGAGCGCGGAGACTTCACCTTCGCATACGAGCTTGACGGCTCCATCGAGGACAAGATCGAGGCGGTAGTCAAGAAGGTATACGGCGGCGCGGGAATCAACGTCACTCCCGCCGCAAAGAAGCAGATCGCCGCTCTCGAGGCGCTCGGCTTTGACCGCGTGCCCGTCTGCATCGCGAAGACGCAGTACAGCTTCTCCGACGACCCGACAAAGCTCGGCGCGCCCGAGAACTTTACCGTCACCGTAAAGAACGTCAAGGTATCCGCGGGAGCGGGCTTTGTGGTAGTCCTCACGGGAGACATACTCACAATGCCCGGTCTGCCGAAGTCGCCAGCCGCAGAGCGCATCGACGTCGACGAGAACGGAAGGATCACAGGTCTGTTCTGATAATAAAAGGAAGGCTACCCTATGGTAGCCTTCCTTTTATTCATATACAGCGACAGCAGTTTTCAACATATTATAGGGAAAACTCACGCCGCCCGGCAGCGCGCTCGCGAAGCCCCTGCCTTACCGCGAAGAATTCAACAATTAATAAGGAAAACTTCACGCCGCGCAGCTGCACCTCGCCCGCTTTGCCGCAGCTTTCAACAGTTTATAAGGAAAAGCTCGGCTCGAGCTCCGCGCACAGCGTTCTCCGAGGACGGCAGCGCAGCGACAAAACAAAAAGCCTCGAATGCATTGCATTCGAGGCTTAAAGGCGCCACCCGGAATCGGACCGGGGATAAAGGTTTTGCAGACCTCTGCCTTACCGCTTGGCTATGGCGCCATCAACATAAATATTATATCACACCCGCCGCGCCTTGTCAATACAAAAACGAAAATTCTTTTGCGCGGCGCACAAATTTAGCGAATTGGCGAATTCACGAAATATCTGAAGCAAGCGCGGTGTGAGCAAAAACGCCCTCGAAAGCCGTAGGCTCTCGAGGGCTATGCCCGCTTATTATTTCGCGGAGCGCTTTTTCCTGCCGTAAAGCTCGGTCGCGCCGAGCAGTGCGACGCCGCCGACAAGCAGCGCCAGCCAAAGCGTCATTCGACTGCCGTCGCCGGTTGCGGGCTCGCCCGCTGACTCATCTGTCGGCTTGTCAGCCGGCCCGTCGCCGTCATTCGTCCTTGTGATTACCGTGTCGGCAAGCGAGATCTCGTTTTTGCATTCCGTGTCGCTGAAATATCTGCCGCAGTCCTCGCAGTACAGGTATTCCGTGTTGCCGTCCGACGAGGACGTCGGTGCCAAAGCGTCAACGTGCTTCAGCGCGGAGTGTGCGCCGTGCGCCCTGTCAACTTCACCGTATTCCTCACCACACCATTCACAGACTGCGCGAGCAACGCAGGTCGCCGTGCCGCCGCTGTGTGCGGAGACAACAGCCTTGCAGGTAGGCGCGTCGCATATGTGGTCGCGGTCGTCGTCGCTGTGCCCCGTCGCGTCTATCGAGGAGCCGTCCAAAAGCTTTTCACCGCAGCTCTTGCAGTGCGTGTCGCCGGTGTAGCCGTCCTCCGTGCAGGTAGGCGCGCGGTCAAGCCGCAGCTCCGTGCCGCCGACGTGGTTATCCCCGTCAACTTCACCGTATTCCTCACCACACCATTCACAGACCGCGGGAGCAACGCACGTTGCCGTGCCGCCGCTGTGAGCGGAGACAACAGCCTTGCAGGTAGGCGCGTCGCATATGTGGTCGCGGTCGTCGTCGCTGTGCCCCGTCGCGTCTATCGAGGAGCCGTCCAAAAGCTTTTCACCGCAGCTCTTGCAGTGCGTGTCGCCGGTGTAGCCGTCCTCCGTGCAGGTAGGCGCGCGGTCAAGCCGCAGCTCCGTGCCGCCGACGTGGTTGTCCCCGTCAACGTCGCCGTATTCCTCGCCGCAAACGTCGCAGACTGCGCGAGCAACGCAGGTCGCCGTGCCGCCGCTGTGTGCGCTTGCTACCGTGATTGCCTTCTCGGGCGACGTGAAGGTAAAGCCGTCCGCGGTCGTCGCCGTGACGAAGACTGCCAGAGAGGCTGTGTCAGCGCCGTCGGGCACCGTTATCTCGCCGACGAATACGCCGCTCTCCCCTGTCTTCTCAGTCATCGCAATGCCGCTACCGCCGCTGCCGCCAAGCTCGGCGCCGTTTTTATCTCTGAATACGCATGCAAGCACGGGTGAGGTGCAGCCCGACGGTAGTGCGACGCTTACCGTGAAGCGCTGTCCGTGGCAGACTGCGTTCGGTGCCGTCGGTGCAAGCGTCGGAATTGCCGCTGCCTGCGTTTCATCGGTGCAGAAGCGGCATTTCTTGCGGTACGTGCCGTTCTCACTATGCCAGTCGTAGGTGTGTCCGTCATTTACCGTGACCGTTATCGGCGAAGACGAGTTCCCCGCGCCGTCGGTCGCAATTACCGTCTGCGCACCGAGCGCGGGCTGGAGCGTGAAGCTGCCGCTCGCGTCCGGCGTGACGGGCACGCCGTTCACTGTAACCGTGGCGGAGCCGCTGTTGTCCGTCACGGTAAAGCTTTGCGCCGCGCAGTAGATCGCACCGTGCGTGATGCCCGAAATGCTCGGAGCGCCAACATCGCGCCAGCTTGCGCTGTAGCTTCTGTCACCGTAGCTGCCTCGCTCGATCTTCACAGCACGGTTTTCGCAGCCGACGAGCCCCGTGCCGCTCCAGCCGATGAATTCCCAGCCCTCGCGCACAGGCTCATTCAGCACGAACGTGTCGCTCCACACATAGTATTCGGTCGGATTCGGCACAGAGAGTGTGCCGCCGCCGAGGTCGTAGGAAATGCTGTAGGGGATCGCGACGGTGTTTGCGAAAAGACTCATGTCAGAGCTGACCGTGTCGCTTTCGAATACCCATTCGTATTCGGAATTGCAGCCGGGGTCTGTGTAATACTTGGTGGTCCAGCCGGGACTGACATTGTTGTCCGGGGGCTTCTTCGCCTGTCCGCCGTCTGCAACGACCTCCCATGCTTCGCCGATGGGCATAATACCCACGAATGTAACGATGTGACCGTCAATCGACTCATTCGTATCGCACCGCAGCTCACCGGGGCTGCCGTAGAATACCGTGGCTCCTCCGTCAGTGGAGCTGTTCGTGATGCTCGCGTTTCCGCATACACGAACCGATGTGCCTTGATAGGCAGAGCAGGCGCTGACCGTGCCTCCGTTTGCATAAAAGGTGGCATAGTCGTTGACAGCCACGGAGTCGGCGCCGCCTGTGTTGTAAGAGCAGTCATTTATGGAGCCGCCGTTCATGATGAAGTCGCCGAGAGCGAATACAGCGCCGGCGATCATGCTGCTGCATTCGCGGATAGAGCCGCCGTTCAATGTGAAGCTTGCGTCCGGGTTGAATACGGAGACACAGCCGTGCATATCCGAATTGCATCGGTAGAGCGTGCCGCCGTTCATGACAAGGCTTCCGCCGTCAACGAAGAAGGCGCCGTTTCTCTTGTTGTTTGTGATGACACCTCCGACGGGCAGTGAGCTGTCGTCATGTGTCGCCTCGGGTCTGCTGTCGTTCAAGACCAGGTGACCTGAGCTTTTGATCATGAAGAGCTCAGAGGTCGATTTGGCGATCGTCAGCACGTGACCGTTCAGGTCGATAATAACGGGAGCGTCGGCAGTGCCGCCCGTGACGGTCAGCATGTCAGAGAGTGTCACGTCCTCCGTGAGGTAATAATTTGCTCCGACGGTGCCGCCGTCGATGGCAGTCACATCGGCTGTCAGCGGCGTTCGGATAACGTCGTCAAGACGCGGTGCATCGGCGGCACTCGCGAGCGGCGTGCTCGGAATTACCGCAAGCAGGAGCACAAGCGCAAGAATAAGGCTCGGGATGCGTTTTTTCATGGGTTATAAGTCCTCCGAAATTTGCATTGCGCCATCGCACGGTGTTGCAGCGCGTCGGCTCGGGGAAAGCCGAGGCCGAGTAACGGCGGCGCATTTGCCATGTATATGTAAATTATATACGATTTCCGCAAGCTTTTCAAGATATCTGGGAATATTTCGAAAAAAATCCATTTCGGAGGGAAACGTGCCGCTGCGGTGCTCCGCCTGCCCAACGTAAGGTTGCGAGCTTACAATATTTCAGTGCCGCCCCGCCCGCCGTTCCTGCAAGATAAATAAAAAGGAGACACGAACACCGTGCCTCCCGTGAAGTGAATTTTTATTGCCGTCCGTCGCGTCTGCTCGCCGCCGAACGCTTCGGAAATATAAAATCCAGCCCGTCGCGTCCGTGTGCCTGTCCGCCGACCGCCGCGTCGCCTCTGTGCCGACGTGGCTTATTTCGAGTGCTTTCTCAGCGAACGGTGCAGCGAGCGAAGCTGCTTTTTGTGGTGGCACAGCTTTTCCCGACAGTGTACGCAGGAAAGCGATGCATTCGTGCTCTCCGAAAACCGCTCCGGGCGAAGCCTGTACGTTATCTCCCAGCGCAGCAGCAGCAGGAGCGAAAGAGCGAGCATTCCCCACGTGAACGGCTTTCGGATAAAGATATATGGCGTGAACATCATTGCAAAGTCCCAGTTGTATATGCGGCACACGGTGCAGCAGCGGTTCTTCATTATAAAGGTCTGGAAGGGACAGAAAAACAGAATGCATATCATGTCGCAGACGCCGTAGCCGAGGCTTATCAGCACCAGGATTCCCTCGTCGATCAGCTTCGTATAGTACAGCAGACCGATAACGCCGTTCAGCGCGAGCCAGGAAAGCACGACCGCAAGCGTGCGGTACCACGGCATAAGGCGCGGTGTGGTGCAGTCCGTCCGACGCAGATTTCGCCGAAATTGCTTCTGACAGCCCATGCTCTCAAGGCGCGAGGGGAAGAAGCGGCTGATCATTTCCGCAGTGTACACGACGGAGATCAGCACAAGCACCCAAAGACTGTCCTCGTAGCCGCGAAAGAGCTCGCCGTCGCGCTTGACGCGGCTGAGAATATACATGACCGTGGCTAAGATGAGCAGAGCCGTGCGATAAATTAATTTTGCATAATGCAGTGAGGATATGAGAGATAGCTTTTTTCGTTTCATTTTATACCGTTTCAAGAAAATATAGCCTCGCGCCCGCGCCGCCCCGGTGAGGCGCATTCGAAAAAATCAGGCTTCCGCAGGGTAAAGCCTCCCGCCAAAGCCGCGCCCCCGCAGAAGTCGTGCTTCCTCGGAGTCGGACTCCGGGGCAAATCACGCCCCGGGAAAAGCCGCGCCCCCGCGGAAGTTGTGCTCAGCGAAAGCCGCCCGAGCCTTCGTGCAAATATAGAAAAAAAGAACCTTGTCTGTGACAAAGTTCTTTTGGAGCGGATTACGGGGCTCGAACCCGCCACCTCGACCTTGGCAAGGTCGCGCTCTACCAAATGAGCTAAATCCGCATATGCCTCCGGTCGGAATCGAACCAACGACACGAGGATTTTCAGTCCTCTGCTCTACCAACTGAGCTACAAAGGCATCCTGTGCCGTAGCTTTCCGCTTACGGCATATTGGTGGTGGCGACCCGAAGGGGACTCGAACCCCTGACCTCTAGCGTGACAGGCTAGCGT
>CAYYKO010000076.1:0-6490 GCA_964441695.1 uncultured Ruminococcus sp. | reverse complement strand
GTTACCCCCTCATGTCCGAGATCCGTCAGATGTATCTCAACGCTTACTACGGTGATAAGCATTTCACGGAGAGTGCGCTCCCCACAGCTGACGACGCCGACGGTGTCGTTCCCACCGACAAGGTTAAGGCAAACTACCGCCGCGGCAAAAAGGCGTGATTTTGGAGGAATGAGATAATGAAGCTTGACAGATTGATCGCAGTAAGAAATAACAAGTCTGTATACCGTGACGGTGACAGATGCATTAAGGTATTCAACGCAGAGTATTCGAAGGCTGACGTCCTCAATGAGGCTCTCAACCAGGCGCGCATCGAGGAGACCGGTCTCAATATCCCGAAGATCTCCGAGGTAACTCTCGTTGACGGCAAGTGGGCAATCGTATCCGAGTACATCAAGGGCAAGACCCTGGCGCAGCTCATGGACGAGGAGCCCGAGAAGAAGGACGAGTACCTTCGCCTCTTCGTTGAGCTCCAGCTTTCCGTACACGAGAAGAGAGCTCCCCTCCTTACAAAGCTCAAGGACAAGATGAGCCGCAAGATCGCAGCAAGCGAGCTTGACGCTACAACAAGATATGACCTTCACACACGTCTTGAGGGTATGCCGAAGCACACAAAGGTCTGCCACGGCGACTTTAACCCCGGAAACATCATCATCTCCGAGGACGGCACTCCCTACATCATCGACTGGGCTCATGTAACTCAGGGCAACGCGTCCGCTGACGTCGCACGCACCTACCTCCTCTTCTGGCTCAACGGCGATATCGAGGGCGCAAAGAAGTACCTCGACCTCTTCTGCGAGATGAGCAACACCGCAAAGCAGTACGTTCAGAAGTGGATGCCCATCGTAGCCGCTTCTCAGTCCGTCAAGGGCAACGAGAAGGAGCGCGAATTCCTTCTGTCCTGGGTAGACGTCGTAGATTACGAATAAGCTATAACGGAGGATATATAAATGAAAGTAACAGTATGCATCGGAAGCTCCTGTCACATCAAGGGCTCACGTCAGGTCGTAGAGCAGCTCCAGTACCTTATCTCCGAGAACAATCTCGGTGACAAGGTGGAGCTCGGCGGAACCTTCTGCATGGGCAAATGTCAGCAGGGCGTATGTGTCAGCGTCGATGACACCTTCCATTCCGTAACGCCCGAAACGGTCGACGAGTTCTTCGAGAAGTGCATCAAGGCCGAGGTCTGAGACAATGGTCGTACAGGTTTGCGTGGGAAGCTCATGCCATCTCAAGGGTGCTCCCGAGATAGTTGAGCTCTTACAAAAGGCTGTCGAAGAACATCATATCGAGGATGAGGTCACACTTGCCGGTAGCTTTTGCATCGGCAAGTGTAACCGTATCGGCGTGACCGTGCAGGTCGACGAGGATGTTCATGTCGGCATTACGAAGGAAAATTTCAAGGAATTTTTCACTGAGAATATCTTAAAGGTTTTGGAAAGGGTGTGACGCGCCGTGCCGAACTGCCTGACGCTGAAAAAATCAAACTGCAAAAACTGCTATAAATGTATCCGACACTGCCCGGTCAAGGCCATTCGCTTTTCCGGAAACCAGGCTCATATCATAGGAAACGAGTGCATACTCTGCGGTCAGTGCTTTGTCGTATGTCCGCAGAATGCAAAGGAGATAGTTGACGAGACCGAAAAGGTAAGAGTCCTCCTCCAAAGCGGCGACCCCGTGTACGTCAGCCTCGCTCCCTCCTTTATTGCAAATTACGAGGGCGTCGGCATAGAGTCGATGAGACGTGCTCTCAAAAAGCTCGGCTTTGCCGACGTTGAGGAGACCGCGCTCGGCGCGACCGTCGTCAAGAACGAGTATGAGCGAATGATACGCGAGGAGGAGCGTGATGTAATTATCAGCTCCTGCTGCCACTCGATCAATCTGCTCATCCAGAAGCATTATCCCGCGGCGCTCGAGTACCTTGCCGACGTCGCGTCTCCCATGCAGGCTCACTGCATGGATATAAAGAAGCGCTATCCGGACGCCAAGACCGTCTTTATCGGTCCCTGCGTCGCGAAGAAGGACGAGGCGGAGCACTATGAGGGCATAGTTGACGCCGTTCTTACCTTCGAGGAGCTGACAGAGTGGCTTCGCGCGGAGAATATCGAGCTCGAGGCGGAGAGTGACCGCGAGGACTGCTCGCGTGCGAGATTCTTCCCCACAACGGGCGGAATTCTCAAGACCATGGCTCAGCAGAACGATTACTCCTACCTTGCACTCGACGGCATCGATACCTGCATTGCCGCGCTCAAGGATATCATCGAGGGACGCATACATAAGTGCTTTGTCGAGATGTCGGCGTGCATCGGAAGCTGTGTCGGAGGCCCCGTTATGGAGAAGTATCACCGCTCCTCCGCCGTCAAGGATTATATCGCCGTCGCAAATTACGCCGGAGAGCACGACTTCAACGTGACCCAGCCGAAGAGCTCGGAGCTCAGAAAGAGCTTTGAATTCATTGAGAAGCGCCTGCAAATGCCGTCCGAGACGGAAATATGCGCCGTGCTTCGTCAGATGGGCAAGTTCAAGCCCTCGCAGGAGCTCAATTGCGGCTCATGCGGCTATAATACCTGCCGAGAGAAGGCTGTCGCCATCCTCCAGGGCAAGGCGGAGATCTCAATGTGCCTGCCGTACCTCAAGGATAAGGCGGAAAGCTTCTCCGACGCTATAGTTAACAATTCACCGAACGGTCTTATCGTGCTTAACGAGAACCTTGAGGTTCAGCAGATAAACACCGCCGCGAGACATATAATGAATATCCGCTCCGAGAGCGATATTCTCGGAGACCAGGTCATCCGTATACTTGACCCCACAGCATTTATAAATGTGCTGAACAGCGGACACGACGTTCACAACGAGCGGGTATATCTCGCAGAGTACAAGCGCTACGTCGAGCAGTCCATAGTATACGACAAGGAGTCGCGCCTGCTTATCGGTATCATGCGTGATATCACCGACGAGCAGAACGAGCGCGAGAAGAAGGAAAGCATAAGCCGTCAGACGGTCGAGGTCGCCGACCGCGTGGTCGACAAGCAGATGCGTATCGTTCAGGAGATCGCATCCCTGCTCGGAGAGACCGCCGCTGAGACCAAGATCGCACTTGCAAAGCTGAAGGAGTCTATCACAAATGAATGATCTTTGTGCCGATATCGGCTACAAAAGCATAAATCATTACGGCGAGCAGCTTTGCGGCGACCACGTTGATATCGTCGAGCCGAGCGAGGACTCGACGGTCATCGTGCTCTCCGACGGACTCGGAAGCGGTGTTAAGGCGAGCATTCTCTCGACCTTGACCTCGAAGATAATCTCGACCATGCTCGCAGAGGGGCTTTCCCTCGAGGAGTGTGTCGAGACTATCGCCGCGACGCTTCCCGTGTGCTCCGTGCGCGGAGTTGCGTATTCGACCTTCACCATAATTCATCTCATGAATAACCGCACCGCGGAGCTCATTCAGTACGACAATCCTCACGCCATCGTCATTCGCGACGAGCAGGTGTGGGATTACCCGAAGACAGAAATGAGCATCGGCGGTAAGAAGATATACAAGTCCGTTATCAGCCTGCGCGAAAACGATATTTTCATCGCAATGAGCGACGGCTGCCCGCATGCGGGTATCGGCACGGCATACAATTTCGGCTGGAAGCGCGAGGATATCGCCTCCTTCATGGAGTCGCTTGCCCCTGCGGGCTATACGGCTAAGACGCTGTCGACCATGCTCGTCGACGAGTGCAATAAGCTTTACGACGAAAAGCCGGGCGACGACGCTACGGCGTGTGTCGTGCGTATTCGCCGCCGTGAGCCGATGAATATGCTCTTCGGTCCGCCGTCGAATCGCGACGACGCCGACCGTATGATGTCGCTGTTCTTCTCCAAGGAGGGAAAGCACATCATCTGCGGAGGTACGACCTCCTCAATTGCCGCGAAGTTCCTTCGCAAGCCCCTCAAACCAAGCCTCAGCTTCGAGAGAAGCGACGTTCCGCCGATTGCGGAGATCGAGGGCGTGGACCTCGTTACCGAGGGCGTTATCACCGTCAATAAGGTGCTTGAATACGCAAAGGATTACCTCGGCGAGAACAAATACTACGAGCATTGGAGCTTCAAGCGCGACGGAGCCTCGCTTATTTGCAGACTTCTCTTCGAGGAGGCGACCGATATCAATTTCTATGTCGGACGCGCCGTAAACCCCGCGCATCAGAATCCGGAGCTTCCCATTAATTTTAACATCAAGATGAATCTTGTCAAGGAGCTCTCGGAGTGCCTCAAAAAGATGGGCAAGAAAATCAAGGTCAGCTATTTCTAAGGAGATCATATGGGAGTAAGAAAGTTCGATACAAAGGTACAGCACCTGAAATATAAGGTCCTGCGCGAGGTCGCGCGTCAGGCGTGGAATGATACCCTCTTACAGAATATCGTGGACATCCCGAAGACTATAGTCCCCGGAAAGACGTCGACCATGCGCTGCTGCGTATACAAGGAAAGAGCTATACTCGGCGAGCGCGTGAAGATCGCAATGGGCGGCGATAAGGAGAACCCGAATATTATCGAGGTCATCGATATCGCCTGCGACGAGTGCCCCGCGGCAGGCTACGAGGTCACCGACTCGTGCCGCGGCTGCCTGGCTCACCGCTGTGAGGACGTCTGCCGCCGCGGAGCAATATCCTTTGACCACAATCACGTGGCGCACATCGATAAGTCAAAGTGCGTCGAGTGCGGTCAGTGCGCCAAGGTGTGCCCGTATTTCGCAATAGTAAACCGCAAGCGCCCCTGCCAGATCGCATGTAAGGTGAAGGCTATCTCGATAAACGACGCAAATGCTGCGGCTATCGACAACAGCAAGTGCATCCAGTGCGGCGCGTGCGTATATCAGTGCCCCTTCGGTGCAATATCCGATAAGTCCTATATCCTCAACGTTATCGACCTCATCAAAAAGAGCGAGAATAACGGGAAGTATAAGGTCTACGCCATGGTCGCGCCCTCGATCTCGAGCCAGTTTACATACGCGAAGCTCGGTCAGGTCATCTCCGGACTCAAGGCTCTCGGCTTCTATACCGTAATTGAGGCGGCGCTCGGTGCTGACATGGTAGCACAGGCGGAGTCTCGCGAGCTCGCCGAAAAGGGCTTCCTTACAAGCTCCTGCTGCCCCGCGTTTGTGCAGTACATCAAGCAGACGCACCCCGAGCTGCTTGAGTTCGTTTCTCACAACGCATCTCCCATGGCAACGCTTGCAAAGTATATAAAGGACAAGGAAGAAAACGCTAAGGTGGTCTTCATCGGACCCTGCACCGCAAAGAAGGCAGAGGCGCAGCTTGAGTCTGTTAAGCCCTATGTCGATGCGGTAATGACCTTCGAGGAGCTTCAGGCTCTCTTTGACAGCAGAGATATAGATATCACGACGCTTGAGGAGGATGTGCTCAACAATGCATCCTACTTCGGAAGAATATTCGCGCGCTCCGGCGGTCTGTCCGACGCTGTGGCTCAGGGTCTCCGTGAGCAGAATATCGACTTCGACCTTAAGGCAGTGTCCTGCGACGGCATCGAGGCATGCCGCGCGGCTCTCATCAAGAAGAGCAAGAATATGCTGGACGCAAACTTCATTGAAGGAATGGCGTGCAGTGGTGGCTGTATAGGCGGCGCGGGCTGCCTGACGCACGGCGAAAAGAACAAGTCCGAGGTGGACAAGTACGGCAAGGAGGCTCTTGAAAAGACGATCTCCGACGCTGTATCGGTTCTGAAATAACCTGCGTCGATTACCCGCTTAAGATAAATAAGGATTGGCAAAACACCGAGTGCAAAGTGACTGCACCCGGTGTTTTGTAATATAAAAAAGCCTCGGGGAGCATCCCGAGACTTTTCCCTGTATTCTGTTGAAAACTTGCCGGAAGCGGCGTCAGGTCTCCTCGGAGGGCGAGGGAGCTTCCCATTTTTCGCGCCTGTAGAAGAATACCGCGACCGCACTTCCGAGCGTCCAGCCGATAGGCCATGCCAGCCAGATGCCGAGCGAGCCGAGGGGGCGCGAGAGAATTGCTGCAAGGGCGACGCGAAGTCCGAGATCGGTAAAGGTCGATATCATGAATTTGTCCATCTTTCCCGCACCGCGAAGCACGCCGTCGGCTGTGAGCTTTGTGGCGATGACGCAGTAGAACGGCGAGAGCACGAGAAGCAGCTGCGCGCCGACAGTGAGAGCTGTCTCCGACGGTGAGTCGAGAAACAGCGACACGAGGAAGCGTCCCGCCGTGACGTAGGATGCCGTGAACGGTATCGACAGGAGCACCGACAGGCAAGCGCCCGCACGGAAGCCCGGGCGTATGCGCTCGTATTTTCCCGCGCCGAGGTTCTGCGCCGTGTAATTCGAAATTCCGTTGCCGAGCGTCGTGAAGGACGTGATGATCAGATTGTTGAGCTTGATTCCCGCGGAATAGCCTGCAACCGTCGGCGCGCCGAAGCTGTTGATTATTCCCTGTATCACGATATTTCCGACAGAGATGAAGCTCTGCTG
>CAYYKO010000075.1:0-6565 GCA_964441695.1 uncultured Ruminococcus sp. | reverse complement strand
GTACATTGCCCGCACTGCGGCATGGTTCCCGTGCCATCCAGCGAGCTTCCGCTCCGTCTGCCCGAGATCGAGAACTTCGAGCCCGGTGAGGGCGGCGAGAGCCCGCTTGCGAAGATAGATTCCTTCGTAAACTGCAAGTGCCCGCACTGCGGAGCGGATGCAAAGCGAGAGACAGACACCATGCCTCAGTGGGCAGGCTCGTCCTGGTATTACCTGCGCTACATCGACCCGGTAAACGGTGAGCACTTCGCAGACAGCGATAAGCTCAAGTACTGGCTCCCCGTTGACTGGTACAACGGCGGCATGGAGCACGTTACGCGTCACCTGATATATTCCCGCTTCTGGCACCGCTTCCTCTACGACATCGGAGAGGTACCGGTAAAGGAGCCGTATGCAAAGAGAACCGCACAGGGACTTATTCTCGGTCCCGACGGCGAGAAGATGAGCAAGTCGAAGGGAAATGTCGTTGACCCCAACGACGTCGTCGACGTATACGGCGCGGACGTTCTCCGCACGTACATCCTCTTCAGGGGTGATTACGGTGCGGCGGCTCCGTGGTCTGAAAACGGCGTCCGCGGCTGTAAGCGCTTCCTCGAGAGATTCGCGGCACTTACCGATATGATAAGCGACGGCGAGGAGGACGCTCAGCTTGACTCCCTCATCCACAAGACGGTAAAGAAGGTCACCTCGGATATCGAGGAGATGAAGTTCAATACCGCAATTGCCGCTATGATGGCGTTGCTCAATAGGATCTATGAGCTCGGCAGCCTCACACGCGACAGCCTTTGCACCTTCATTAAGCTCATGTGCCCCTTCGCTCCTCACCTTTCCGAGGAAATGTGGGAGTCTCTCGGCGAGAGCGGCTTTGCTTCCCTTGCGGAGTGGCCGAAGTACGACGAGGCAAAGTGCTACGACAGCACAGTCGAGATAGCGGTACAGATCTGCGGAAAGCTTCGCGGCACCGTAATGATAGCGGCTGACGCTACAGCCGAGACCGCAATTGCAGCGGCTAAGGAAAACGAGAAGGTCGCTCAGGCTCTCGAGGGCAAGAAGATAATCAAGGAAATATACGTTCCGGGCAGGATCGTCAATATTGTTGCAAAATAATCGCGCAAAGCGCAATTTCGGTATTGACAAATCGGCGTCCGAGAGGTATAATATAAAGGAGATAGTTTCGGCTGTCTGTTGCCATGTGCGAAGGGGGGGATTGTAAGTGGCAGAGGTTAGAGTTAAAGAGAACGAATCACTCGACAGCGCACTTCGTCGTTTCAAGAGACAGTGCCAGCGCTCCGGCATCCAGGCAGAGCTTCGTAAGAGAGAATGCTATGAGAAGCCCAGCGTAAAGAGAAAGAAGAAGTCTGAAGCTGCAAGAAAGCGCAAGTACAAGTAATATTGTATTTCGAGTCGGTACCGACACAGTCGGTGCCGACTTTTCCGTTTCGGCATATTTTCCGTGTCTTCCGTAAAACGGCACATCGGGCAGAAATTTAGGGGTTACATTTTCGCTGCGGGCGGATTATAATAATATCAAGGCGTGTTGCCTACGCGGCGCGTCTTAAGCTTAAGTTTAAGGGCAAGGTATTATATAAATGGAGCTTATAGTCATAAGTCGGACAAAGCTGAAGGTCATGCTGTCCGCGGAGGATATGAAAAGGCTTGACTTTGACCCATGCGGAGGCGGCGAGCTTCACGGGCGTTCCGCATTTCGAAGTATACTGAAGGAGGCTCGCGACAGATGCGGCTTTGACGCTGTGGGAGAGCGCGTCTTTGTGCAATATTATCCCGAAAAGCACGGCGGCTGCGAGATGTTCGTGACGAAGATAGCGCGAAGCGACGGAAAAACGGAGGAAAAGCCGATCGCCGTTCGCGATGCGGGGTACATAGTATATCGCTTCACCTCACTTGAGGCGCTGATCTCGCTTTGCTCGCGCTTGAAGCACGGGGGGCGGCAGAGCGAGGGCGTAATGTTCGTCGTGGAGGAGCGCCTTCGGAAATATTATCTCGCGCTTGAGCGGGAGACGCCGCTTGCGGGAGAGTACGGCGGAGTGAAGCTCGGACGCGGCGCCATGAGCTATCTTTGTGAGCACGGACGGCGCGTTTTCACGAACGCAGTCGCGCGACTTGCCGATTTTCACTGCGGAATATGACTTATTATTAAAAAGTTAATAAATTGTTGTTAGTTTAGTGAATAGTTTGTGATATCATAAAGTAGCGTTAAATCACAAAACAACAAAAAGGAGAGCGAAAACACATGAAAAAGCTTATCGCAGCAGCCCTTGCAGGCGTGATGTGCTTGTCAAGCCTGCTTATCGGCGCGTCAGCCGCAGAGGGCGACATGCCCTTCACGGACGTGAAGGAGAGCGCATGGTACGGTCCCGCCGTTCGAACGGTATGGGAGGAGGGCATAATGGAGGGAAAGACCAAGACCACCTTCGTGCCCAACGAGGCAATGACAAGAGCTCAGCTTGTCACGATACTCTACAGACTGTCGGGAGCGACAGAGACAGGACTCGGCGAGAGCCTCGAGTTCACCGACACAAAGAAGGACACCTGGTACTCGAACTACATCGGCTGGGCGGTCAAGGAGAGCATTGTAAACGGCTACCCCGACAATACGTTCCGCCCCGACGCGCCCATCCTCCGTCAGGAGCTCTCGAAGCTCATCTCCGAATACATCGAGAGAACGGGACTTGAGGTGCAGGGAGCAGTGCTCGCAGAGAGCTTCACGGACGCAGATAAGCTTCCGAAGTGGGCGAGCGCGTATATTGAAGACCTTCGCGCACGCGGAATCGTCGGCGGCGACGAGCTCGGAAACTTCAACCCGACAGCGACAGCGACGAGAGCCGAGGTCGCAATGATAATCACCCGCATTCTCCCCAAGCAGGGCACAGAGCCGACTCCCGACCCCGACAGCCTTGTCAACGTTTATCCCGACAACAGCTGGAAGGATATTGCAGCTCCAGCAGACGACCCGACACCCGAGAATATCGGCGCGGCTTATACAGATGACGAGATCGGTCTTATGATCTCCGAGGCTATCCGCGTTGACGACAAGGGCGACGCGACTGACACAAAGGTCACATGGATCGGCACGCACGGCGGACACGAGGTCAAGGTCGTTCGCTCGCGCTACGGCACCTTCGCAGTTTTCGTAACCGATGACAATACCGACGGAACAAGACCCGACGACGAGATGTCGTTCTTTGAGATAACCTCCGACGGCTGCCGCAGAATATTCATCGATAACTTCGAGCATTCGCAGGGCAGCTGCGTTCCGAACGTGCTTCAGGGCCCCGACGGCAAGATATTCATCATTCTCATGAATAACGGCTGGAGCTTCGCACGCCTTACGCTTTACACCTACGACGCGAAGACCGACACGTATACCAAGGATGTGCAGACCCGTTCGTTTGATGTTCCCGGCAATCAGTGCCACGGCTACGGCTACACGCAGGCTGTGCTTGACAACCACAACGGCAAGATATACGCCATCTTCAACGGCGGCGACGTCCCGGGCTATGTTGCGTGGTTCATCTACGATATGGAGAGCGGCAAGTGGGACAATGAGTGCTTCACGGTCCAGTTCGACTGGAGAATCGCTTATGACAACGCGTACCCCGACGGCAACGGAGGCTTCTTCTTCGTCGCACAGAGATGTGCGCTCGTTCAGGCACTCGGTCAGCTTCTCTGCGTCGACTTTAAGAAGCAGTCAGGCTACATTTGGGATGCGCTTATCCTCGTTCACGTCGCTGACCCCAGGAAGGAAGAGTACACAATGCAGTACATCTTCGAGCCCGAGTACAGCACGACAGACGAGGGCGTAAAGGGCTATTCCGCGACGAACTACGGTACAGGCGCGACGAACCTCGACACGCACGGAAACCTTCACGTTGTTTACACTACGAGCGTCGGAACCAAGATGGATCTCCGCTACGCCGTATACGACAGCAATCTTAAGGAAATTCGTAACTCCTCCCTCAGACTTTCCGACGCGAAGGCAGCATACACGCCCGCTGTCGGAGAAAATACGAAGGGCGAGGTGTTCATTATCGGTCTTAATAAGGACACAAGAAGTCGCGAAACAACACTTGAGGTTTGGAAGGTCTCTGATGACACTCTGTCACTGACCAAGCTGTGCGAGCCCCAGCTCATTACCGTTCGCGGAAGAGACGGTGCGACAATGGGCAAGCCTACCAAGATAATCGCAGGAAGCATCAGAAACGGCTCGGACATTGACGGCTATGTGCCGATACTCATGTACGCCGACGACGAAAACAAGACAATGGACTACTACTACTTCTGCGTGAAGCTCCCCGACTGATAATTAATATTAAATTTGTTGACTTCTGCGTTAATGTGTGCTATCATTAACGCAGAAGCTTTATTTTGATGAAAGGAAAGCTAAAAATGAAAAAACTCATCGCAACATTCCTCGCGGGCGTGATGTGCGCGTCAAGCCTGCTTGTCGGCGCGTCAGCCGCAGAGGAGAAAATGCCCTTCACGGACGTGAAGGAAAGCGCATGGTACGGTCCCGCCGTTCGAACGGTATGGGAGGAGGGCATAATGGAGGGAAAGACCAAGACCACCTTCGTGCCCAACGAGGCAATGACAAGAGCTCAGCTTGTCACGATACTCTACAGACTGTCGGGAGCGACAGAGACAGGACTCGGCGAGAGCCTCGAGTTCACCGACACAAAGAAGGACACCTGGTACTCGAACTACATCGGCTGGGCGGTCAAGGAGAGCATTGTAAACGGCTACCCCGACAATACGTTCCGCCCCGACGCGCCCATCCTCCGTCAGGAGCTCTCGAAGCTCATCTCCGAATACATCGAGAGAACGGGACTTGAGGTGCAGGGAGCAGTGCTCGCAGAGAGCTTCACGGACGCAGATAAGCTTCCGAAGTGGGCGAGCGCGTATATTGAAGACCTTCGCGCACGCGGAATCGTCGGCGGCGACGAGCTCGGAAACTTCAACCCGACAGCGACAGCGACGAGAGCCGAGGTCGCAATGATAATCACCCGCATTCTCCCCGAGCAGGGCACAGAGCCGACTCCCGACCCGGAACCCGAGCCTGAGCCGAAGCCCGAGGACACCTCAATTAAGGTATTCCCGAGCAATGCTTGGAAGGACATCTCCTCCCCAGCAGACGACCCGACACCCGAGAATATCGGCACGGTATATTCCGACAGCGAGATCGACGTGATGATCTCCGAGGCGCTTCGCGTCGACAATAACGGCGACAACAGCGAGTCGAAGATATGCGGCACAGGTACGCACGGCGGACATGAGGTAAAGGTCGTCAGAACTCGCTACGGCACCTTTGCGGTTTTCGTAACGGCGGATGTCAATCAGGAAGGCAGAAGCTATGACGAGATGACCTTCTTTGAGATAACCTCAAACGGCGCTCGCCGAATTTTCAAGGACGACTTCAATCACTCGAACGGAAGCTGCGTTCCGAACGTGCTCCAGGGCACGGACGGTAAGGTGTACATCATCCTTATGAACGACGGCGGCTCGGCTCGCCTCACGCTTTACACCTACGACGCGAAGACCGACACGTATACCAAGGACGTGCAGAACCGCGCCTTCGACGTTCCGTCGAATCAGTGTCACGGCTACGGCTACACGCAGGCTGTCATCGACAACCACTTCGGCAAGATCTACGCCATATTTAACGGCGGCGATGTCCCGGGCTACGTTGCGTGGTTCATCTACGACATCGAAAGCGGCAAGTGGGAAGAGGCTTGCTACACGATAGAGGTCGACTGGAGAATATGTTATGCAAATGCCTATCCTGACGGCAACGGCGGCTTTGTGTTCATAGAGCAGAGAGACGCGACTGTTTCGGCACTTCGCGAGCTTCTCGGCGTCGACTTCAAGGTGCAGAGCGGATACCTGTGGGACGGCATCGTGCTCGTTCGCGTGGCGGACGCTCATAAGGAAGAATTCGTAATGAAGGACGTCTTCATGCCCGAGTACAGCACGACGGACAGCGGCGTTCGCCATTATAAGGCAAACCACTACGCTACGGGCGCATCTCTGCTCGACACGCGCGGAAATCTTCATGTAATGTACACCACCGTCTACGGCGCGAAGACGAAGATGTATTACGCTGTGTACGACAACGAGCTGAACGAGGTACGCAATTCGGAGATAGCCTTCGAGGATAAGAGCAACCAGTACTGCCCCGCCATCGTCGAGGGCGCGGACGGTAAGGTCTATATTCTTGCCGTCAATAACGGCTCCGCAAAGCAGGCATCGCTCGAGATATGGAGCGTCAGCGACGACTTTACGAGCATTACAAAGCTCTGCGATGCACAGACGCTCACTGTGAAGTCCACCGGCGCGACGCTCAAGCCGAGCAACATTATCGTCGGCAGCATCAGAAATGCGACGGATATCGACGGCTGTGTGCCTGTCGTCATCCACTCACCCGACAGCAGCGGAGAGGACTATTATTACTTTAGCGTTAAACTTCCGGACTGATAAAGTGCAAAGCATCCCCGAGCCTTACACGGGTGCTCATAAGAAAGTAATTGCAGAAATTACGATTATGGCATCT
>CAYYKO010000074.1:0-6640 GCA_964441695.1 uncultured Ruminococcus sp. | reverse complement strand
TTGATTTTCTTTCACAAAAGAAAATCAGAGCAGTGGCTGACGCTTTAGAGACAGTGGGAACGGTGCAGAGCACTTCGACTACGTTGAGGGGGAGGTCAGTCTTAAGCATTCGTGTAGCGCGCTGACGCGGCGGGGGGCTTTATCTTATTGCGCGGGAGGTGCCGCTTCCGGGCTGCGGGAAAACAAAAAAGCACCTGCAATTGCAAGTGCTTTTTCGGAAAGGGAGGGATTCGAACCCTCGAACGGGTATTAGCCGTTACACGATTTCCAGTCGTGCGCCTTAGACCAGCTCAGCCACCTTTCCGTAGCCTGTCCCGTCATGCGGTTATTTATCTGTCGATCGCTCATTTCTGCGACCGATGTTTAGTATACCACATTTCCCGCCGAATTGCAAGGGCTTTTTCAAAAAAAATTCTCCTTTCCCCGTTTTTTTACCGAATTGCCCGATTGACACTGCTTTTTAAGTGTGGTATACTATACTTGACAACGGGCGCCGTGCGCCCTCTTACGAAAGGATCCTTTATCATGAAAACCATTAAGGATAAGCAGATACTCGTCGCTGCCGACATTGCGGGCTACCACCTCAAGGAGGCTATCGTCGCTCACCTCAAGGGCAAGGGCTGGACCGTTACCGACATCGGCGTTACCGACCCCGACGACCCGAACCCCGAAATGTTCCACCGCATCGGTCTCAAGGTCGGCGCCAAGATCGCCGAGCGTGAGTTCGAGCGCGCTCTCATCTTCTGCGGCACGGGAATGGGTATCCACATTGCCGCCTCTAAGTGCCCCCACGTTCACTCCGCTGTCGTCGAGAGCCCCCATGCCGCTCTCCGCGCCATCACCGGAAACAACGTTAACGTCCTCGCAATGGGCGGTCACTGGATCGGTCACAACCTCGGCATCGAGATCGCAGACCTCTTCCTCGAGCACAACATGGGCGACGGCTACGAGTGGTGGCCCAACTTCTACGAGTTCCACAAGCTCGCCTACGACGAGATGGAGGCCTTCGATTACGAGAAGTTCAAGGCGAACGGCTTCGAGCTCGAGCACCTCGGTGAGGTCGACCTCCCCGGCTGTGCTAAGCCCAGCGACGTTAAGTAATTCGCCGCCGACTCAAATTCGATACTCAGGGGGGAGGCGCGCTCCTCCCCCATTTTGCATACGGAAAAGCCGAAAGGAGCCTATCGTGAGAAAAAATATTATGCCCGCCCTCGCCTTCCTGTGCGCCGCGCTGCTCTGCGGCTGCTCCGTGCTTCGCGAAAATAACAGCCCGGAGACGCTGAAGGCAGCGACGGACGAAATTTCCTCCGCCATGTCCTCGGATGCCGCGTCGGCGGAGAATGCGGCGACGGACGGAACGCCGGCTTCCGCCGAGCCTGACGAAATTGTCAGCAAAGCGGCAGCCGTCGCGCTCTACGACGACATCGGGGACGTCGGCATTTACACGCGCCTTGACACGTGGGAATGCTCCTTCGACGCGGGCGTCGACCTTGCGGTGTTCGACCTTTTGCCGTCGGACGCACAAAGGCTCGAATTCGCGGGAGCGTACCGTGAATTATGGACGAGCCTGTCGCGCGGCGGGCGCGTGTCGCTCGTGCTCGAATACACGGCGGGCGCGCGTGAATTTCGCGAGGAGCTGTCCTCGTGGGAGGACGCCGAGCGCGTGAACGCGGGCGGATATATTGAAGTTTACCTGTACGACGACGTGCATCACGCCGCGGGAGAATGGTATTCGCACCTGACGGCGGCGGACACGACGGACGAGACGGTGCTCACGTCGGTCAAGCTGACCGGCGGGGCGAAAATCGACGAGGTCGAACGCGTCCGTCTGACGGCGTATCTCGACGGAGTCGAGGGCGGCAGCGTAAGCGTGCTGCGGAAATAAGCCCCGCAGCGGGGCGGCTCGGGCGGTCGATATTTTTAATACGGTGTATTAAAAATATCGGGGAAAAAGCGGTAGCGTGCCGCGCTGACGCGGCGGCTTGCGCGGGGCGGCGCTTTGCGGGCTGCCGCGCTCTTGCACGGCGCGTGCGAGTCCCTTGTTAGTTTTGAACCGTGCATGCGGCGCGGCGGCTTTATTTTGAATTTTTTCTCCTACCGGAGGTTTTCCCTTGAATTCTGTTTTCTCTCATATCCCGTCTTACCTTCTTAATATTATCTCCCGCCTCGAGGAGTGCGGCTTTGAAGCCTTCCTTGTCGGCGGGTGCGTTCGCGATTCCCTAATGGGTCGCGTCCCCGATGACTACGATATCACAAGCTCCGCTACCCCCGACGAGCTCTGCCGCGTCTTTTCAGACTTTCGCATCATCGAGACTGGTATCAAGCACGGCACCGTTACCGTCTGCTGCGACGAGGGAATGACCGAGATCACCACCTACCGCATCGACGGCGAATATCACGACTGCCGCCGCCCCGACAGCGTTCGCTTTACCCGCGACATCACCGAGGACCTCTCTCGCCGCGACTTCACCGTCAATGCGATGGCGTTCAGCCCGACCCGCGGGCTCTGCGACCCCTTCGGCGGTCGTCACGACCTTGCCGCGCGGCGCATCGTGTGCGTCGGCGACCCCTCGCTCCGCTTCTCCGAGGACGCACTTCGAATTATGCGCGCGGTGCGCTTTTCGTCCGTGCTCGGCTTCTCGGTCGACTCCGCCACCGCAGACGCAGCGCGAAAAATGGCTCACCTTCTCGACGGTATCTCGCGCGAGAGAATTGCCGTTGAGCTGTCGAAGCTGCTGTGCGGACGCGACGCCGCACGTGTGCTCGCCGAATTCCCCGACATTATAAGCGCTGCCGTGCCCGCTCTCTCCGACGACGCTCTGCTGCGCGCCGCGGGGGTAATTTCCTCTGTCGAGCGCGATGCCGTCGTGCGTCTGTCGCTGCTGTGTGCGGCAGACAACTCCGACGCCGTTTCCCTCGCGCAGCGCGTATTCTCCTCACTGAAAAGCTCCGTCGCCGACCGCCGTCGGGCGCTCTCGCTGTGCGCCGAGCTTTCACTTTCCTTCCCCGAAACGGACGCGGGCGTTCGCCGTCTGATGAGCCGTCTGCCGCACGCGGACCTTCTCTCCTACGCGTCGCTTCGCTCGGCTCTGCACGACGAGAGCTCGGACGGCTTTCTCGCGCGGTACGAAGGAGTGCGCGCGTGCTCGCCGTGCGTGAGCATTTCGCAGCTGGCGATCGGCGGTGGGGACGTGCTTTCTCTCACCGGCGCGCGCGGGCGTGCGGTCGGGCAATGCCTGTCGGCGCTGCTCGAGCGCGTCCTTGACGGCGAGCTCGAAAACACGCGCGAGGCGCTGTGTGCCGCTTTACGCGGCATGGACGTCGGCTGTGACGTGAAAAATTAAATTTTCTTCGCAGTTTCACCTAAAAATGCTTTTTAGCTATTGCAATTGTTCGAATTTTATGATACAATAGTATGGCTTGAAATGTAGTCCGCGTGACGCGGGCAAGACTTCGCCCGACGTGCGGAGCAAATATAATTTTGATATTCAGGAGATATTATCATGTTAATGACAGTTATCGGTATCATTCTCATAGTTGCGGCAATTTTCCTCGTAGTGGCAGTGCTCATGCAGCACGGCAAGAGCCACAATCTTTCCGGCACGATCGCGGGCGCTTCCGAGACCTTCTTCGGCAAGTCCAAGAGCTCGACTCTCGACCGCAAGCTTCAGGTGCTCACAACGGTAGTTGCGATAGTATTTGTTGTGCTTGTTCTCGCAGCGTACCTTATCCAGGACGTTGACACCGGCAAGAGCTCGGCTGACACCACTGCTGCCGACACAACAGCAGCTGCAACGACAACAGCTGACACCGCCGACACCACCGCAGCTCTCACAGACAGCGACGAGCCCGAGGAGAGCGCTTCCGAAGCAGAGACCGACGCTGAGAGCGCTGCCGAGTCCGAGGAGACCGCAGCGTAAAGCGAATTCAATAATTAAGCCGACCGAGTGGTCGGCTTTTTTTATTCCCGTGGGCGGCGGACGTGAGTTTTGCGGGCGCGGGAATTTTATAAAACTAACGTTGGCTGCGCCGAGGTGAGCCCCGTCCCCGCGCGGCTTTATCTCGCTGTTGAAAAGTTTCCCGACGTGTGGTATAATAATTCGGTAAGCAGCCAGCTTTTACAGCTTGTCTCAGGAGGTGCGGCATGAGAGTCTGCCGGGTCAGCTATTCCAATTTTCGCAATATTCGCTCGGCGTCCGTCGAGCTGTCGGACGGCGTCAATGTTCTCTGCGGCATGAACGCACAGGGCAAGTCAAATATCCTTGAGGGCGTGTATTACTTCGCGCGCGGTCGCTCCTTCCGCGGCGTTCGCGAACGCGACCTCGTCATGTTCGGCGAGAGCCTTGCCGAGCTTTCCCTCGATTTCGTCCGCGGCGAGGGCGACGCCCATGTTCGCCTGTCCGCCGCACTGCCCACCGTCGGAAAAAAACGGCTTTGCCGCAACGGTGCTCCCCTTCGCGGCGCCGCGGAAATGCTCGGTGCCTTCCGCGCCGTGCTGTTTTGCCCCTCGCACCTGTCCATCGTCGACGGCGGTCCCGCGGAGCGGCGTGCCTTCCTCGACATCGCCATCGCGCAGAACTCCCCCGATTACGTGTATTACCTGTCGAATTACCGACGCTTCCTCGCGGAGAGAAATGCGCTGCTCAAGCGGCGCGCCTCCGGCGTTGCCGTCTCCTCGCTCGAGTGGGAGACCTACGCCGCGCAGCTTTCACGCGCCGCCGCGGCAATTCATTCCCTGCGGGAGCGCTACTGCTCCTCGCTAACCGAGGACATCTGCGAGTATTTCCGCGAAATGACCGACTCGCGCGAGGAGCCCTCGCTGCGCTACGTGACGCACCTTGACGCCTCGGAGCGCTCCTACGAGGAGGAGCTTTTCGCAAGGCTGGTCGACAATATCGAGCGCGAATGCGCCGTCGGCAGCACGCTTTGGGGTCCGCACAAGGACGACATCGCAATCACGCTCAATTCACGCGAGGCGCGGCTCTACGCCTCTCAGGGGCAGAAGCGCAGCCTTGCTCTCTCGATGAAGCTCGCCGAGGGCGAGTTTTCTCGCCGCGCGTCGGGTGAATATCCGGTCTTCCTGCTCGACGACGTCTTCTCGGAGCTCGACGAGGCGCGGCGCGCATTCATAATGGAGAAGCTTCGCGGGCGGCAGATCATTATCACCTCCTGCGAGGTGTCAGCCCTTCCGGACAACGCCTCGGACGTTACGTATTTCGAGGTGAGCGGTGGCGAGGTGTGCCGCGTCGGCACGGAGGTGGAAAATGACCGATAACGAACGCCGCGCGCGTCCTGCCGGCGAGTGCGGAGAAAGCGGCGAGTACGAAGAAGGCACGGCGGGCACGGAATATTACGTCTCGTCGCTGCGCGAGGAGGATTCCGCCGTTTACGCGGAGCTTTTGTCGGAGGCGGGCGAGGTAACAAGGCTTCGCCTCACGCCGCGGCTTTGGGAGAAGCAGTGCCTTTCCCGCGGGGACACGCTTTCGCGCGAGAAATACGAGCAGCTCTGCCGACTGTCCGAGCGCTGCGAGGCGGTAACGCGCGCGCTGTTTATCCTGACGGACTCGATGTGCAGCAGGCGGAGACTTATAATGAAGCTCACCGCGCGCGGCTTTTCGCGGGAGGCGGCGGAATACGCGGCGGCTCTTGCCGTGCGTCGCGGCTACCTTGACGAGACGTCGCAGGCGGAGAGCATCGCACAGCGTCAGGTAACAAAATGCTTTCGCGGACGCTCGCGAGTTGTGAGTGAGCTGATAGCGAAGGGCTACCCGTCGCAAACGGCAAGGGAGGCGGCAAACGCCGTCCCGCAGGAGCTATACGAGGAAGCTCTCGAGCGCGCACTCGCGAAAAAGTGCAAGGGCGGCGTGCCGACGGACAGAGCGCAGCGGGAGAAGCTTGTCGCCGCGCTGTGCCGAGCGGGCTTTGCGTCGTCGGAGGTAAGGCGACTGCTCGACGAGTGGGAGCGCGAGTAAGGCTTGACAAAGGCGCGCGTGTGAGGTCTAATAATTAGGCAGCACTGCCGAGCGCCTGTGGCGGAATTGGCAGACGCGCCGGATTTAGGATCCGGTATCGAAGGATGTGCAGGTTCGACCCCTGTCAGGCGCAAAATGAAAAGGTCTGCCGATGGCAGGCTTTTTTCTTTTTGCCGGAGCGGCGGGCGGGATTTAATTAAGCTTCCGTTGGCTGCGCCGGGGCGGTACTTCGCTTTGGCGGTTCGTGCGGCGCGTGGGTTTTCCTTATAAAATGTTGAAACGCACTGCCGCGACGGCGGGCGGCTGACTCCACCCCGTGCCCGTCGCCGCAGGAACTTACGGTGCAGCATAACTCCCACGCGTGAAACGCGCGAACCCCATCCGCTGCACCACGGCGGCGGAGCATGCCACGCGAGCGCGAGACGCAGCGTATTGGGGCAGGAGCCGCATTTCGTGAGATACCGAAGCGGTCGCGGCGACCGCGCGAAGGCTTTCAGCCGCGGGGGGAAAAGCTTCTTACGCGATGCGCAGCTCGCGGTCGCGGCAAGCCGCGACTATGAAGGTTTTCTTAGTTAAGTTTCTTTCACAAAAGAAACTTAGTGTAGTAGCTGACGCTTTAGAGACAGTGAGGCACTGTAGGCTAAAGCTTGGCTTGCTGAAATAACGTT
>CAYYKO010000073.1:0-7209 GCA_964441695.1 uncultured Ruminococcus sp. | reverse complement strand
GCATTTTCACGACGCTTGTCACCTACGACAACAACTATATCTTCGGCGACAATGAAATAACAGCTGAGGCATATCTTAGGTTCGGCGTCGGCACGGAGACTACAAAGTACTTCGGACTCGATGAGAACCCGCTGTTCCGTGATCCGACTCACGGAGACTACAGACTCGCAGACGACAGCCTTGCTGACCTGCCTGTCGAGAAAATGGGAAGATATTAATTAAACAGCCGGAAGGCAGAGACAAGTAAGCTTGTCTCTGCCTTCTCGTTAAACTGCACAAAAAACCGGGGGGGTAATTGGGCAATCCTCTGAAATTAACAGCAGCCTTTCGCAAAGTATTTACAAATGGCTTCACATGTGCTATAATTACCGTAACGTGAGACATGTCTCACATAAATCGACCGTAAATACACGAAAGGAAAACAAAATGAAAAAGAGCAGAATACTGTCGGCACTTCTCGCCTTCGTAACGGCAGCGGGAACAGCAATCGGCGCTGCGGGGGTCACGGCGGCAGAGTCGCCATACAAGGACGTCAAGACAGGGCGCTGGAGCTTTGATGAGATCATGTACGCCACGGAAAACGGCTACATGAACGGCAAGGGCGGCGGACTTTTCGCACCCGAGGAGACGATGAGCCGTGCGATGGTAGTTGAGGTGCTATATCGCTTTCAAGGCGAGCCCAAGGTCAATTATCAGGCGAAGTTCTCCGACGTAAAGGCGAAGGACTGGTTCGCAGACGCGGTTCTTTGGGCATCTGAGAATAACATCGTAAACGGCGTTGAAGCCGGAAAATTTGCGCCGAACGAGGACGTCACACGTCAGCAGCTCGCCGCAATTCTCATGCGTTATGCTCCGATGGAGTACATAAAGGACGACAGCCGCAAGGACATTACAGGCTACAAGGATTACAAGAAGGTTCAGGCGTATGCCAAGGACGCGATGTCGTGGGCTAATGCGACGGGACTTATCACAGGCGTTACTACAACGAATCTCGAGCCCGCGAAGGGCGCGACACGTGAGCAGTTCGCCGTAATTCTCAAGAGATTTAAGGAAGGCGCAGGCTTCGACTACGAGCTCGTCTACAACACACCCGCATACAGCACAGACATTGATCAAAGCATCAAGCTTGTCACGGATGCCGACATCTATGTCGCAGTCGACGGCAAGGACACGAACAAGGGTACGCTTGACAGCCCTGTCGCGACCTTGGCACGCGCGAAGGAAATGGTGCGCGAGCTGAAGAAGACCGCGAAGGACGAAATCGTGGTCGCCTTCAAGGCGGGCAACTACGGTGCGCTTGAAAAATACACGTTTACCGCAGAGGACAGCGGAACACCTGACGTGCCGATACGCTATACCGCATACGGCGACGGCGAGGTCATCTTCTCGAACGGTGTCATCATCGGCGAGAATGAATTCAAGCCGATCGAAGACAGCGACAGATACCTGTTTAAGGAAAAGGATTATTCGAGCATATACAAGGTCGACCTTACCGGCAGGATCGACAGAATGTCGGACAAGAACGTCCTGTTCAGCAAAGAAAGCGGCGTCTGCCATGAGGCTCGTTATCCGAACAAGAACGGCGCTGCGGACAGATACTATACCGATATGACAACGCCCGTTGACCCCTACAGCAGTATTCAGCTACAGGCTCTTCTGCCAAAGCTTGTCGAGGGCTTCCGCACGACGGAGGGAATGAAGATAACCGGGCATTTAAGACGAGGCTTCCTTGTCGATACCTTCCTTGTGAAATCCTACGACCCCGAGACGAAGATACTTGTTCTCGATATAGAAAACACATCGTTCGAGGGCACGTATTCGTTTGATATCGTGTGGCTCGGCGAGGAGGGACGCTTCCATGATGACGTGTTCTTCTCAAACCTTTCCGATCAGCTTGACGCTGCGGGTGAGTATTGGTTTGATCCCGATACAAAGGTGCTTTATGTTTACGAGCCGAGCGGCGGATACTCGATTGCGGGCGAGGGCGGAAGCATAACGCTCGAGAGCTGTGCGGAGCACATCACCTTTGACGGCTTTACCTTTGACGGCATGACATCAAACGTCATCAGCTCCTCAGCGCAGAGCATTACGGTTTCGAGATGTACGTTCGGAAATATCAGCGGTCAGTTCGTTACCGAGTTTAACGATGCGAAAAATATAACAGTCAAGGACTGCGAGTTCTACAATTTCGTCGCATGCGCGATATCACTTCACGAGAAATCGAACAAGGCGCTTCTCATCTCGGCAAATAACGTTGTCTCCAATAACTACTTCCACGATTTCGGAATACCGAAATACTTTGAGAGCGGAATTGCCATCGGAATATATGACAGCGTGAGCGGTATTATCGAGCACAACGTATTCGCGCGCGGCGCGCACGGCGGTATTCGTCTGTACGATTGCATCGATACGGTAATCGAATACAACGTGTTCGACCGGATGATGCAGACGACCAAGGATTTCGGTGCTGTGTATATGTTTGGCGCGGTATATCATCGCTCCAATGTGATACGGTACAACCTTTTTGAAAGAATCGCCTCAATCGGTGGCGCTTACGGAATATATATTGACGATCATTCGTCGGGACAGGAGGTTTACGGTAATATTTTCTACGATGCCGGAGACCACGCGGTAGTGCTTCACATGGGACGTGACAATGACGTTCACGATAATCTCATCGTATGCTCAGGCGAAAATGACAGCGATTTTCTCATGTATACCGAAGGAATAAATGATAGCATAGTTGACGGAGTGGCTGATACCGCATATCCGAGCACGTTTTGGAAATTCCTTAACGAGCCAACGTATTTCAGACCCGCAGAGGGTGAGGAGGGCTATGAGCTGTGGAAGAGCCGCTGGCCCATCCTTTACGAATCAAATTTGGACGTTGAGAGATTAGGTGAATACAATTGCCTGTTCACTATCATCAACTACATCAGAAATAACGTAATGATCGGCACGACGCTTGGCGAGCAGGATCCGAACGGTACATCGTCTTACGATCTGTACGGCGTTGTCAACGGCAATGTATCGTACACGCTTGACGAAAATCCGATGCTTGCCGATCCGACGCACGGGGATTATACCGTTACAGGCGGTGCGGGAGTCATAGGTGATGAGCATATCGCGCACATGAACCGTATAGGACTGAAATAAAGTCGATGCTAAGACAGACGGCGAGTAAAGCAAGGGGAGCAGCTGCCACGCAGGTGCTCCCCGCTTGTTAAAGACTGTGAAAAACGGTATGCTGTTCTTCCGCAGGGCATACAGATTACGGATTATCACAGGATTGTCGGCGCGCAAGGCAGCGTGTCAAAAAATATGCTCCGCAAAAAAGAAAAAATTCGCAAAAGCCCTTGACAAAGCTCGCGTCAAGTGGTATACTACAGTACAAATAAAGGCTGTGACGAAGACGGCAACGGTCAGCTCCTTTTCAGAGAGTCGGTGTATGGTGTGAACCGATAACGAACTACCGAAGTGCCCATCGCTTCCGAGCCGGAGGTCCGAAAGATAATTATCGAGTAGACGCCCCCCGTGATTGCCGCGTAAGTGCATAGGGATTGCCTGATCCCGATGAGTGGCAGAGCTTATCTGCAATTTGAGTGGTACCGCGAGTGTTATGCACCCGTCTCAAAGTAAGTGCTTTGAGACGGGTTTTCTGTTTTCAAAGCAAACTCATTCTTATTTTATTTTCGCCCCGAGCGAAGAGGAGGAAACAATGACACAGGAAAACACGAAGCTTCACGATGTGGCACTCCGTATAAGAGAGATGCGCGAGATCTGCGGCTTTTCCGATGCCGAGATGGCTGAGAAGACAGAGACCGCCGTTGAGGAATACAGAAAGTACGAGGCGGGAGAGGCGGATTTCCCGTTTACGTTCATCCACAAATGCTCGCTTGCTTTCGGTATCGGTATCACCGACCTTCTTGAAGGAAAGAGCGCACACCTTAAGTCCTATACCGTAACGAGAAAGGGTATGGGTCAGGAAACGGCAAAGGAGAGCGGTATCAGCATTCAGAACCTCGCACCGCTGTTCCGCGGAAAGATCGCAGAGCCGTACTGGGTGCGCTACGAATATAACCCGAGCCTCCAGAACAAGCCCATCCGCACCGCAAGACATTCCGGTCAGGAATTCGACTTTATCATGAGCGGTCACCTCAAGGTGCGCGTCGGAGACAATGTCGAGTACCTTGGTCCCGGCGACAGCATCTACTATAACAGCTCCACTCCGCACGGCATGATAGCCGTTGACGGCGAGGACTGTCTCTTTGTCGCAGTCGTCCTTCCCGGCGACGCGGACACCGAAAATCAGTACGCCGATGAGCTGCTTCCCGTACACAGCGAAAACGCCGCACGTCCCATGATAGCCGACGAATTCGTCGAGTGCGAGGAGACGGAAAGCGGATATCTCAAGAGTATCAGCTTCAAGAACGCCGACCGCTTCAACTTCGGCTTCGACGTTGTCGACGCCATCGCAAAGCGCGAGCCCGATAAGCTTGCGATGATACATATCTCCGAGGACAAGACCGAGCGCCGCTTCAGCTTCAACGACATCAAGCGTGCGTCCAACCAGTGCGCGAATTATTTCAAGTCGCTCGGCATCAAGAAGGGCGACCGCGTAATGCTCGTGCTTCGCCGTCACTACGAGTTCTGGTTCTCGATAGTTGCACTTCACAAGCTCGGCGCGATAGCCATCCCCGCAACAGACCAGCTTCAGGCGCATGACCTCGAGTATCGCTTCAATGCAGCAGGCGTCAGCGCGATAGTCTGCACCGCAAAGGGCGACGTTGCAAACCAGGTCGACGCCGTTCTCGACGCGTGCCCCACGCTTACTCAGAAGATCCTCGTCGGCGGCACCAAGGAGGGCTGGCACAGCTTCGACACTGACTACAGCCTCTACAGCGCTCACTTCTACAGAAGCGAGGAAACGCCCGCAGGTGACGAGCCCGCACTTATGTTCTTCACCTCCGGTACGACCGGCTACCCGAAGATCGCAACACATTCCTACAAGTACCCGCTCGGTCACTACATCACCGCCAAGTACTGGCACGGCGTTGACCCCGACGGACTCCACTTCACGATATCCGATACCGGCTGGGGTAAGGCTCTCTGGGGCAAGCTCTACGGTCAGTGGCTCTGCGAGGGCGCTGTATTCGTATACGACTTCAACCGCTTCTCCGCATCCGATATCCTTCCGATGTTCGCGAAGTACAACATAACCACCTTCTGCGCTCCTCCGACAATGCTCCGCATGATGATAAAGGAGGATATCTCCAAGTACGACCTTTCCTCCATCCGCCGCATGACGACCGCGGGCGAGGCTCTGAACCCCGAGGTCTACAAGCAGTTTGAAAAGGCGACGGGCATTCAGATAATCGAGGGCTTCGGTCAGACCGAGACCACGCTTTCCGTCGCAAACCTCAAGGGTGCGCCTCATAAGCTCGGCTCAATGGGTCGCCCGAGTCCGCTCTACGAGATGGACATCGTCGACGAGAACGGCAATTCCGTGCCCGACGGCGAGACCGGCGAGATCGTTATCAAGGCAGACCACGACTGCCCGCCGTGCGGACTCTTCCTCGGCTATTACAGAGATGCCGAAAAGACTGCCGAGGTATGGCATGACGGCTATTACCACACCGGCGACACCGCATGGCGCGATGAGGACGGCTATTACTGGTACGTCGGCCGTGTCGATGACGTTATCAAGTCGTCCGGTTACCGCATCGGACCCTTTGAGATCGAGAGCGTTATCATGGAGCTCCCGTATGTCCTCGAATGCGGAGTTTCCGCCGAGCCCGACGAGGTTCGCGGTCAGGTAGTTAAGGCAAGCATCGTCCTTGTAAAGGGCACAGAGCCTACCGAGGAATTGAAGCACGAGATCCAGCAGTACGTTAAAACTCACACCGCGCCCTACAAGTATCCGAGAATCGTCGTCTTCCGCGACGAGCTTCCGAAGACCATAAGCGGCAAAATTCAAAGAAATAAGCTTTGATCGCGATAAAATTATAAAAAAATATTGACAATTTGTCAAAGCTGTGCTATAATTCATAAATAAAGGCGTTGACGAAGAGTATGCCTCGCAGAGGTCTCCAAAGAGAGCCGACGGTCGGTGAGAGTCGGTGTGACCTGCGTCGTATTTGTAGCTTCTGAGCCGAGAGGAAGAAAGCCGTGGCGGCGAGTAGAACCTCTCCGTGATTGCCGCGTGAGAGCATAGGGGTTGGCAGACCTCGAGAGTGGCAGAATTTCTTCTGCAATTTGAGTGGTACCGCGGGAAGCATTGATATTATGCACTCGTCTCAAAGATCAGCTTTGGGACGGGTGCTTTTTCGTTCCAAAGGGCATTACTTGAAAGGAAACACAAATTTATGGCTCAGATCACAGGACTTGATTACAAAATTCGCGAGATTGCGGGACGCATTCGCGATCTGCGAGAAATAGTCGGACTTACACCGCACGAGATGGCGGCAAAGACCGATGTCTCCGTGGAGGAGTATCTGCTCTGCGAGGCGGGAGAGAGCGACCTTAACTTTGCGTTCATCTACCGTTGTGCGCTTGCCCTTGGCGTCAATGTTACTGACATTATCGAGGGCTGTAGCCCGAAGCTCCGCTCGTACACCGTGACACGCCGCGGAAACGGTCAGGAAATTTCCGACGCGCACGGTATGACGTATTATAACCTTGCATACGCCTTCCAGAACAGGATCGCCGAGCCGCTTTACGTTAAGAGTCGCTATGACCCCGAGGCGCAGCACCGCGATATCGAGCTCACGACACACGCGGGTCAGGAGTGCGACCTTGTAATCGAGGGCAGCCTTACCGTTCAGATCGGAGAG
Source organism: uncultured Ruminococcus sp. (assembly GCA_964441695.1). Classification (GTDB taxonomy): domain Bacteria; phylum Bacillota; class Clostridia; order Oscillospirales; family CAG-272; genus RUG11130. The sequence goes on along the minus strand of CAYYKO010000073.1, from coordinate 376 downwards.
CACCGTGAAACTCTCAGCGCCGGCGACAGCATATATTTCGACAGCTCCACGCCTCACGGAATGATCGCGGCGAGCGAGGGCGGATGCATCTTTTATGCGATAGTCCTCAACCCGACCGGCGAGCCGATACCCGAGCTTTCTCATGAGAGCGCAATTTTCGGCGTGCCCGAGGGACGTCCCCGCGACACGGAGGAGAGAGCCTATCATAAATTTATCGAGTGTGAGGAGAACGAGATGGGCACGCCCACCTCGATACGCTTCAAGAACACCGAGAACTTCAACTTTGCCTTCGATATTCTGGACGAGGTCGCGCAGAGAACCCCCGACAAGCTTGCGATGCTCCATATTTCGCGGGATAAGACGGAGCGCCGCTTCA
>CAYYKO010000072.1:0-7821 GCA_964441695.1 uncultured Ruminococcus sp. | reverse complement strand
CAACGTCTCGACAAATTACACAACGCTCGACATTGACAGCGTTGCGCCGACGATCAAGGTTGATATTCTTACTCAAGTCAATGCCTATATATGGATGGATGATGTTGAACCCTTTGCCACAAAAACAAAGGACAATGTTGAATACGGTTGCTTCTCTAATAGCAGACAAGCTATCGTGACGATCACCGAGAGCGCACACTTCAATGCCAAAGCGGCAACGAACGGCATCAGCATCACCAAGAACGGCAAGAAAGTCACGCTTGAGGCAAATGCTTGGAAGACTGACGAAAACGACACTTCGAAGCATATATTCAGTTATACCTTCGAGGAAGACGCAGACTACACCTTCGACATTACCTACACCGACGACGCAGGACTTTGCGACACCGATGGCGACGGAAAGCAGAAGGTCACCTACAGCGGTGCAAATCCCAACAGCTTCACGGTAGACAAGACCGCGCCCACAGGCTCGATCAGTCACAGCGCTGTTAAGGACTGGGCAAGCAGCGTCCTGACCATCTTTAATAAGGATGCAGTAGGAGATACGACCACCTTTACGGTCACCTCCTCCGACGCGACATCGGGTATCAACAAAGTAGAGTACAATGTTGTATACTACAATGCAAATGAGAAAAACCTCACTGCAAATGTAACAGCTACCGAGGAAGGTCAGACTGCTATTGAGACAATGGTCCAAAACAACGGTGGTTGGACAGCCTACCCCGAAAACGGCATTTCCGTTGAAAAGGACACAAAATTCGTCCTCTACGTCCGCATCACGGACAACGCCGGAAATGTGACCTACCTTTCTACCAACGGCGTGGTCTTCGATAAGACCGCACCCGTGATCGATGAGTTCGCGATCAGCTCGAACAGCCCCACAGGCAAGCACGGCGACGCCACAGTCTACACCGGCGACGTTGACCTTTCCTTCATCGTTACCGACAAGACCGACAACGCATATTCCGGTATCGCGAAGGTCGAGTACAAGGTCGAGAGCAACGGCACAACAACGCAGTCCGGCACGCTCTATGAGTTTACCGAGGACACGACCGTAGTCGATGTTACAAACCCCGCATACACCGACCTCACGCATTCCGTCAACGGCACGATCACAGTCACCGCAGCGGACAACAACAGCTGCAACGTTGTCGTTACCGTAACCGTAACCGACATGGCGGGCAACACCTCGACGAAGTCCGTTACGCTCGACATCGACACCGAGCCCGCGAAGATCGACGTTTCCGTTGACAAAGCGCCTGTGAATGTCAACGGCACGCACGGCTACTTCACGGAGGACAGAACCGCGACTGTCACCGTTACCGAGAGAGCAGAGCACTTTATTGCCGATAACTTTAAGCTCGACGTCACAGCGACCGAGAGGTCCTATGACGACAGCAAGCTCCCCGCACTCAGCGAGTGGAAGAATAACAGAGACGGCACGCACACCGCGACTGTCAAGTTCACAGCCGACGCAAACTACAGCTTCAACGTCAGCTACACAGACATTGCTGACAGACCGGCCGATATCACCTACACAAACGAAACAGTAACCCCCAACAGCTTCACCGTAGACCGCACCGCACCGAGCGGAACGGTTACCGTTACGGGACTTAACGACGGCGACCAGAGCTGGGAGAAGCTCGTTTCGAAGCTCGTATTCAAGCTCACCGGCAGAAAGACGCTCTTTGTCTCCTCGGAGACAAACGACGACACGGCGGGCGTGGAATTCGTTTCCTACTACAAGACCGCCGCGACCTCGGCTCTCGATAAGGAAGAGCTTGACGCGGTCAAGGCTTGGGTGCCCTTCAACGGCAGCTTCACGATAGACGATGACGACCGCTTCACCGTTTACGTTCGCATCGTCGACCGCGCAGGCAATACGACCTACATCAGCACCAACGGTATCCACCTCGATACCACAGCTCCCGCAGGAGCCGACGGCGACCCGATGATCACCATCAAGCCCTCCGAGGTCAAGGATATCTACAACGGCGACGTTAACGTTTCCTTCACCGTCACCGATCCCAAGGTCGGCGAGAACGAGGCCTTCTCCGGTCTGAAGAAGCTCGAGTGGTGGGTAGTGGTCGAGCCCGAGTACGGCGCGAACGGCTTCCTCACCGAGGCAAGCATCGAAAAGGCGACACTCAAGGGCGAATATACCGGCAAGGAAGAGCCGACCTACAGCGAGCTTATGTCCTCCTTCGACGGCTCGCTCACAGTCGACGCCGCAAGGAACAACTCCAACAACGTCGCAGTCGTAGTTCGCGCAGAGGACTACGCGGGCAACGTTTCCGAAAACAGCCTGCCCCTCGTGATCGACGTCACCGCTCCCACGATCACCGTTACCTACGACAACAACGACGCGGACGGCACGTTCTTCAAGAGCGACAGAACCGCCACCGTTGTTATCACCGAGCGTAACTTCGATCCCGCAAACGTGAAGTTCACCGTTACAAGCACGGACGGCGTCCTGCCGACTCTCCCCGTTTACTGGACCGAGACGAAGTCCCTCACCGGCAACGGCGACGAAACAACGTACACCGCCAAGGTCACCTTCAACGCAGACGGCGACTACACCTTCGACGTTACCTGCACCGATAAGGCGACAAATGCCGCAGGTGCCGTGAATTACGCCGGCTCCGTCGCTCCGACTGCCTTCACAGTCGATAAGACGGCTCCGAGCTTCACTGTCACCTACGACAACAACAACGCAAAGAACGGCTACTTCAATGCAGGTCGCACCGCGACCGTTACCGTCATCGAGCACAACTTTGACCCCGCCCGCGTGACGGCAGCGTTCACCGCGACCGACAACGGACTTGCCGTTGCACTTCCCACTCTCGGCGCATGGAGCTCGAACGGTGACACGCACACCGCGAGCGTCACCTTCTCCGACAATGCGGACTATACCTTCGATTTCGACATCACGGACGCCGCAGGCAACCGCAGCGCTGACATCGCAGCACACGAGTTCTGCGTCGATACCATCCCTCCCGTGCTCTCGATAACGAATATCCGCGACAAGTCCGCCAATAACGGCGAGACGGTAGGCTTCGTCATGACGGCGACCGACACGAACTTCGACACCTTCGAGCCGACGCTCACCGCTGTCGTCAAGGACGAAAACGGCAAGCTCGTCACCGAGGAGCTGAAGCTCACCGAGCTCGGCACGTTCACGGATATCGCAAACGGTAAGATATTCACAGTCGATAATATCGACACCGACGGTATCTACACGCTCACCTGTAGCCTGCGCGATAAGGCGGGCAACGAGTTCACCGAGGTCACCGTGCTTAACAGCTACGGCAGCGAGGACATAAAGTCTCGCGAGGAGGAGAGAGCGCTCGTTACCTTCTCCGTCAACCGCAACGGCTCGAGCTTCTTGCTCGGTGAGGAGACGGCAAAGCTCGTTGAGCGCTACTTCGTCAGAAGCGTGGACGGCGACCTCGAGATCACCGAGATCAACGTTGACCTCATCACAGCTTCCGAGCTCACGCTGAACGGCAAGACTCTCGAGGAGTACGAGGATTACACGGTAGATGACAGCAATTACCGCTCCGACGGCACGTGGACGACACGCACCTATATTATTTCCAAGTCGCTCTTTGAGACCGAGGGCGAGTATAAGCTCGTTATCCACTCGACCGACAAAGCCGAGAATGAGGCCTTCAGCGACCTGAAGGAAGCCTCCGTTGAATTTGTCGTAGACCGCACAGCTCCCGTCGTTACGGTATCGGGACTCGCGGACGGCGGCAGATACCGCACGGACAAGCAGACGGTAACCCTCATCCCGACAGACGACGGCGGCGCACTCGGAAGCATCGTTGTCAACCTGGTAGACTCCGACGGCAAGCTCATAAAGAACGTGCTCTCTCTCAGCGGAGAGGCGCTTGAGACAGCCCTCGAGACCGGAAACGGCGCACTCAGCTTCGAGCTTGAGGAAGGTCTTTACCAGAACGTGCAGATCATCTGCAAGGACAGCGCGGGCGACGAGAACGAGGCGAATACGTTCGAGATAGTTTATGAGAACGTATCCGTATCGACGAACGCGTTCATGATCTTCTGGGCAAACAAGCCGCTCCGTTACGGAACGATAGGCGGCGCGTCCGCTCTGGTAATTGCACTTGCAGTGCTTATCATCATCAAGAGAAGACGCCGCAACGGCGACGACTAAAAAAGACTCGGGCGAGCCTGTCGGCTCGCCCGAGCTTTTTGACGCGTGGGGGCTTTGCCTGCTTTCCGCCGCTCCGGCGAAAAAACTTCAAAAAAATTCAAAAAGCTCTTGCAAAGCAGGGCACAGCGTGATATAATATATTCAGTAAGATCAAGTATTCAAGAGAGAGGGCCGACAAAGTCCTCTCTCTTGTTTATGAAAAGCTCTTTTTTATTAATATTAAGGTAGGAAGCGCAACGAATGAATCCTTACGGAAAGAAAAATATCGCCGGCTGCGTCTGGGAGCTGCTTGAGGGTGTCGCCGAAGAGCTCGGCTACCGCATTTGGAACGTCGAGTACGTCAGAGAGGGCGCGGACATGTATCTCCGCCTCACGATAGACTCCGACGCCGGTATCAATATCGAAGACTGTGAGCGCATGACACGCGCCGCAGACCCCATCCTCGATGAGGCTGACCCCATCGACTCCTCGTACATCTTCGAGGTGTCGTCCCCCGGAGTCGAGCGTGTGCTCACAACTGACGAGCATTTCGCGAGAATGGCTGGCTGCGAGGTCGAGCTGAAGCTCTACCGCCCCATCGAGCACGACGGCACGTCGGCACGCATTATTCACGGCATCCTCGTCGGTCGCGCCGACGGCAGGATCACAGTCAATACCCCCTCGGGCGAGCTGTCGCTCGAGTCATCAGCCGTCGCCCGCACGACGACCGTGTACGACTGGCAGGCAGACCTTAAAAAGTAACTTAAATAACAGGAGATAGCGTAAAATGAGCGCAGAACTTTTTGAAGCTCTCGAGCTTCTTGAAAAAACAAAGGGAATTCCCGTTGATTATATGCTCGAAAAGGTCGAGGCGGCTCTCGTCTCGGCATATAAGAAGGAGGAGGGAAGCACCTCCGTCCGCGTCGCGGTCAACCGCGATAAGCGCCAGCTGAAGCTTTACCGCGTTCGCACCGTCGTCGAGGAGGTAACAGACCCCAAGAGCGAGATCTCCCTCGAGGAGGCGCAGAAGATATCCCGCCGCTACACACTCGGCTCGAGCGTGGAGAACGAGATCAAGACAAAAAGCTTCGGCAGAATCAGCGCCCAGACCGCAAAGCAGGTCATCGTTCAGGGCATCCGCGAGGCGGAGAAGACCAATATCATCCGCGACTACGAGAAGAAGCGCGAGGAGATAATCTCCGCCGTTGTCGTTAAGCGCGACGAGAACGAGGGCGACGTCGTCGTCGATACCGGCACGAGCAATGCACTGCTCCCCCGCGCCGAGCAGATCCCCGGCGAGGAGCTTTACGTCGGCGACCGCGTTAAGGTATTCGTCTGCGAGGTCGGTAAGGTCGAGGAGAAGGGACCGATGGTGCTCCTCTCGAGAACTCACCCCGCAATGGTAAAGCGCATGTTCGAGAACGACATTCCCGAGGTCCAGGACGGCATCGTCATCGTTAAGGCAATTGCCCGCGAGGCGGGAAGCCGCACGAAGATCGCGGTGTATTCCCGCGACGAGAACGTCGACGCCGTCGGCGCCTGCATCGGTAACCGCGGCGCGAGAATTTCCGAGATCGTAAACGAGCTCCACGGCGAGAAGATAGACGTCATCGAGTATTCCGAGTCCCCCGAGGAATTTATCGCCGCAGCGCTCTCGCCCGCAACGGTTCGCGAGGTCGAGTTTGACGGCGAGAGAAGCGCGAAGGTGCTCGTCGACGGAGATCAGCTCTCGCTTGCCATCGGTAAGGAGGGACAGAACGTCCGCCTCGCCGCAAAGCTTACGGGCTGCAAGATCGATATCAAGGGTGTGAAGAATTAATGAAGAAAACAGAGCAAAATGTGCGTCGTGTCCCCGAAAGACGCTGCCTCGGCTGCGGTGAGAGCTTCCCCAAGCGCGAGCTCATCCGCGTCGTGCGCTCCCCCGAGGGCGAGCTCTCTCTCGATTTCACCGGAAAGAAGGCCGGCCGCGGCGCGTACATCTGCCCGAGGAGCGATTGCTTCAAGAAGGCACGGCGGAGCGGCAGAATAGCGAAGAGCCTCGAGATAGCCGTCTCCGACGAGCTTTACGAGGCGCTCGAGCACGAGGTCGAGCTCTCCGAGCGCGAGAGACTTGAGGCAGAGTCGTAATGGATACAAAAAAGCTTCTCTCCCTTGCGGGAATGTGCCGCAGAGCGGGGGGGATTATCCCGGGAGCCGATGCCGCACTCGGTGCCGCCTCACGCGCCGCCGTGCTCGTGCTTTCGGACAGCGCCTCGGAAAGAACGAAAAAGCAGACTCGCGATAAGGCAAAAAGCCGCGCGGTGCCGCTTCTCGAAACAGACGCGGACTGCGACGCGATAGGACACGCATTGGGGCTCGTCTCACCCTGCGCGGTATTCGCCGTGCTGAGACGCGGACCGTATGCCGCAATAGTCGAAGCGGCGCGGGACGGTAAAGAACAAGAATAATGTAGCATACAATAAACTGAAAGGTACGGGTGAATTTATGGCAAAATCAGCGCCCATGTTTAGAATCAATCAGATAGCGAAGGACCTCGGAATCAAGACAAAGGACATTTGCGCCATAGCCGCCGAGGCAGGCGTGGAGGGAAAGTCGACTTCCGCCGCACTTGAGGGTGAGGAATTCGACAGATTCTTCGAGAAGCTGACCGGAGAAAATCAGATCAAGGATATGGACGGCTACCTCAAGGGCAAGACCGTCATAAAGACGCCCGAGGCACAGGCGGCTGAGAAGACCGCCGAGGAAAAGCGTTCCGCCGAGAAGGCGGCGCGCGAAGCCGCAGAAAAAGCGGCAGCCGAGAAGGCAGAGCGCGAGGCGGCAGAAAAAGCGGCAGCCGAGAAGGCAGCGCGCGAAGCCGCAGAAAAGGCGGCAGCCGAGAAGGCAGCGCGCGAGACCGCAGAGAAGAAGGAAAGAAGCGCAGAGCGCAGCGGAGAGCGCGGAGACCGCCGTCCGAGCGGTGACCGCAATGCAGAGCGTGGAGAGCGCCGCCCGAACGGTGACAGAAACGGCACAGACCGCCGTCCCGCAGGCGACCGCCCGAACGGCGACCGCGCCTCAGCCCGTCCCACCGGAGACCGCAGCGCAGAGCGCAACGGAGAGCGCCGTCCTTACGGTGACAGAAATAATACAGAGCGCCGTCCCGGAGACCGCCCGAACGGAGACCGCCCCGCAGGCGACCGCGCGGCAGGCAGCCGTCCCTACGGCGACAGAAGCAACGCCTCCGGCGACCGCCGTTCCTCCGACAACAGAGGTCGCGGACGCGATAAGGGATACGGACTTGACCGCGCACCGCTTCAGCCGCAGCCGAAGCCGCAGATCGAGACAGGCGTCGAGAAGAAGAAGACAGGCAACGTCCGCGTGGTCGACACACGCAGCACCTCCGTCGATTTCTCGAAGTACGACGAAAAGCTCAACAATTACGCAAACGATACGCGCGACCATCAGTCCAACAAGCAGAAGCTGAAGAAGCAGAACACAAGAGGCAGCTTCGGCGGCAAGAAGAATGATAAGGAATTCCAGGCAATGGAGAAGCTCAAGCGCGCCAACATCGAGAAGGCGAAGAAGCTTCCGCTCCGCATCACCATTCCCGACGAGATATCCGTCGGCGAGCTTGCCTCCCGCCTTAAGGTAACAGCCTCCGAGGTCATCAAGCGACTCATGATGAT
>CAYYKO010000071.1:0-8081 GCA_964441695.1 uncultured Ruminococcus sp. | reverse complement strand
TGAAATCTGGTAAGGCGAGCTACAGCGCGTATTTTATCGGCGATAGCCTGACACGTGTCGGAGACTCTGCCGACCGAGCTGCGGAGCGTCTGTTTGCGCTTGTTAAAAGCGTGGTATGCCTCCCGGCAGCCGGAGCGCCGAGTGCCTCGGGCGACAAGACGGAGCCGAGCGAGCGTGAAATACTTTTAAGACGCATTTCCGCGGGCGGCAGCGCGTCCGACGCGGCGCTGTTCGGCGCCGTCGTCGACCGTGCGGTGACAGTCGACATGCACGGCGAGCAAAACAATGTCGTGTGCCTGTGTAACGGAAGCTACGTTTACAGAATGTGCGGAGATATCCGCGACGTGCTTGCGTGCTGCGACTCGTGCGCCGAGAAGGGCGGAACGAGCCGTATTACCGACTACCGCAGAAGGCTTATACTCGACAGCGCGAGCGAGCTCGAAAGACGCGGCGGAACCGTTATCGCCGTTGCACACAGAGATTCACCCTACACGACGCTCAAGCGTCTGTCCACGCTTGCTGTCAATATGTGCTTTGACGGCTTTGTCGCTCTTGAGGAGGAGTGCGAGCCCGGCATCGGGGAATATGCGCATCTTTTTTCAAAGGGAGAGCTTGTGCTTACACTGCTGACTCCGAGACCGTATTCGGACGCTTGCTATCTTGCAAAGGCGGGACTCGCGGACGCCGATATTCCTGTGATCCCCTACAGAGATGTCCTCGAAAAGCGCGAGCTTCCGAGCGGAAGCTTTGCCGTGTCCCTGCCTCCGAGAAGCGAAAATCACGAAAAGATAGACAGCGCCGCCAAGCTTCGTCTTGCGACGGCACGTGCGCTCACACAGTCCTTTGAGTATGCTGCCGTCCTGACAGGCGAGCCGTCCGAGGCGGGAATGCTCGGAGAAGCAGCTGTCGGCTTTGCCGTCGGTCGCTCAAGCGACAGACCGATACCGCAAACGCTGAAGCGCCGAGCCGATGTTTCGGTGTATCCCGAATGTGCTGCCGGCTACGGGGGCTTTGTCGGTGCGCTCGCGGCACAGCGTGAGGCGCTTTGCGCTGTCGGAAATATACACAGAACGCTTCGCTTTGCGATAATTACGCAATTTGCCACGGTGCTTTGCACGGTGCTTTCCGCGCTGCTCGGCATGTCGGCTGTGAATGCCGCCTCCATACTTCTTCTCGGCGACGTGTTCACCTTTGCAGAGATACTTGTTCTCGCGCTGTCAAGGTGTCGCTCCTTCTCAGCCGATAGCGCTGCCGTCGTCCCGCGCCGCTCGGAAATGCTTAAGCTGTCGCTTGCGGGCGGGGCTGTCGGTGCTCTGTGCTTCGGTGTGTGTGCTGCGCTTGCCGTGCTCACCGGCTCATCGGACGGAGCCCTTGCAGCACTTACACCCGCGCTTATCCTGACGCAGCTTGTTCTCCTCAGCGAAATGCTCCTCGAGGAGAGCTCGCTCAAAAACTCGAGCGAAGGAAACGCGGCGTATGTTTTCTGCGCGCTCGTGTCACTGGCACTTTCGCTGCTCTTTGCCTTTTGTGAGCCGTTTTGTGCCCTTTTTGACTCGGCTCTGCCGTCTGGCGTCACCTTTACCGCGGGAGCGCTTTGTGCTGTTGCGGTGCTCGCAGCTTGTGAGACTGTGAAGAAGATAAATAACAAAAAATAACATTTTTCGTCGGTAATTGCTCCTAAAATCGGATAAGTGAGCAATTATCAGCGTTTTTTTCGGAAAGTTACGCCCTTCATACAAGCGAATATCGCATAAGGACTTGTTTTTTGCGTCATTTTGTCATATAATACTATATGAGAAAGTGTGCATATTCATTTTCTGTTACAATGAAAGGAAAAAAGAGAAATGTCTGCAAACAGCAACGAATGTACCCATGATTGCTCGACATGCTCCGCGGATTGCTCCTCGAGAATAACTCACGAGAAGCTTCATCCCCTCAGCAGCGTCGCGCATACAGTCGGCGTTGTCAGCGGCAAGGGCGGTGTCGGAAAGTCCATTGTGACCTCCATGCTCTCCGTGGCAATGCAGAGAAGGGAATATCACGCAGCGGTGCTTGATGCCGATGTTACCGGTCCTTCCGTACCGAAGGCCTTCGGTATTCACACAAAGGCACAGAGCACGGGAGAAGCGCTTATCCCCGCACGCAGCACGACCGGCATTGACATCATGTCCGTTAATCTGCTCCTTCCCGAGGAAACGAGCCCCGTGGTTTGGAGAGGTCCCGTTATCGCGGGAGCGGTCAAGCAGTTCTGGAGTGAGGTCATCTGGGACGAGGTCGATTATATGTTTATCGACATGCCGCCGGGAACGGGAGATGTGCCGCTTACCGTATTCCAGTCTATCCCCCTCGACGGAATCGTCGTCGTTACAACGCCCCAGGAGCTTGTTTCGATGATAGTCGAGAAGGCTGTCAATATGGCTCGCCTTATGAATATTCCGATCATCGGAGTTATCGAGAACATGTCGTACGTTAAATGTCCCGATTGCGGCAAGCGTATCGACGTCTTCGGAAAGAGCGGAACGGAGGAGTATTGCCGCGCGAACGGTATACCGTTCCTCGGTCAGATACCCTTTGACCCCCGAATGGCGGCTCTTTGCGACGCGGGTACGGTCGAGCTCTACGAGAACGACTATATCGACGCGGCTGCGGACGCTGTCGAAGCGTTTTGCACCGAAGAATAATCCATGTGAAAGCTGTCCCGCACTTCGGTGCGGGGCGTGAGTAAATATAATATAATTCAGGAGGAAAAACACCTATGAAGAAATCCATGACGACGGTCGCATTCACCGAGACCGCCGAGCAGAGGGAAAAGCTCGAGGAGATCATTGCCGCTCACAAGGGTCAGGCAGGCGCACTTATGCCCGTTCTCCAGAAGGCACAGGATGTCTACGGCTATCTTCCCAAGGAGGTCCAAGAGCGCATCGCCGCAGGACTTGACGTTCCCGTATCCGAGGTTTACGGAGTCGTAACGTTCTATGCACAGTTCCTTCTCAATCCCAAGGGACAGCACCCCGTTGCAGTATGTCTCGGAACCGCCTGCTACGTTAAGGGCTCGGGTCTTCTTATGGATAAGCTTGAGCAGCTTCTCGGCATCAAGAACGGCGGTATCACGGAGGATCTTAAGTTCAGCCTTGACGCTACAAGATGCATCGGCGCATGCGGACTTGCTCCCGTGCTTACCGTAGGCGAGGACGTTTACGGACGTCTTGAGCCCAGCCAGCTTGAGGGTATTCTCGCAAAGTATTGATCGACTGCTCCGGAAGTGTCCCACCTTATATTGAAAGGCGACATACAAAATGAAGATCAAAGAGATTAAAGAGCTTCTCAGCGCTGAGCTTCTCTGCGGAGAGAGTCAGCTTGAAAGCGAAGTTTATTCCGCCTGCTGCAGCGATATGATGAGCGACGTGCTCGCATTCGTCAAGGATCAGGGCGTGCTCCTCACGGGGCTTGTCAATCCGCAGGTGATCAGAACGGCAAGCATGATGGACATGGTCTGCATTGTCTTCGTAAGAAGCAAGAGCCCGAGCCTTGACATGATTGAGCTTGCCGAGGAGTGCGGCATCGTTCTCATGAAGAGCGCGAAAAGAGCCTATGAGGCCTGCGGTATGCTTTATTCGGCAGGACTTAAGACCCCGTGCCCGGAGGACTGACGATGTCTGACAACGTATCCTTCCGTTTTACGGTTGACGGTGAGAATTTTTCGTCGGCGGGAGAGGCATCTGTCCTTGTGAAGAAGAAGCTTCGCCAGCTCGGCTTTTCACCCGAGATCATACGAAGAGTGTCGATTGCCATGTATGAGGGCGAGATCAATATGGTCATCCACGCAAACGGCGGCGTCGCCGATGTGTGCGTCACTGATGAGGATATTATCATAACCCTCGCCGACAAGGGACCGGGTATCCCGAATATCGAGCTTGCGATGCAGGAGGGCTATTCCACCGCAAGAGATAATATCAGAGCACTCGGCTTCGGTGCCGGTATGGGTCTTCCGAATATGAAGAAGTACACAGATACCATGCACATTGATACCGAGCTCGGTGTCGGAACGACAATTACAATGACAGTCAGACACAGACCCCCGGACGGGGAATAATACATCCTGAGAGGTGAGACATGCAAAATTACAAGCATTCGGTTTCACTTGACATGGAAAAATGCAAGGGGTGTACCACCTGCCTGAAGAGATGCCCGACTGAGGCCATCCGCATAAGAAACGGTCACGCAATCATCAATCCTGTGCGCTGTATCGATTGCGGCGAGTGCATCAGAGTGTGTCCCTATAAGGCGAAAAAGGCGGTTCACGACCCGCTGTCGGAAATGTCCCGCTTTGAGATAACGGTCGCCCTGCCGGCGCCGTCTCTGTACGGACAGTTCGACAATATGACCAGCATCGATTACATAATCGACGGGCTTTATAAGCTTGGCTTTGACTACGTTTTCGAGGTGGCATGCGCCGCTGAGATGGTTTCACAGTACACGAGAATGTATTTGAGCCGAGACGACGTGAAAAAGCCGGTCATCAGCTCCGCCTGCCCCGCGATAACACGTATCATCAACATGAACTACCCGTTCCTGTCGGACCGTATCATGCCGATACTTCCGCCGATGGACGTTGCCGCGAGACTTGCAAGAGCACGTGCGGAAAGTGAGCATCCCGAGGTGCCCTCCGAGAAGATCGGAGTGTTCTTCATATCCCCTTGCCCCGCAAAGGCAAGCTACGTGAAAAACGGCTTTGCGGGTGACAAAAATTACGTAGACCGTGTGGTATCGGTCAGAGATGTGTATTTTCGGCTCATCGACGTGATGAAGCACGACGAGTATCCCGAGCGCTCCTCGGATTCCGGCATGATCGGTATCGGCTGGGCGGCAACAGGCGGCGAATCCTCCGCCGTGTTCAATGACAGGTACCTCGCCGCGGACGGTATCGAGAACTGCATTCGTGTGCTCGACCAGATCGACAACGAGGGCTTTTCCGACCTTGATTTCATCGAGCTCAACGCATGCAGCGGCGGCTGCGTCGGCGGTGCTATGACCGTCGCCAATGCCTATATCGCTCAGGCGAGACTACAGTCTCTGAAAAGATATCTCCCCGTTTCCCCGAACAGACCGCAGGACAGCGAGATACCTAAGGAGTACCTTGCGGATGTCGGCGTAACGTATGACGCCGGGCTGTCGCTTTCGAGCGACCGCGCCGAGGCAATGCGTATGATGTCCGATATCGAAAGCATTACACAAAGCCTGCCCGGGCTTGACTGCGGCTCCTGCGGAGCTCCGACCTGCATGGCGTTTGCCGAGGATATCGTGAAAAACGAGACCGACGCCGACGAATGCACGATAATAATGCGTGAGCTTTTTCACGAATGTATCGACCGACGTCGCGCCAAGGAGCTGACCGACCGTATAGTCGGCGCGGACAGATGCGCGGAAACGGACAAAACAAAGGACAGATAAAGGTGCAGTTACTATGAAGACCCATGCAGTTGCGGAAAAGCTCTGCCTCAAGGCACTGGCGGGCATGCTTCCCGCGGAATATTCCGGCGTTTACGTCGGAGATCTCCTCAGCCGTGCAATGAGTCATGTGACGGCGGGAGATGTTTGGATCACTATCATGAATAACGTGAACGTGATCGCGGTAGCAAGCCTCACCGAGGCGGCGTGCGTTATACTCGCCGAGGGCGTTACAATGGACGAGAAAACGCTCGAGGTCGCGCGTGAACGCGAAATTGCCGTCTTCACAAGCCCGCTTACGGCGTATGAGCTGTGCCGTCGGCTTGCACTTCTTGAGTCATGAGCCGTTATTATTACGACCTGCATATCCATTCGTGCCTTTCACCTTGCGCGGATAACGATATGACACCCGCCAACATTGCGGGCATGGCATCAATTCAGGGACTCGGCATTGTCGCTCTGACAGACCACAATTCCTGTAAAAACTGCCCTGCATTCTTTGCACACGCTCGCAGATACGGCATCGTGCCGGTCGCGGGCATGGAGCTGACGACCTCGGAGGACATACACGCGCTGTGTCTGTTTCCGACACTTGAGTCTGCGATGAGCTTCGACGCGCTCGTCGAGGAACGACTTATAAAGGTGAAAAACAAGCCGGAGATATTCGGTGATCAGCTTATCATGGACGAGAACGACGAACCGTCCGGTACCGTCGAGCCGCTGCTTATCAACGCAACGTCAATCGACCTTGCTGAGGCTCACCGTATCGTTACCTCTCTCGGGGGTGTGTGCTACCCGGCGCATATCGACCGCGAATCGGGAGGCATCGTTGCGGTGCTCGGAGCGTTTCCCGAGAGCCCGCGCTACACGGCGTTCGAGCTTAACCTTAAGGCTTCGCTCGACGAATACCTGACGCGCTTTCCCGAGCTTTCCGAAAAGAGCTTCGTTGTCTCCTCAGATGCACACGATCTGTGCAGCATTTCGGAGGCGGAGAACTCGATAGAGCTTTTCGACGAACCGTACAGCTCGGCGTTTGTGCGGCAGCAGCTGATCGATTTCCTGCGCGGAGGTGAAGCATAATGGAGGAATTCTCCCTTTATGTTCTCGATATCACGATGAACTCCGTAAGAGCGGGGGCTGACGATATCGAAATACGTCTCGAGGAGAGCGAGGGCATCCTGAGCTTTTCCGTTACCGATAACGGCTGCGGAATGAAGAAGGAACAGCTCGAGCATCTGAAGGATCCGTTCTTCACTACACGAAGGACGAGAGCTGTCGGGCTCGGCGTCCCGTTTCTGACGCTCCTTTCGGAGCAGACGGGAGGGCATGTCACGATAAGCTCGCGTCATGAGAGCGAATATCCGACAGACCACGGCACAACGATCGTCGCGACCTTCGGAATAGACCACATCGATTTTATCCCGCTCGGGGATATGGTCGGTACGGTCACAACTCTGATACAGGGAAGCCCGAATATCAATTTTACATACGACCACATCACGCCGCGCGGAAGCGTTCACCTATCGTGTCGGGAAATACGCGATGTGCTCGGAGATGACATATCTCTTGCGAGCTTCGAGATCCTTGAGTGGATACGAGAAAGCCTTCGCGAGGAATATGAGCTCATTGAGCGTTAAATCAATGAAAACAATTATATAAGCAAACGAAAGGAAATTTCATATGAAGTCTCTTGAAGAACTTATGGCGATCAAAGCCAAGATGAAGGACAAGGTCGCAATCCGTCAGGCATCCGATGACACACGTATCGTTGTCGGTATGGCAACCTGCGGTATCGCGGCAGGCGCACGCCCCGTTCTTAACGCGTTCGTTGAGGGCGTTGCGGAAGCAGGCCTTACAGACAAGGTTACCGTAACTCAGACAGGCTGCATCGGCATCTGCCAGTACGAGCCTGTGGTTGAGGTGTACGTTCAGGGTAACGAGAAGGTCACATACGTTAAGATGACAGCCGACAAGGCAAAGGAAGTCATCGAGAAGCACATCAAGGGCGGAAATGTCGTTACCGAGTACACCATCGGTAGCGTTAACGCGTAAGCTACAGGAGGAAATTAAGCTATGTTTCGTATTCATGCATTGATCTGCGGCGGTACAGGCTGTACCTCCTCGGGCAGTATGTCCGTTAAGGATGCTCTTAACAGAGAGCTCGCTTCTCACGGTCTCGAGGACGAGGTAAAGGTAGTTCAGACAGGATGCTTCGGTCTCTGCGCGCTCGGTCCGGTCATGATCATTTACCCCGAGGGAACCTTCTACAGCATGGTAACCGCTGAGGATATCCCCGAGATCGTTGAGGAGCACTTCCTCAAGGGTAGACCCGTTCAGCGCCTCATCTACAACGATAAGGGCGATGCTAAGGCAGAAGAGACAAGCACAAGCTCCTCTCTTAACGACACTGCCTTCTACAAGAAGCAGAAGAGAGTTGCACTTCGTAACTGCTGTGTTATCAACACAGAGAATATCTAGGAGTATATCGCAATGGATGGCTATTTCGCACTTGCAAAGGCTCTTCGCGAGATGACTCCCGATGACGTTATCCAGACTATCCTCGACTCCGGTCTTCGCGGACGCGGCGGCGGCGGATTCCCCACAGGCAGAAAGTGGCAGTTCGCTAAGGCGAG
>CAYYKO010000070.1:0-8113 GCA_964441695.1 uncultured Ruminococcus sp. | reverse complement strand
GAGCTCGTGGAGTTCGGAGCCACGGAGGAAATCTTTTCGACCCCGCACGACCGTCGTACAGAGGATTACATTACAGGAAGGTTCGGTTGATATGAGAAGCAAATTTGATGAGCAGCTGGAAGTCTTAAACCGCAAAATGATAGAAATGGGCGCGGGATGCGAAAATATTATAGCTCTGTCCGCAAGCGCACTTCTCGACGGTGACACCGCAAAAGCCGAGGAAGCAAAAAGCCGCGGTCCCCTTATCGACCAGATGGAGCGTGAGATCGAGAGCATATGCCTCAAGCTTTTGCTACAGCAGCAGCCTGTCGCGAAGGATCTGCGAACGATTTCCGCCGCGCTCAAAATGATAACGGATATGGAGCGTATCGGAGACCAGGCAGAGGATATCGCTGAAATAATCATGTTTCTCGACAGACGCACAGGTGAGGAATGCAGCGGCATTCGCAAGATGGCGCAGGCAACGATCAAAATGGTCACAGACAGCATTGACGCCTACGTAAGACGCGATATTGAGCTGTCTCGTGCCGTATGCGCTTACGACGACACGGTCGACCGAGATTTTGCGGAAACCAAGGCCTCTCTGATAAGCATGATAGCAAGCAACCCGACCGACGGAGAGTATGCGCTCGATCTCTTAATGATAGCAAAATATTTCGAACGCATCGGCGACCATGCAGTAAATATCGCGGAATGGGTCGAGTTTTCCGTCACAGGCGTTCACAAAGGAGGAAAGAAGCTTTGATCTGGTGCGTTGACGATGACAACACTATTCGCGAGATTGAGTTGTATGCACTGAAGCAGACGGGCTTTGAGGCACGCGGCTTTTCCGACGGTGCTTCTGTTCTTGAGGCGCTGAAGACCGAAACACCCGAGCTCATTATTCTCGATATCATGATGCCCGGGCTCGACGGCGTGTCGGTGCTCGAAAAAATCAAAAGCGATTCAGCCACACACAAAATCCCGATAATCATGGCAAGCGCCAAGGGCACGGAGCCCGACAAAATACGCGGGCTCGACACGGGCGCCGACGATTACCTTGTCAAGCCCTTCGGCGTCATGGAAATGGTATCGCGTGTAAAGGCTGTCCTGCGTCGCTGTGAAGCCCCGAGCTGCACCGTCCGCGTCGGCGAAATAGTCCTGAACGACAGCGAGCGAACCGTGGCTGTATCCGGCGAGAAGGTAAATTTGACCTTTAAGGAATACGAAATACTCAAGCGCTTTATGCAGAGTCCCGGCAGCGTTTTCTCGCGCGACAGGCTGCTCTCTGAGGTATGGAACACGGATTACATCGGAGAATCGCGAACCGTAGACATGCACATAAAGACACTTCGCCGCAAGCTCGGCGCTGCGAGCAGCTATATTCACACTGTCATAGGTGTCGGCTATAAGCTGGAGGTGCCGAAATGAGTAAGAAAATATTTCGCTCAATTATAGCCGCGACAATGATAGTTTTGCTCGCGAGCCTGCTCTTTATCACAGGCTTCCTTTATGAATATTTCAACCGCACACAGGTCAACCGCCTGAAGGAGGAGCTGTCTCTGGCAAGCGCAGGCGTTGAGCAGATAGGCGAAGCTTATTTCGACAGCTATCACCCTTCGATGTTCCGTTTCACCCTTGTAAACAGCGACGGCTCGGTAATTTACGACTCGCAGGTCGACAGCGATGCAATGGAAAACCACGGCAAGCGCGAGGAGATAAACGAGGCACTTGAAAACGGGCACGGAAGCAGCGCCCGATATTCGGCGACACTCACCGAGCGCACCTTTTACGAGGCTGTGCGGCTGAATAACGGTACCGTTCTTCGTATCTCGACCACGCAGGTCACGATAGCCACTCTTATCCTCGGAATGTCGCCCTTTATCTGCACCATCGTGCTCATTTCGATACTGCTTTCGATACTGCTTTCGCAGAAAATGGCTAAGAGCATCGTCAAGCCGCTCGAGCAGCTTGATCTTGACGAGCCGAGCAACAACGATACCTATGAGGAGCTGACGCCGATACTCTCCAGACTGAACAGGCAGCACAAGCAGATCGCCCTTCAGCTGAAGCAGCTCAAGCAAAAGACCGACGAATTCCGTCAGGTAACGGATTCGATGAACGAAGGACTCATTCTGCTCGACTCGAAGGGAATGATCCTCAGCATTAACAATGCCGCAAAGAAGCTGTATGACACCGACGACAGTGCCGTCGGAAAGCACTTTTTGACCTTTGACCGAAGTGCGGCAATGACCGCAGCCGTGGACAAAGCCTTAAGCGGCACACACGGTGAATTCAGAGAAGAAAGAAACAGCCGTGAATATCAGTACATGATATCGCCGACGGTCTCGGACGGCAAGCTCCTCGGAGCGGTAATACTGTGTATTGATGTCAGCGAGGTCGCTTTTGCGGAGCGAAATCGCAAGGAATTCACAGCCAATGTGTCACACGAGCTGAAAACTCCGCTTCAGTCGATTATCGGCAGCGCGGAGCTTCTCGAAAACGGTCTTGTTAAAGCCGCGGACACGGACAGATTTATCGGGAATATTAAAAACGAGGCTCTGCGCCTTGTCGCGCTGATAAACGACATTATCCGTCTGTCGCGACTTGACGAAATGGTCGCCATTCCGACTGAAAGTGTTGATATCTACGGTGAGCTGTGCGAGGCTGTACGCACGCTTACGCCCTCGGCGGAAAAAAGAAGCATTACGATTACAACCGACGGCGAAAGCTGCATCACTCAAAGCGTTCGCAGCTACATCTATGAGATCATCTACAATCTTACCGATAACGCGATACGCTACAACAAGGAGGGCGGCGCGGTTTCCCTTTCGCTGAAGCGCTCACAGTCTTCTGTAACGCTGACAGTCAGTGATAACGGTATCGGAATACCGAGCGAGCATCAAAGCCGCATTTTCGAGCGCTTCTACCGTGTAGACAAAAGTCATTCACGGGAGACCGGCGGCACGGGTCTCGGGCTGTCGATAGTCAAGCACGCAGTCGAATGCGTCGGAGGAACGCTCAGTCTTGACAGCCGCGTCGACGTTGGAACGACCGTTACAGTTGTCTTCCCTCTCCGCGAAAATGAGAGCAAATAATTAAGTAGATCGGGACGGCGCGCCGTCCCGATTTTATATTAATTTTAATGCATAGTATATCGCGCCGTATACCACCCCGGCTGCCGTGCCGTAAAGAATTACGGGACCCGCTATCGTGAATATCTTTGCTCCCACGCCGAGAACATAGCCCTCGCTTTTTGCATCGATGGCGCATGCCGATACGGCATTGGCAAAGCCGGTTATCGGCACAAGCGTACCCGCTCCGGCATGCTTTGCTATCTTGTCAAACACGCCGAGTCCCGTAAGGAGCACTGCGGCAAAAATCAGCGTCACGGATGTAAGCATTCTTGCATTAGACTCGGACGCTCCGAGTGAAAGGTACAGCTGCCGCAGAGCCTGTCCCGCACTGCATATCAAGCCGCCGAAAACAAATGCGAGAACGGAATCCTTAAGTATCGGCGAGCGTCTCGCACGACCCTCTGCATATTTTCGGTACGCCTCGTTATTCATATTCAAAGCAAAACACCTCCCCGAAATAATGTCAATTACATTATTCCGCAGAAGGTGCTTTTTATTCGTTGCAGGCTCACTTTTGTCTCTTGCGTAAACGGCTGAAAAGACTTCCTTCACATGAAGCGTCACAGCCGCTCGGAAGTGACGGCATTTCAACAAGTATCGTGTCCCGTCCGATCCTTCGTATTTTGTCCCACGGCACGCACACGCGTCCCTTCCCGAAGACGGATGAAAGAATCGAATCTGCGGATACGATGAGCGCTGTCACCCTGCCGCATTCAGTATCAAGCTCAAGCTCGCATACACAGCCGAGACGCTGCCCAGAGCAAATATTGACAACATCCTTTTCTCTGAGATCGCATGTCGTGCATCCCATATCGCACCCTCCTGTCGCATTTGTCTTACCGATAATATGCGTCATGGGCACAAAAGATTACTCTTCCGCGACGTCGGAGGTCTCGTTCGGCTCAGAGTCCGCCGTGTCAGTGCTCGGAGAATAATAAATATAGTTCATTATCTCGCGATACCCCTCCGAATCAACGGAATACGTCGTATCCGAGCCCGGAAGCGTGTAGCAGAGCTTGCCGTCGGCACCTGCTCCGAAGATAAGGTCGAATACAGCCTTAGCCGAAGCTGCCGTATAGCTTACGGATACTCGCGGCGAAGCCTCTCCGATGCCGTACTCGGCAAGACCGTCCTCGTCGAGTCCGTAGCCGTCGGGCTTTGCAAAGCTGCAATATTTCTGCAAGGCATGAACAAGCTCGTCAATTCCGTCGCTGTCCGTAACAGTATTTGTTTCGCCGTTTACGGTTATCTCCACGGCGCTCACGCTGTCGGCGGTAAGCTCTGAGGGAAACGCGTCGTCTACGGCAAACAGGTCGTCCTTCGACACGTCAAACACGCTCGACAGCGTGTCGTTTATCATATACACCCTGCCGTCAAAGCCGAGGTATGACAGTGAATTGTAGCTGTTCGTGTCACCGAGAGTCAGCTGATATTCCCGCTCTGCGAGCTTGAAGATCACCGTAAGCTTCGGCTCGTCGAGACCGTAGCTTTCGGCGTCTGTTCCGTCAAGGGTGCGTTGCGCGGTAAGAGAGCTTACCGCAGCTGTCATCTTAGACACCTTGGCACTATCAACGGGAAACGCCGCGTCGTCGGGGAATATCCACCGACCGTTCTGCTTTTCGAGCGAAATATCAAGCTTTTCGCTCTTATACGCTATCGCCGTAATATCAGCCTCGCTGACTGAAATAACGCTTACAGTCGACTCCTTGCCGTCCGCGCTGTTCGACGCTCCGGCATTTTCGTCATTATAAGCCGAAAGCGCCGCGTAAAGCGCGATAACCAAAGCAAGCGCCGCGCAAAGCACGATGAGCGGTATAAGTCTTTTCTTTTTCATATCAAATCACGCCTTTTTTCATAATTTGAATTATCGGCGTCTGCGGCTGAACCAGACTGCAAAGCCTCCGCCGAGAATTGCAACGGGAATTATCACTGTAACGACCACCATAAGAATGTTCGACCACGTCGACGTCATGCTGAGTGCTTCGACGGCAAGCGACTTTCCGATAATGGAGGTTGTCGTGCTCTTCTCGCAATACTGTCCGAGGACGGCAAGGAGAAGGCGAATATTGCCTGTTTCCTGATAATACTGGTAGACACTTATGTCCGTAAGCGACGAGGTCGAGAACCACATAAAGCTTGATACGTCATCACGCTCGCCGTTAGATTTCTTCTCGGCTGAGACCGCGATCGAAACAGGCTCTCCTGCCTTGTAGTTGTCGTTATCCTCAAGCTTTCCGTCAGACGTGACGTTCTTCATCACTGCCTTCTTGCTCGTTCTGATAATGTCCGTGAGCTCGACGTCCGTGCCCTCGACATGCTTTATGCCGTGAGCCGCCGATACTATGAACTTCGCGTCGGCAAGCTCCTCGCGCGAGGTAATTCCGTTCTCGCTGTCTACAAGCTCTCCGTAGAACATGTAGCTTGCTTCGCTGCCGGAGGTTTCGCCGACTGTGTCGCATACCACACCGCTCATCGCTTCGAGTCCGAAATCACGCGCCAGAGCTGCAAAATTCTCAAGCTTTTCGCCATCGAAGGTGTAGCTTGTCATAAAGAGGATGTCTCCTCCCTGCTCGCTGTAGCTCTTAAGTGCTGTCAGCTCCTCGTCGCTCAGATCCTTTGTCGGTGTCATTATGCAAAGAAGCTCGCAGTCCTCGGGAACTTTCATGTCTTCAGACAGATCAAGCTCGGAAAGAGCGATATTTTCATTGTCTATATAAGTCGTATAATACTCATCAAAGCCTGCCTCACCGTGTCCGGTCAGCTTGTATACTGTCGGAAGAACGTCGGCATTTACATATTCGAGCGCGGAGGTTATCGCCATCTCGGCATCGAAGCGGGTTTCCGTTTCGTAGCCGTACTGGCTGAAGTAATACGCCTGCTCATAGGTCAGCTTGGTATTCTGATAATAATAGCCGAACATATCGGAGTACGGGATAACCTCGGAGCGCTTCTCACTGACGGCAATTATGCTGTTTGCAGCAAGCGTTTCGTCGGTATATGTTGAGGTGAAGGCGGGCTCCTCTGCGGGGTCGACCACCTCTACCTTAATTTTTGACGACTTTGCCTCATACATAAGCATCAGCTCGTGGATCCTCGTATCCTCCTCACCGCGCTCCGCTATAAGATAAAGCTTCACGTTGCAGTCGAGCTCCGAAAGGATCTTTTCGGACGTCTCACCGACCTCAAAATAATCCTCGCTTCCGGTGCTGCGGTGTATAATGTTCACAGGCAGCGCCGACACTACAAGATTCGCAAACACAACAAGCGCTATAACTATCGCGGTAATGACAATGCCGTACGTCCCCATTTTCAGCCGACGCACGTTTGTCTTTCGATTTGTTTTTTTCATGTCAAGACTCATCCTTTCCTTCATTCGGCTTTCACGACCAGCGGCGCTTGTCCATCGATCTTACGGAGAGATAGACAAAAAGCAGGATGATCGAAATGTAGTAAACCACAGCGGATATATCGAAGATTCCGTAATAGATAAATATATCGAGTCTGTCAAACAGCGCGAATTTCTCGATGACCTTCGGAACAAGTCCGGCAAAGCATGAGCTGTCGAGGAAATACACAACAGCAGCCGCAAGGGCGATCACGCCTCCTACCGCAAGTCCCGCAGCGTCGCTTTTAAGCACAGCCCAAACCGCAACACCGATAATTACAGCCAAGGCGAAGATGCATACCAGCGATGCCGTGGCGGTAGTCGGTATCAGCGAAGCGATGATCGACATAAGATATATCGCCACAAACACGCCGAAGGTTATGACCGCGGAAATGAGCTGGCTTGACGTGAGCGTGGAAATAAACATTCCTATCGCGATCAGAGCACAGCCGAGGAGGAAAAAGGCAAATATTCCGCTGTACGAGGCGGTGAAGTTCACCGTGCCGAAGAAGGAAAGAAGTATCGGATACATACAAAGAATGACGGTGGACGCCGCATGCACGGTAAGCATTGCAAGATACTTACCAACAACGACACGCGTCATTCCGATGGGAAGAGCGTAAAGCAGCTGATCCGTGCGCGAGCTTTTTTCCTCAGCGAAGGAACGCATGGTAAGAATCGGCACGGCAAGGAAGAATATAAATGCCGCGCTGTTCAGCGTCTGCTCAAATTCAGGCGAGCCGGCTCTGAAATTCATTATCGTAGCGAAAATTCCGGTTATAATAAGCACAAGGGCAATGTAAACCACACCCGTCATGTTGCTGAAGTGTCCCCTCAGCTCCTTTTTATACTGAGCAAGCATTACTCGTCACCTCCGTTGCCTTCATTCTCGTCGCCCGATGTAAATATCGGAGCGTAGTCGGTGTCCTCGACGCTGTAGTCCTCTGCCGCAGCACCGTCGTCCGACGGATGGGACTCCGTCAGTGAGAGGAATACTCGCTCAAGCGATGCCTCCTCGTAGTTCATTGCGATTATTGGCAGTCTCTCATCGGCAAAAGCAAAGAATATCCTGTCGCGGATATCGCTGTTCTTAGCCGTTTCGAATTCCGCGCTCACAACTCCCGCGCCCTTCTGAGCGACATTAAGTGCCCGAAGGTCCTCGATGCCTCCGAGTAGCTCCTCCGCCTGCGAAACGGAGCATCTTGCCTCGAGACGGATCTTTGCCGAGCCCTCGAACATTGTACGGAGGTTCTCGATAGCATCCGCTGCAACGACCGTGCCCTCGGATATTATCACGGTATAGTCGCATATCTCCTCGATCTCGGTGAGAATATGGCTTGATATGATGACCGTGTGAGACTCGCCGAGCTCGCGGATGAGCGCACGTATCTCGATTATCTGTCTGGGGTCGAGTCCGACCGTCGGCTCGTCAAGGATAACTATCGGCGGATTCCCGAGTATCGCCTGCGCAATTCCGACGCGCTGGCGGTAGCCCTTCGACAGATTTCCGATGAGCCTGTTCTGTACACCGTCAATTCCGGTCTTCTCCATTGCCGCGGCAATTCCGTTATAAAGCTCCGCTCTCTTCAGTCCCTTTGCCTCGCCGACATAG
>CAYYKO010000069.1:0-8402 GCA_964441695.1 uncultured Ruminococcus sp. | reverse complement strand
GAGAACTCCGGTGAGTCCGACGGACGGGTGGAATTCGGCATTGAATGGGATCTGAAGAGCTCCGGCTACACCGAGGAAACGGACGGCGGCACGACGACCTACACCTACAGACTGAAATACCGTCTGCGCCTGAAAAACGAGATCTCGAGCGGCGACTCGAAATTTATCGAGAACGAAATATACAAGACCAACGGTCCGACAAAGCTTACCTACAAAACCGTAACCACCAGGGACGGCGAAACGGTAATGTCGGAGTCGAAGACCATCGACTTCCCGATACCGAGCGTTCACGGCTTCCTCGGCGAGCTTGAGTTCACAAAGCTCGACAGCCGCGGACACGCGCTCGTGGGAGTTGAGTTTACGCTGACTCACCTCGAGTCGTGCGACAAATGTCACGGCGACGGAAAACGGCTCGAGCTGCCGATATACCGTGCGGTGTCGAGCGAAGACGGAATCGTTTCGTTCAGTGAGATCCCATCCGGCCACAGCTACAGCCTCGAGGAGCCGAAGCCGCCCGACGGCTACCGACTCGACGGCAGAATATACACCGTGACGGTGGCGTATGACGAGGTGACGGTAACGGTCACAGACAGCGGCGGCAGCCGCCTTGAGTGGGACGGCACTGTCGTCAATGAAACCTCATACGAGCTTCCTCAAACCGGAGGACGCGGCACCTTAATGTATACCGCAGGCGGAGCGGTGCTGATCATAGCGGCACTCAGCCTGTTGTGCTATAGCATCAAGCACAGAAGGGAGGAAGACTATTCTCCTTAATGTGAAGACTACGGTCCAAAGCAACAAAAAACAAAATTCAAAAACCAAAACCGAAAGGAAAACAAAAATGAAAGCAGTAAGAAAACTCGTCGGCATATTGCTGGCACTTATGATGGTCGCGACAATGATCATCCCCGCAATGGCGGCACAGGAAGGCACACTTACAGACGGCAAGATCACGATCGACAACGCAGTAGTCGGACAGAAGTACAGCGCATACCAGCTTCTCTACATCGAGAGCTATAACGCTTCGACTGAATCGTATTCCTACAAGGCAAACACCGCGTGGGCTGAATGGCTTGCGACTCAGACGACATACCTCACAATTGATGCTCAGGGCTATGTAACATGGGTAGAGAACGCTGACGCTGCCGCATTCGCAAAGGCAGCTCAGGCTTACGCTGCCGAGCACTCCATCGCAGCAGATGCTACTGCTACAGCAACAGCTACAACCGTTGAGTTCACGGGTCTCAAGCTCGGCTACTACCTTGTTGACACCACACTCGGTACTCTCTGCTCCCTTGACACCACAAATCCGACAGCTACCATCAAGGAAAAGAACGCTGCTCCCACAAACGAGAAGACTGTCGAAGAGGATTCCACCGGCAAGTACGGTGCGACAAACGACGCTGATCTCGGTCAGACCGTAAACTTCAAGAGCACCATCACCGCACAGGCAGGTGCCGAGAATTACGTATTCCACGATAAGATGTCCGCAGGTCTCACCTACCTCGGCATCACCTCCGTTAAGCTCAACGGTACGGACATTGCAGCATCCGACTACACGGTAAAGACCGAGGGCTTCACCGACGAATGTACCTTTGAAATCGAGTTCAAGCAGACCTTCTGCGACACGCTCAAGAAGGATGACAAGATCGAGATCGCGTACACCGCAAAGCTCAACGAGAACGCAGTTATCGGTCTCGACGGTAACCCCAACGAGAGTAAGCTCAGCTACGGCGACAGCACCGGTGTGAGCGCAGGCACAAACGTAACTCCCCCGAGCGAGACTATCACCTACACATGGGATCTCGACGTTCTCAAGTACGCAAACGGCAACGAGTCGACCGTTCTTGCAGGCGCGCAGTTCGTGCTTCTTAACAAGACCGAAGACAAGGTAGCAAAGTTCGCTGACGGTAAGTTCGCAAGCTGGGAGGATATCCACGCAGCCGAGGGCGGCGTTATCGCATGGCCTGCCGGCACAGTCCTCACAACAGGCGCAGACGGTAAGATCTCCGTCGACGGTCTCGATGCGGACGATTACAAGCTCCGCGAGGTAAAGGCACCCGACGGCTTTAACAAGCTCAGCTCCGATATAGACGTTAAGATCGAGGGCGCAACGAAGGACGCGGATTCGGATGTGCTTACGTACACCACTAAGCTCGTTAAGGTAAACAACCAGTCCGGCACGGAGCTTCCCTCCACGGGTGGTATGGGTACTACCGTATTCTACATCATCGGCGGCGTTCTTATTGCTGCGGCAGTCGTTCTGCTCATCACAAAGAAGCGCATGAGCGCCGAGAGATAAGCATATTTTCACATTTTGCCGTACTACGGGGCGGGGGGAAGCCTCCGCCCCCGAGTACAGCGGCAAGGAGAAGCCCGCAATGAAGAAAAAGAACCGTTTGACGACGATAGTGCTTTTTATACTTCTTGCGGCGGGACTCTCCTTATTGCTGTACCCGACGTTCAGCGATCACTGGAATGCGCTGCACCAGTCGCGCGCCATCAGCGACTACGCCGAAAGGGTCGCCGACATGGACGTCGAGCTTTACGATAAAATTTTGGCGGACGCTTTCGAATACAACGGCACGCTCAGCGAGAAAAAGCTCGGCTTTGCCCTCACCGATGCGCAAAAAAGCGAGTATAGCTCTCTGCTTGACATTTCGGGGCAGGGAATAATGGGATACGTCGAGATACCCTCGATCGGCGTGTCGCTTCCGATATACCACGGAACGGACGAGACGGTATTGCAGGTCGCCGTCGGTCACATCGAGTGGTCGAGCCTGCCCGTCGGCGGCGAAGGCTCGCATTGTGTGCTCTCGGGTCACCGCGCACTTCCGAGCGCGAAGCTTTTCACCGATCTCGACGACCTGGTCGAGGGCGACGTGTTCATTTTGCGTGTGCTTGACGAGCTCCTGACCTACGAGGTCGATCAAATTCTCATAGTCGAGCCGAACGAGACCTCGGCACTTGAAATTATCGACGGCGAAGACCTGTGTACGCTGATGACCTGCACGCCCTACGCCGTTAATACCCACCGCCTGCTCGTTCGCGGACACCGAATCGAAAATATCGAGCAGTCACAGCGTGTTCGCGCCACGGCAGACGCCGTTCAGCTCGAGCCGCTGATAATAGCATCCGTGATAGCCGTACCGCTGTTTATCGCGATGCTCGTAATTCTCTTATCCCCGCGCCGCACATCAGGAAACAAAGGAGGTCGAGACCGTGATGTATATTAAGCGAGCCATGGCGCTTTTCTTCGCCGTGCTGCTGCTTGCGCTTGTGCCCGTGACACACGCGGCGGCGAGCTTGCCGCAAGGAGCTGAGCTTGACGTGTGCGTGATGCACGGAAGCATACCTGTCGTCGGTATGAACGTGAATATTTATCTCGCGGCGACTCTGCGCGGCACGGAAATGAGCCTCAGCTCAGACTTTTCAATGTGTACGGAGCTGCTTGACGTGGCAGCGGGCGACCCCGAGGACGTGAGAGGCGCCGCGTATTCTCTCGAGAGCACGGTCACGCTGAACCGAGAGATAAAGCCGACCTCGACGCTTTCGACGAACGAGAAGGGCTATGCCGTCTTCGACGGTCTTGCTGCGGGCGTGTATCTTGTAAGCTGCGACAGCCTCGTGAGCGGCGAGAGAGTATACAGCGCCGCACCGTTCCTTGCGTATATTTACGAGGCTGACATGACGAGCGGTGAGTGCATAGTCGCCGTCACAAAGACCGCCGTAAGCGGAAAAAAGCTTGACCTTGAGGTCGTGAAGCTGTGGCAGGATGCGTGCCATCCGTCCGCCCGCCCCGACTCCGTCGAGCTCTCACTCTGGTGCGACGGCAGGCTTTACGACGTGATAACACTCCCCGAAAACGGACGCTGGAGCCACACCTGGACAGCCCTTGACGCCTCGCGAAGGTGGAATGTTACCGAGACTCCGTGCGAGGGCTACGCCGCACCGGAAATCATCCGCGACGGCGACACCGTAACAGTTACAAACAGCTGCAACAAGACAACGCCGCCCGAGCGCGGCGACGACCTGCCGCAGACCGGTCAGCTATGGTGGCCTGTGCCGATAATGCTCGTTGTCGGTGCTCTGCTGTGCGTGCTCGGTATAGTAATTAGAAGAGGTGCGCGCGATGAGAGGTAAATGGAAGCTCTGCATCGCCTTTGGGCTGCTGCTTATAGCGGCGGCCCTTTCCTTAACGCTCTACAACGCTTCGGAAAGCCGACGCGCGGGTGATGCCGCGGCAAGCGTCGTCTCAAGCCTGCGCGCGCAAATCAATGTGTTGGGTGCGCCTGCCGACACCGCCGACACCACGGACACGACAGCTCCCGAATACCTTCGCGAGCCTGAGCGTCAGATGCCGTGCATTACCGTCGACGGTAGGGAATATATCGGTTTCATCGAGCTGCCGACGCTCGGGCTCGAGCTTCCCGTGCTGTCAGAGTGGAGCTATGACACGCTCGAGCTCTCGCCCGCACGCTACAGCGGCTCGGCGTATCTTGATGATCTTATAATCCTCGCACACAACTACACGTCGCATTTCGGTCGACTCGGGCAGCTCGGCGTTGGCGACTCGGTGCTCTTCACGGACGCCGACGGAAATGTATTTCGATACGCCGTCACGGAGCTTGAAACGGTGGCAATGAGCGAGGTCGAGACAATGACGGGCGGAGACTGGGATCTCACGCTTTTCACCTGCACGATGAGCGGCACGTCAAGATTCACCGTTCGCTGCGAACGAATTACAGACTGATGAAAAAAGAGCACCCGCGCTCGGTCGGCTTTACGCATATCGAGCTCGGGTGCCAGATATTTTCCGAGTGCCTGCTCAGATTTGGAGTATGATTATGAATGTTGAACTTATATTTGCTCTACAAAATAATCGGTTAGTGTCAATCGAACAGGTAGCTTCAGGTTTGGAGTGTAACTGTATATGTCCATGCTGCGGAGGAACGTTAATTGCCAGAAAAGGAAATTCTCGCAAGCATCATTTTGCTCACTATAATGTTGAAGACTGTAAACATGGTGCGGAAAGCGCCTTGCATATTATGGCAAAAAAAATAGTTGCGGAAACAAAAGAAGTATGTGTGCCCAATATACCCAAGAGCGTTTATGAAATTCAAACGCAAAAGAGATATTGTAAATTTGATAAATCTTATATTGAATATCAATTGTCACCGCACATTAGAAGTGATGTTTTACTTGAAAGGGATGGTCGGATACTCAATGTTGAAATTAAGGTATCTCATTCGGTTGATGACTTCAAAAAGATTCATCTTTTCAACGAGGATATTCCAACAATTGAAATAGATTTAAGTGCAATGATAAATGACTATTCTGAAAAGCTTGTTAGGCATTTTATCGCGAACGGATATACAACAAGTTTACTTTTTTCACCGAAAGCAAAAGAAATTTTTGCAAAGAGGTGGTTGGGCGAATGGAAAAAGGTTCATCGGGATAGAGGAGGAAGCCGTTATGTAAAGAATTGCTATGCGACTGGATCTGATGCATATTTTATAGCCGATCATCCTCTTCGAAATCACGGTGGAAGGGAATGTCATGAATGCTGTGACTTTATAGATTACAATGGAGGCGATCTACTTTTGTGCCGTGAAAAGCTTAAAAACTTGGATTTCAAAAAGATCGAGCGAATTGTTGATATTAGAAAAGACGGTGATATCCTGAAATATGCGGAATTGGTAGTTTGCGGGAGAAGATACATATACGGATATAAAACAGAATAACCATAAGCCGAGCCCGGATGACATGCGGTCATCTTGGGCTCGGCTTTTAATATGTCAGTCGTTCTTCACGTGAACATCGAGCTGCGGGAAGGGAATTTCGATCTCGAAGCGGTCGAAGGCCTTCTTTGTGTCCTCGGTGAGGTCGTATTTCACCGTCCAGTAATTTTCTCTCGCTGTCCACAGACGCAGAGTGAGCTTGACAGCCGAGTCTGCCTGCTCGGTGACAAATACGGTGGGAGAGGGCTCGCGAAGCACGAGCTCATGGCTGTCGGCACTTGCAAGCAGCACCTTTTTCACTAGGTCAAGGTCGGCGCTGTAGGAAACGGTCAGCTGAATGTCGAGTCTGCGGGTGTCCTTTGCACACAGATTCGAAATTGTGGAATTCGAGAGCTCGGAGTTCGGAATGTTGATAACGATATTATCGGCTGTAACAAGGCGCGTGTAGAAGATACCGATGTCCTCGACCGTGCCGTCGCCGGAGGGAGTTGTGATATAGTCGCCGGTGTGGAAGGGCTTAAAAAGCATAATGATGACCCCGCCCGCGATATTCGAAAGTCCGCCCTGAAGCGCAAGACCGATAGCAAGACCGCACGAGCCGAGCACGGCAATTATCGTGGCACTTGGCACGCCGAGTATTTCGACCGCGACGATAACGATTATCACGTCGAGCACGACCGTTATGATATTTCGTATGAGCAGCTGAACGTTGGAGTCGAGCTTTGAAAAGAAGTCGCGCTTCGCGATGAATGAGGTGAGCAGCTTTATCAGCTTGAAGCCGATAAACAGCACGAGAATTGCCGCGAGCAGCTTAATGCCGAAGGAAACGGCTACTGTCGTGACGGTGTTGAGTATTTGCGTCATTTTTAATTCTTGTCCTTTCGCTTTTACTTCGTTTTTGTGCTTTCGAGAATACGAATGCGGTCGCGGAGGAATGCCGCCTCCTCGAAGCGGAGCTCGCGAGCCGCAGCGCGCATTTCCGCCTTGAGCTCTTCGATACGCGAAGCACGCTCTGTCGCATCACGCGGGATATCCGAGCTCGGAACGGCGCGCTGTCCGCGCAACTTCTTGTCGCTGCCGCCCGAGGTGATTCCGATGAGCTCGCGAATTTCCTTCTTGATAGTCTGAGGAGTGATTCCGTGCTCAAGGTTATACGCGCTTTGCAGACGGCGGCGTCGCTCTGTCTCGTCGATCGCACGGCGCATTGAGCCGGTCACCGTGTCGGCGTACATGATCACACGACCGCCCGCGTTTCTTGCGGCACGTCCTATCGTCTGTATAAGCGACTGCTCGCTTCTGAGGAAGCCCTCCTTGTCCGCGTCGAGTATCGCAACGAGCGTGACCTCGGGAAGGTCTATGCCCTCGCGGAGAAGATTGATTCCGACGAGCACATCGTAAAGCCCGAGACGCAGGTCACGTATGAGCTCCGTTCTCTCCATGGCTTCAATATTGTGGTGGATGTATTTTACGCGTATCTCCTGCTTTTCGAGATATTCCGTAAGATCCTCCGCCATTTTTTTCGTAAGAGTCGTAACGAGCGTGCGCTCGCCCTTTTCCGTACGGGAGCGGATCTCGCCGATGAGGTCGTCGACCTGTGTCGCAACGGGGCGCACGTCGATCTCGGGGTCAAGAAGACCCGTCGGTCGGATGATCTGCTCGACTATCTGATCTGCGCGCGAGAGCTCATATTCGGCGGGAGTCGCGGAAACTGCGACTATCTGCCCGAGCTTTTGCTCGAATTCCTCGAAATAAAGAGGTCTGTTGTCGAGCGCAGACGGCAGTCGGAAGCCGTAATCCACGAGATTTTTCTTTCTTGCGTAGTCTCCGCCGCTCATTCCGCGCACCTGCGGGAAGGTAACGTGGCTTTCGTCAACGAAAAGTATAAAGTCCTTCGGGAAGTAGTCGAGCAGCGTGTACGGCGTCGAGCCCGCCTCTCGACCGGCGAAAACGCGGGAATAATTCTCAATTCCCGAGCAATAGCCTATCTCGCGCATCATTTCGATGTCGTACCTTGTGCGCTCCTCAATGCGCTGCGCTTCGATCAGCTTGTTCTGCGACTTGAAAAATTCCACGCGGTCAGCCATCTCGGCTTCGATCTCCTCGATTGCCTTTTCCTTTGACGCGTGGTCGATGACGTAGTGAGTCGCGGGGAATATCGCAACGTAATTGAGCGTGCGCGTGACCTTGCCCGTGACGGGCTCGATCTCGGAAACGCACTCCACCTCGTCGCCGAAGAATTCTATGCGGAGCGCCTTTTCGGTGTAGCCTGCGGGAAATACCTCGAGCGTATCGCCGCGAAGGCGGAAATTGTTTCGCGTCAGGCTGAGGTCGTTTCTGTCGTAATTGACCTCAATGAGCCGCGCGGCAAGCTCGTCGCGCGATATCTCGAGCCCGGGTCTGACGCCGATGACCTGACGCTCGTATTCTTCCGGAGGACCGAGAGAGAAAATGCACGACACGCTCGCCACGATTATTACATCGCGGCGCTCGAAAAGAGCCGAGGTCGCGCTGTGACGCAGCTTATCTATCTCGTCGTTTATCGCAGAGTCCTTTTCAATATACATATCCTTGCCTGGGACGTATGCCTCCGGCTGATAGTAGTCGTAGTACGACACGAAATACTCGACCGCATTATTCGGGAAGAAGTCCCGAAATTCCGAG
>CAYYKO010000068.1:0-8513 GCA_964441695.1 uncultured Ruminococcus sp. | reverse complement strand
TTGTATATTATATCACTTTCCTCCCCCTTTGTCAACACCTTTTTCAAAGTTTTTTGAGGTTTTTTCGCGTTTCGTCAACATGTCCTTCGCACGCCTGAAATCGTTTCCTTTTTGGGTGATTTTGCCCTGAGCGCGCTTAATTCCCCTCTGTAAGCACTCTTGAGAGCGCTTCTGCGGCTATTGTGGCGCCGAGCCTTGCTTCCTCGAGGGTATTGGCGGCGGAGCCCACCTCTATTATAATACTGTAGGGCGCGTACTGCTGATTGAAGGACTCCGCCCTCAGGTTTATCGCGCGCATTATGCTCGGGTCGAAGTCGAGTGCGCTCCTCTGCACGGCGAGTGCAAAGGCAAGGTTTTCCCGCCAGCCCGCATGGCTGCTGCCTGCCGCGTCCGTGCCGACCACGAGCATCAGCTGTGCCGCGCGGGTGCCGTCGGGCGTCATAGTTCCGCTTGACAGCGGGCGAAGGGGCGTGCCGTCCGTTGCGCTGACGGCATCGCGGTGAATATCTATCACGCAGCACACCGACGGCGTCTCGGCTAGGCTTTCGCGAATCATCTCAGCTCCGCGTGCGTAGGCGTCGTCGAAGCTGTCCGCGTCGAGCATTTCTTCAATATGTAGGGAGGCGATGCCGTGTGAAGCGAGTATTTCCTTCACCAGGCGTCCGAGGGCGACCACGCTTTGCTCGGCGTCAAGGCTTCTGTAGCCGTTCTCGGCGCAATCACTGTACGCCTCCGTGCCGTGGGTATGGAGGATAAGCACGCACGGTGCCGTCTCGCCGTATTTCTCACGTGAGCGTGCCACGGCGTCGAGCGTCGCGCTCTCAAGCAGTGCCTCGCAGTCGGGCTCGTAGCCGCTCAGGTCGACGAGTGCGAAGGGCTGCTCCGGCGAGACCGACAGGTCGACCTCGATCACGTCCTCGGCGACGTTCCCGTCCTCGGGCGGCAAGCTTGATTCCTCCGTCGTCTCTGACGTGTCGTGCGCCGTGTCGGGCACGGTATCCGTCACCGTCCCGCTCACCCCGGTCTCGGGCTGCTCCGTCTCGCGACGTGCGACCCTTGCTCCAAGGAAGGCTTCGAGCGCCGCCTCGCGCAGGGGCGGTGTGCGACGAGCAAGGCTCGCGGCATGTGTACCGAGAATTACCGTGGCGAGTGTGGCGAGCATGCAGCACGCAAGTCGCACGATAAGCGAGCGATGCGCGGAGCTCGAGCGCGGTATCTCGGCGAGCGTCGGCTGCGCTTCGTCCGACGCTGCGGGCGCGTCCGCGAGAAGCGCGGCGGGCAATTCCGGCAGCTGTGCTGCGTCGGGCGTCTGCGGGCTCGTCGTCGCGTCCTCCGTCGTCTGCGTCGGCTGCTCCTCGGACGCCGCGGGCGACAAATTCGCATTCAACGTCTGCGGTGCTGTGGACTTTATTTCTTCGCCTGTCGGCAGGTCATCCTTCATATTGCTCAAAAAGCCTCCCGTGATATGCGTTATCCGAGGATAGCATACCGCAGGAGGCGTGCGTGCCTTGTCGCTTTGCGCGGGAAATGCGGGAAATACTTGTTTAACGATGGCGGACACCCTCTCCGCCCTCGAAAAAGAGCGCGAGCGTGCCGGGACCGACGTGTGCTCCGGTGACGGGCTCGTAGCAGACGGTCATTATATCCGCTGGAGGCGTTGCGCTTTCGCGAAGGAGGGCGGCAAGCTGCTCGGCGTCCTCGGGGCAGCCCGCGTGTGCAATTCCGACGGTCTGATGAGCCGCGCCGACCGCGAGTGCGTCGAATTTATCCGCGAGTGCGCGTATCGCGCGTCGTCTGCCGCGTGCTGTGTCGAAATTCACTATCTTGCCGTTCTCGTCGCCCTTCAGCAGCGGCTTTATCGCGAGCGCGCTTCCGAGCACGGCGCCGATGCCCGACAGGCGTCCGTTGCGCTTCAGGTGCATCAGGTCGCCGACGGTGAACACCTGGTACATTCTCGCACGCGCGGCGATAAGCTCGCGCTCCGTGTCCTCAAGCTTGTAGCCCGCGTCGCGGAGGCGCGCGGCGTGCAGCACCTGAAGTCCCTCTCCGAGCGAGGCACCGAGCGTATCGACACGGACGACCCGACGGGCGGGATATTTCTCCTCGAGGCTCATTGCCGCAAGGCGTGAGGA
Source organism: uncultured Ruminococcus sp. (assembly GCA_964441695.1). Taxonomy (GTDB): domain Bacteria; phylum Bacillota; class Clostridia; order Oscillospirales; family CAG-272; genus RUG11130. Next base: position 6,381 of record CAYYKO010000068.1, on the reverse strand, counting down.
CGCGAAGGCGCCGCTGACGCCCGACGACATTCCGACGTACAGCACGTCGTGTCCTGCCTCGAGCGCCCTCTCGAAATGCTCGATATAGCGCGCGGGCGATATCTGCGAGGTCTTCGGCAGCGTGCCGTGCTTCATTGAATTATAGTACGCCTCGCCGTCGAAGGAGGCGATGCCCTCGCAGGTATGCTCGACGCCGTCGATATAATATGAAAACGGAACTGTGCGGATGCCGTGCTCGGCGGCGCACTCCGCCGTCAGGTTTGCGGATGTATCGGTAAATATTTCAAATGACATGTCTGTCCCCTCCGTGGGCTTTATAAGCTTCGCGCCGTCTCGGCGCTCCTTTATTATAGCTTTGCGCGGCGAAGGCTGCAACCTACTGCTTCGTTTCGAGACTATACAGTAAAAAACGGCTCGGTAGAGTGTGCGAGAGCCCTCTCTACGCACGGTAGAGGCGCACCCTACGGGCGTCCTTCGCATAATATTATACTGAGAACGCCGCAGCAAGGAGGTGTGTGCATATGCTCGCTGCTGCACGCGACATCGCGCTTGCGATGTTTTTCGTATTCGGAATACACTGCGCCGCGCTCGAGACGTACTGTCTGGTGCGGCGTCGGGCACGGAGGCGGGCGGCGATTGACAAACGGCGCCGATGAGGTTATAATATATTATAAGTAAGAAGGACGCGCCGAGCGGCGCAGCCTTCAATTCGTGTACACTCGGAGGCGCGCATGAAGGACAACGGAAGACAGCCGGAGAAGGTATCCGGCACCGTGGATTCAATACATTACCGCAATGAAGAAAACGGCTACACCGTGCTCACCCTCGAGGACAGCGAGGGTCAGCCGATAACGGCGGTCGGAATTATCCCCTACGTGAGCGAGGGAGACACCGTTCACGCGTTCGGCTCCTGGGTCGAGCACCGCGTCTACGGACGGCAATTCTCCGTCGAGAGCTTCGAGCGGCACCTGCCGGAGGACGAGGACGAAATTCTCCGCTACCTCGCGTCGGGCGCCGTTCGCGGCATCGGCCCGAAGACCGCGCAGAAAATTGTCGAGCGCTTCGGCACGGACAGCCTCGACGTCATAGAGAACGAGCCGGAGTGGCTTGCGGCAATTCCCGGCATCTCCGCCGACAAGGCTCGCTCCATCGGAGAGAGCTTCCGCAATATTTCCGGCTCGCGCGAATTCATGATGTTCAGCCGCAATCTGCTGCCGCCCGCGACAGCGATGCGCGTTTACAAGAAATGGGGAAACGGCGCCGTCGAGCGCATTCGAAAGAATCCGTACAGCCTTGCCGGCAGCTTTCGCGGCATCGGCTTTAAGAAGGCGGACGCCGTCGCCTCGGCGCTCGGAATGCCGCCCGACAGCGAGGAGCGCATTCGCGCGGGAATACTTCACGTGCTCTCGGCAGAGGCGTCGCGAAGCGGGCACACCTGCCTGCCCTCGGAGCTTCTCACGGAGGGCACCGTAGCTCTGCTGTTCGGCGGTGACAGCGCCGCAAGCGAAAGGGTCGAGGCAACGGTCGACGCAATGCTGACGGAAAAGCGGATATTCTCCTATGTCACGGACGCGGGGACGTTCATTTATCACCCCTATATATATAAGGCGGAGAGCTACTGCGCGAAGAAGCTGTGCGAGCTGTCGCGCCTGTGCCCGCGCATTGACGAGGAGGACATCGGGCTGCTCATTGACAAGAGCGAGGGCGCGTGCGGGATACGCTTCGCGCCGATGCAGAAGCGCGCCATTGCCGACGCGCTCAGGGGCGGTATTCTCGTGCTGACGGGAGGTCCGGGTACAGGTAAGACCACGATAATCAAGGGGCTGCTCAGCATCTTCGACTCGCTCGACTATTCGGTGTGCCTTGCCGCGCCGACGGGTCGCGCCGCAAAGCGAATGAGCGAGGCGACCGGACACGAGGCGAAGACCGTTCACAGGCTGCTTGAGATGGAGTGGAGCGACGACGGCGAGCCGAGCTTCGCAAGGTGCGAGGCGGACCCGCTTGAGGAAAACGTAATTATCGTCGACGAGGCGTCCATGATGGACGTGCTGCTCGCCGAGGCACTGCTGCGCGCGCTTCGCGGCGGCTGCCGACTGATACTTATCGGAGACAGCGACCAGCTGCCGTCGGTCGGCTGCGGCAATGTGCTTGCCGATATTATCGGCTCGGGCGCCTTCCGCGTCGTGCGGCTCGACAGGGTATTCCGCCAGAGCGACGAGAGCCGCATTATAACGAACGCGCACAGGATAAACTCGGGACTCATGCCGGAGCTGTCGTCGAAGGGGACGGATTTCTTCTTCCTCGAGAGGTCGGGGGAGCTGTCGGTCGCGCGCACGGTGTGCGAGCTAGTGACCACGCGCCTTCCGAAGAGCTACGGACAGACAATTGCGGACAAGATACAGATAATCACGCCGTCGCGCCGCGGGGCTGCGGGAACGGAGCAGCTGAATCTCATGCTTCAGGCAGCTCTCAATCCTCCCTCGCCTCACAAGGGCGAGCGGCGGAGCGGCAGTGCGGTATTTCGCGCGGGCGACCGCGTCATGCAGACGAAAAACAATTATCAGCTCGAGTGGGAGACGACCTACGGCGAGAGCGGCTTCGGCGTTTACAACGGGGACATCGGAACGGTCGAGAGCGTCGACGACGAGCGCGAATGCGTTACCGTGTGCTTCGACGAGCGCCGCTGCGAGTACGAATATTCGATGCTCGAGGAGCTCGAGCACGCGTATGCCGTGACCGTTCACAAGAGCCAGGGCAGCGAGTACCCCGTCGTTATAATCCCGTTGTACCGCTGCGCTCCGATGCTCCAGACGCGAAATCTGCTTTACACGGCGGTGACGCGCGCGGAGCGGATGGTAATTCTCGTCGGCGAGCGCGAGGTGCTGACGAATATGGTGGAAAACGATTATCACGCGGATCGCTGCACGATGCTGGCGCGAATGCTCGAAAGAGAGGCTGCGCTGTGAGGCGGGCAGCAGCCGTGCGTGAATTTATATTTCCGACGCTGTGCTGCGCGTGCGGAGAGGCGACGGGCGGCGAGGCGCTGTGCCGCGATTGCCTTGAAAAATACGCACGCGAGCAAAAGCTGACGTGCCTGCGCTGCCACCGCATTGCCGCGGAATGCGAATGCGGGAGCGAATGCGGCGTGTCGGGCATACTTTATCGCAGCTTTTACCTGCCGAACGGCAAGGAGAGCGGGCGCGTGACGGAGAAGCTGCTTTACCGCCTCAAGACGCGAAGGAGCGACGCGCTGTGCGAGCTTTTCGCGCGCGAGGCGGCGTCGCAGCTGATGCTGTACATTGTCGGCAAGGGCAAGGCAAGCTCGGACTACACGCTGACGTACATTCCGCGAAGTCGGGCGGCGCGGCGTCGGCACGGCTTCGACCATGCGCGCGAGGTGGCACGGAGAATATCGCGCCTGACGGGCATACCGCTCGTGAGTTATCTGAAGCGAAGCGGCGGCATGGAGCAAAAGCACCTGTCGGCAGACGCCAGGCTCGAAAACGTGCGAGCCTCGCTGAGCCTTGACCGAGGGCGTGCCGAGGGGCTGCGCGGAGCCTCGGTCGTTTTGTTTGACGACATCGCGACCACCGGAGCGAGCCTTGCACGCTCACGTGAGCTGCTGCTTGAGGCGGGAGCTGCGGAGGTAGTGCCGCTCGTGCTCGCACGCACACGCTTTAGGTGAAGCGAGACGGCAGCGAAGCGACGAAGCGACGAAGCATGGGATAATTTTGCGACGGTGGTGAGGCTGCGCCCTCGCAGACCGATTCACGCGCGGGCGGCGCGAAATTGCACGGACAGTGGGCGCACATCCGTGCGGTCGGCGGGCGTGAAGCTGCCGACAGCACCCCGCGGCAGCGGATATTGCGCCTCAAGCCCGGTGAGACAGCGGAATTGACGTGTTTTTTTGAAAAAATCAAAATTTACTCTTGACAAAACGTCGAAGCTGTGGTATTATATTAAGGCATCAAGGTTGAGTGCGGGTGTAGTTCAATGGTAGAATCCCAGCCTTCCAAGCTGGTCGTGTGGGTTCGATTCCCATCACCCGCTCCAGTACCTTTAGCTCAGCCGGATAGAGCAACTGCCTTCTAAGCAGTAGGTCGAGGGTTCGAGTCCCCCAAGGTACGTGCATGGTGGATGTAGCTCAGTTGGTTAGAGCGCCAGGTTGTGGCCCTGGAGGTCGTGGGTTCGACTCCCATCATTCACCCTTTATTTTTTTGTTAGCTCCATGCTATGGCATGGGGTTTTTTCTTTTTCTCCGCCCGATTTTGAAGGCGGCACGCGGAGCGGCGGCGCTACCCTGTGCGTTGCCCGCCTGTCTCAACATTTTTCATTCAAAAACCGCGCATCGGCTTCACGACGCGCGGTCTTTTTATATTCGGTGGATTTCGAGGGCAGGCTTCGCAGCGGGATCTGCTTTTCCTTCTCTTTGAGTTGTCGCTTCGGCGCGGCGGGGCGTCTCAGCCGCAGAGCATACTCCTTGACCGGCTGCATTTCTCGGAAGTGCATGTATATTCCCGCTCCCGCACCGAGGGAGGCGAACATTTTGCGAGCGACTGCGTTTTCGGGGGATACGCCGACGCACAGCTCGCGACAAAGCCCCTCCGGACTTCGTCAATGCAAAGCGCCATGCACTCCCTGTAATTTGTTCTGTCGATTTTTCTGAATTACGTTTGATTATTTGATTTCACTCTTTTCGCCGTCTCCCACAAAGCGCGAAAAAGAGCCCGCTTGGGGCTCTTTTTCGGCTTTATCTTGCTACCTCTTCCATTATGAACGCCTCGAGGGTGTCGCCGACCTGGATGTCGGTACACTTCTCAAGTCCGATTCCGCACTCGTAGCCTGCCGCTACCTCTCGGACGTCGTCCTTGAAGCGGCGGAGCGAGGATATCTTATCCTCGAATATTACGATTCCGTCACGCACTACGCGGATCTGCGCGTTACGCTGTATCTTTCCGTCCTGTACGTAGGAGCCTGCGATGATTCCGACACCGGGAACGCGAATTGTCTGTCTGACCTCGCTGTGTCCGAGCAGCACCTCCTTGAAGGTCGGCGCGAGCATTCCCTTCATTGCCGCCGTGATCTCCTCGATGCACTCGTAGATTACGCGGTAGGTGCGGATATCGACGCCCTGTCTCTCCGCAGAATCGAGCGCTCCTCTGTCGGGACGGACGTTGAAGCCGACGACAATTGCGTTCGACGCGGTCGCGAGCATTACGTCGCTCTCGGTGATGCCGCCGACGGCGCTGTGAATTACTCTGACCTTGACCTCCTCGTTCGACAGCTTCTCAAGCGATGCCTTGACAGCCTCGGCGGAGCCGCCGACGTCTGCCTTAACGATGATGGAAAGCTCCTTGGTGCCCTCTGCGATCTGCGAGAAGAGGTCGTCGAGGTTGACCTTCGCGTTCGCCTTGAATGCAGCCTCCTTCGCCTTCTCGCGGCGCTGGTCGGCAAGCTCGCGCGCCATTCTCTCGTCCTCTACGGCATTGAACTCGTCGCCTGCGAGCGGAACCTCGGAAAGTCCCGTGATCTCGACCGGCACGGACGGTCCTGCCTCCGCTACCTGCTCGCCGCGGTCATTGAGCATTGCTCTGACGTGTCCGACGGAGGTTCCGGCAATTACGATATCACCGCTTCTGAGAGTACCGTTCTGAACGAGCACCGTTGCGACCGGACCGCGTCCGCGGTCGAGTCTCGCCTCGATAATAAGTCCCTTTGCGCGGCGCGCGGGGTTTGCACGCAGCTCCTTCATCTCGGCAACGAGCAGCACGCTCTCAAGCAGCTCGTCGATGCCCTGACGTGTCAGCGCGGACACGGGAACGCACATTACGTCTCCGCCCCACTCCTCGGGAACGAGCTCGTACTTTGTCAGCTCGCTCTTGACAAGCTCGGGGTTCGCTGCCGGCTTATCCATTTTATTGATCGCAACCACTATCTCGATGCCTGCGGACTTCGCGTGGTTTATCGCCTCGACGGTCTGCGGCATGATGCCGTCGTCCGCCGCGACAACGAGTATCGCGATATCGGTGGACGCCGCGCCGCGTGCGCGCATTGCGGTGAACGCCTCGTGTCCGGGCGTATCGAGGAAGGTTATCTCACGGCCGTCAAGGTTAACTCTGTACGCGCCGATGTGCTGCGTGATTCCGCCCGCCTCGCCTGCGGTAACGTGTGCGTTTCTTATCGCGTCGAGCAGCGAGGTCTTACCGTGGTCGACGTGACCCATAACGCAAACGACGGGTGCGCGGGGTACGAGATCCTCCTCTGCGTCCGTCTCGTCTGCGGCGCCGAAGAGCTTCTCCTCTATTGTGACCTGGACCTCGCGGGTCACCTCTGCCTTCAGCTCGTCGGCTACAAGGTACGCGGTATCGAAGTCGATGACCT
>CAYYKO010000067.1:0-8801 GCA_964441695.1 uncultured Ruminococcus sp. | reverse complement strand
CGCAGCGCGGGTTATCGTTACAGTCGAGTCCTCGATTGGCGCACGGAGCGCCTCCATTGCAGCCTTATTGAACTCGGGGAACTCGTCGAGGAACAGCACTCCGTTGTGCGCGAGCGAGATCTCGCCCGGCGCCGGAATTTTGCCTCCGCCGACGAGCGCCGCCGTGGACATCGAATGGTGCGGCGAGCGGAACGGTCTGTGACCGATTATTCCGCTGTCGGCATCGAGCAGTCCCGCAGCCGAATGCACCTTCGTCGTTTCTATCGCCTCAGCGTAGGTGAGCGCAGGGAGTATCGTCGGAATGCGCTTTGCCATCATCGATTTACCGGAGCCGGGAGGACCGATCAGGAGAATATTGTGCCCGCCAGCCGCGGCGATCTCGACGGCGCGCTTTGCTCTTGCCTGACCCTTTATCTGCGAGAAATCGCCGTACACGGCGCGCATATCCGATTCAACGGTATCGGGCGGTGTTTCGACGGGGACAAGCTCATGCTCGCCGCGCATGTGTGAAATAAGCGCTGCGGCGCTTTCCACGCCGTACACACGGACTCCGCCGCCCGCGGCAGCAGACGCCTCAGCCAAATTGCCGGCCGGCACGTAAATGTCGCATATACCCGCCTCAGCCGCCGACAGCGCCATATTGAGCGCACCGCGCACGCGCCTCACCTCGCCGGTGAAGGACAGCTCGCCGATAAAGCACATTTTATCAAGCTCGCGCGAGGCGGGGATAACTCCGCAGGAGCGGCACAGCGCGGCAAATATTCCAAGGTCAAGTGCGGAGCCCTCCTTGCGGCGGTCTGCGGGAGCAAGATTCACCGTGACCTCGGCGTCGGGGAAATTAATTCCCGTACACGCTGCGGCGGTGAATATTCTCTGCTTTGACTCCTTGACCGACAGGTCGGGCAGCCCGACTATCTCAAATGCGGGAAGTGCGCGAACGGCGTTGCATTCGATGGCGACCATGAACGCATCAACGCCGAACAGCGACGCGGTATATGTTACGGACAGCATACGTTTCTCCATTCAGCCGCACTCGGCGGCGTTTGATTTTCCCGACGGCTCCTGTGCCGTCATGCCTTAAAGCTGTGAGACAAGATACGCAAAGCGCTCGCCGCGAGCTTCGAAATTCGGGAACGCGTCGAAGCTGGCGCACGCGGGCGACAGCAGCACCGAGTCTCCGCTCTCGGCAAGGCGCGCGGCGGTGCCTACAGCCTCGTCGAAGTCCGCTGTCATGCAAACATCGAAGTCCTCGCGGAAGGCAGGATTTGCGCGCAGGGCTGCCATTATCTTATCGCGTGTCGCGCCTGTGAGCACGACACTCTTTATGTTCTCGCTGCCCAACAGAGTATCCGCAAGCGGCTCGAAGGGGATATTCTTGTCGTAGCCACCGCAGATGATAACGACGCGGCGAGTCGGCGTGCTGTCGCGCAGGGCGGAAATTGCCGCAGCAGTGCGCGTCGGCGAGGAATCTATCGAGCTGTTGTAATATCGGACTCCGTCCTTCTCGTCGATGAGCTGAAGACGGTGCTTCACGCCGCCGAAGCTTGACGCGGTCTCGCGTATTCTCTCGATCGACGTCGCGTCCCACGCGGCGCCTGCCGCTGCCATGTAATTTGCAATATTGTGCCGTCCGGGCAGCACGATGTCCGACGCGCTCATGATATGCGTCACGCGCTCTCCCTCGCGGCAGAGAACGTCCCCGCCCTCAAGGCAGAACACACGCTCCGCGCCCCGCGCGTCGTGCTCGCTTACAGAGGAGAGCGAGAAATACGTTACGCGGCACGCGCCATCGCGAATCAGCTCCTCGCCGATTCGGCGTGTGACCTCGTCGTCGAAATTCAGCACCGCGCGGCGTGTGCTTCTAAGAATATTTCGCTTCGCGGCGATGTACTCGTCCATACCCGTGTGCCAGTTAAGATGATTCGGCGTGACGTTCGTTATAACAGCGGACTCAAAGCGCGCATTCATTGTCATTAGCTGAAAGCTCGACAGCTCGACTGCGGCGGCGTCCGCCTCGCTCATTTCGCACACGCGGTGGAACAGCGGCTCGCCGATGTTTCCGCCGAGGTACACGCGTCCGCTCGGCATCAGAAGCTTCGAGAGCACGGTGGTCGTTGTGGACTTGCCGTCGCTGCCTGTGACCGCGTACACTCCGCACGGCGTAAAGCGCGCGAAAAGCTCCGCCTCGCAGGTGAGCACGGCACCGCGCGCGACAGCCTCACGGAAGGGCTCGATATCGGGGCGTATGCCCGGCGAGCGAATTATTATATCCTCTGTGAGCCCGTCGAGATAGCCCTCTCCCGTCACAAGCGTCGCTCCCGCCTCACGTGCCGCCCGGGCGCGCTCTCCGAGCTTATCCTCCGTATTTTTCTCTCTCAGTACAACGTGTCCGCCGAGTGCGGTAATAAAGCCGATCTGCGGCATGTTTGACACGCCCGCACCGATGAGAGCCACGGTTTTATCCTTAAAAAATGAAGCTAATTCTTCACGTATCATTTGAATTTGCCTTTCTGTAGATGATATATGCGCCGACGGCGCCGAGTGAAAAGACCGACACTGTATACGACCGAGTTGCGATCGGTTTACGTGTCGGTCTGTTTTTTATTTTACTTCTGTGCAGCCTCGAGCACGCCCTGAAGGACGACTCCGCCGTCTCCGTTGTACCAGGTCTGATACGGGCAGACGAACTGCTCACCGATGGAAAGCGCAATATGCGCTCCCGCGGTATTGCCGTAGAAGAGTCCCGTGCTTCCGGTCGTACCGAGTACGTCGTTTTTATCAATTTCGTCTCCGACGGCTACCGAACTGCTGCCGAGATTCCAGTACCAGCTCTTCATTCCCCAACCGTGGTCGATAACGACAAGGTTTCCGGTAAAGTCGAGGCTGCCGACATACGCGACGCGTCCCGCAGCGACTGCCGCAACATTCGTTCCCGCCGCCACGCTGTAATCCACACCGTTGTTAACAAGCGTTTTCGAGCTGTCGCCGTTGAAGGTTATCTTACGTCCGTAGCCTGTGGATATCGGAGCGTAGAGTATTCTGTCGTCGAAGTATCCGCCGAAGGCGCCGTCGAAGTATCTTGTTTCCGAAGTCTCCGCCGCAAGCGTCTTTACAAGCTCACTAAACTCGGCTGTCGCCGCCTCGCTGCATGCCTTGGCGTAGACTGCCTCATCTACCGTTTCATCTGCGGGCGTGTATGCCTTAAGCTCAAGCTTAAGGAAGAGCTCCTGGCTTGCCGCGCCGTAGGACAGCGTTATCTTATACTCGCCGTCGACAGCATCTGCGGGAATGGGGAGAAGGGCATGCGCCCACTCGCCGTCCTTATAGAATTTCGGTGTAACTCCGAGGTCGGGCTCGCACTTGTAGCCGATCTTTGACACATCGGGCACATTCTTCGCGGACAGCGTTACAAAGCGAGTGTTCTCCGCGCTTGCCTTCGGCATGTAGAAGGTAGCAGGCGGCTCAAGCAGCGCCGTGAAGTAATATGTGCTCTCGCCGTAGCTGTCGCGCTCCTCGAGCTCATACCACTTTGCGGATATCTCCACTGTGGCATTGACCGCATCAGTAATGCGAAGGTCGGCAAGCTTATCCGAGGTGTCGTTGAACAGCTCGACGCCCTCGTTGTCCGTTACCTTAACATTGCACCAGTCGGGCTCGATGTCGAAATCCACGGAAAGTCCGCCGGACAGCTCAAGCGTCTCCGCGCTCGAGTCCTCGGACGCCTGTGCGGAGGACGACTTCACAAATCCTCCCGTGTAATTCTTATAGCTCCAGTCGGTCGACACGGGCTCGACGCGCTTTTCTCCGGACACCGTAAGGTGAGGCGGACGCGCGGACTCGTAAAGCGACTCCGCAAACGGAAGGTCGAGAAAGTCGTACACGTCCTCGGCGTCGGGGCGGCATATCACGCCGTCCGGCATTGAAATATAGCACAGCTCGGGATCGGTCGACATATAGTAATGATATTCATCGTCCTTGCTGACGGTGCTGAGAACGACGCGGAAATATTTTCCCGAAGCCACAGCATCGGGGAGGGCGGGAAGCTTATTGTCCCTTGCGTTGTCGTTGATGTCGCAAATAAGGCTGACCAGCTCGTCCGCCTCATCTCCGTCGCTCTTTCTCTCAAAGAGGTGCGGCATGCCGTCAAGGTCTGTCACGATGATCCGTGTGGTGTTCTTTTTGTTTGCGGGCTGATTTGCCGTGCTCATGTAATTGGCGACGGATACCGCGCTCGGCAGCATTAAAATCAGCGCGATTATCAAAACGATTAGCTTTTTCATAATTAGGAAGCATCCTTTCGCGTGGTGATCGGTTTCACATAATTCGCTGTTTTTTCGTTAAAGGTTACTTTATACCTTTTATATTTTAGCACAAAGGGCATTGCAAAGTCAATAGCTATATCTCTCGGCAGCACGTCACCGCGCAAAAAAGCGCCCCCGATGCGGCAAAAACGTACCGCTTCGGGGGGGTAAAATTCAGTTTTTTCAGACGCCGACGCCGAGCTCCTCCTTCATCGTGCGCTCTGCGGAGCTGTTGACCTTATCCGGTGTGATAAAGGTCGGTACGAAGCGGCGAAGAAGCTCCGTTGCCTCCTCGTTCGAGCTGTGCGCCGCCTCGTCAAGACGTCGAACCATTTCCTCGACGGTCGCCTCCGGCAGAGGTGTGTCCTTCTCGATGAATATGAGAGAATTGTCCGTTTTCGTTATCTGCTCACCCTTTACGAGCAGCTCCTCGTAAAGCTTCTCACCGGGGCGCAGGCCGATCTCCTCGATCTGTATGTCGCGTCCCACCTCAAGACCCGCAAGCGTTATCATATTGACGGCAAGGTCGTAGATCTTGATGGGCTTGCCCATGTCGAGCACGTAAAGCTCTCCGCACCTTGACATGGCTCCCGCCTCGAGCACAAGGCTCGCAGCCTCGGGAATCGTCATGAAATAGCGGATTATGCGCTTGTCCGTTACGGTAACCGGTCCGCCGGTTTCTATCTGCTGCTTAAATAGCGGAATTACCGAGCCGTTGCTGCCGAGCACATTGCCGAATCGGACAGCCGAGAAGACCGTGCTGCTCGAGGAGCGCGAGCGGACTATCATCTCGCAGAAGCGCTTTGTCGCGCCCATGACATTCGTCGGGTTAACCGCCTTGTCCGTGGATATTAGCACAAAGCGCTCGACTCCGTGGTGCTCGGCGGCAAGGACTGTATTGTAAGTGCCGATAATGTTGTTCTTCACAGCCTCGCACGGGCTCTTTTCCATGAGCGGAACGTGCTTGTGCGCTGCCGCGTGAAGTATGACATCGGGCTTCAGCTCGCCGACGACAGCGTCAATTCTGGCAGCGTCGCGCACCGAGCCTATGTACACATCAAGCTCAAGCGAGTCGCCGTAATTGCGGCGCAGCTCCTGCTCGATGGCGTATGCGTTGTTTTCGTAAATTTCGAATATTGCAAGGCGTCGCGGAGAGAGCCCCGCGATCCTGCGGCACAGCTCGCTTCCGATGGAGCCGCCGCCTCCCGTGACGAGCACGGTCTTTCCGCGATAGAAGCTCTCGGACAGCTTGCTTGCGGGCTCGATATTATCGCGGAAGAGAAGGTCGTCGATCTTGATATCGCGAACGGCGCGTGAGACGTCGCGGTGCCTGCCGTCGCTTGTCTGCGACAGCGGGTAGTCGTAAAGCTTCACCTTACAGCCGGTTGCGCTGTAGCTCTCAAAGAGCTTTGCCTTCTTATCTCCGTCGAGCTCCGGCAGAGCGATTATTATCTGCTGCACGGGCAGCTCGGAAAGGCGCTCTGCTATTTTATCGTCAGCAAGGTATATCGGAAGGCCGTTGAGCGACTGACCCGCCTTCGACGCATCGGAATCGACAAAGCACAGCGGTCTGTAATGCGCGCGAGGATTGCGAAGCAGCTCCTGCGCGAGCGACGCGCCGATGTTCCCCGCGCCGACTATGGCAATGTTTATTCTGTGGTCTCTGTCGCTGTCGCCCGAGATATCGGCGCGCACGGAGAGCCGCGCGTAATAAAACTGATACGCAAAGCGCACCGACAGCGTGGCAAGGCAGCATAGCGCCACGAAGCTTACGGAAACGCCGAAGCCGATATTGAAGCGCGGGAAGGCTCTTCCCGAAAGGAAGATGAGCACTCCGGACAGAAAATCGGAGACAATCATCTTAAGATAAGTGCCAACTCCCGCATAGCGCCATATCGTCTTGTATATGCCCATTGCAATTCTTATCACGAATATGAGGAGCAGCGAAATGACGAACGCAAAGGCAGCCTCGGCATATGAGGTCTCATCGGGAATCACGACAGAGCGAACGATCTGCGATTTCCCGAGAAACACCATAAAGGCGAAGCTGACAAAGCATATTATCATGTCGATGAAGCAAAGTAAGGTTTTTCTCTTTGACATACAGTCCTCCGATAATGCATAAAATATATAAAACCGCACAGACCTGTCAGCTGCGTGACGGCGGCAGGCTGTTTCAAGGGTCTGGAGGCTGCCATGAAGCACCGTTTATTCTCAGCGCTCGCGGCAGCAGCTGTCTGTGCTGCTGTTTTCAACCTATTATCGTGCTCCGACGTGAGCCGTTCCGAGCCTGTCTCTCCGCGCTCCGACAGCGCGCACATAACTCCCGCATCCTATGCCGACGGGGATATTGAATACATGCTTACCGTATCGGACGGCAGCCGCTCGGTGAGCATTGCGGTCGCAAGAACGGACGGCATCAGCGAGGCGGATATTTTGACTCCCGACACGCTCGCCGGGGTACATATCGTTTCCGACGGCGAGGGGGTGCGTATTACGCCGCCGAGCGGCGAGCTGCTGTCTCTCACCGACCGGCTCGGCGCGGGGCTCAATGTATTCTTTGAAGTAATGGCTCGCCTTCCCTCGGAGGGGGAGCGCACAGCCGACGGAGCATACTTTTTCTCACAATCGGGCTTCAACGTGACGCTTGTGCTTTCCGACGACGGCATGCCGCGCCATATCACGCTCGAGCGTGACGGAGTGACGCGACACGGCGAGCTCACGTTTACGGAGAAGACTTCTTAAAGCGCTCTAAAAACGAATGCTGCTCGTCGTTCAGCTTATAGCCGACAAGCGTGTCGACGTTTGCCCGGTGGATGCTGTTGAAAATATTCTTTTCGACGTTCACGTTTCCCTCGTCGCGCAGGCGGCGGATGAGCGCCTTTGTCTCCTTGCGCTTTGATGCGGTCTCGTCAAGAGCCGCCTTCTCGGTCATGACGCACGCGCAGCCGAGAAATTCAAGGCTGTTATAGCGCGCCCAGGCGATAATGCTGTCCTCGTGCACGCGGTACAGCGGGCGAATTAGCTCCATTCCCTCGAAATTCGTGCTTTCGAGTCGCGGGAGCATAGCCTGGAGCTGCGAGCCCCACAGCATTCCCATGAGCGTGGTCTCGATAACGTCGGAAAAATGGTGTCCGAGCGCGATCTTATTGCAACCGAGCTCGCGCGCGAAGCTGTACAGGTGTCCGCGGCGCATTCTCGCGCACAGATAGCACGGAGACTCGCCTCCGTGACGCTCGGCAACGCCGAAAATATCCGTCTCGAAGATACGGACGGGGATCTCGAGCCGCGCCGCATTTTCCTCGATACGGCGGCGATTCGCCGGGGAATAGCCCGGATCCATTACTATATACTCGCACTCGAACGGCACGTCGCTGTGGAGCGCGAGCTGCTTCATGCAGACGGCAAGGAGCATTGAGTCCTTGCCGCCCGAGATGCAGACGGCGATACGGTCGCCCTCGGCTATCAGCTCATACATTTTCACAGCCGAAACGAAGGGCGCCCAGATATCACTGCGGTATTTCTTCAGTATGCTGCGGACGGCGCTTTCAGCCGGCGACAGCTCTCGCTTTTTCTTCGGTGCAGCCGTATTATCGGTCATCTTCTCTTCTCGGCAACCTCAAGAAGAAGCTTTGAACGGAAGTCGGCAAGGCTCATTACGCCTCCGTCCTCCTCGCGGCGTGCGCGAACGGACACGCTCTCGCTTGTCATCTCGTTCTCGCCGACGATAACGATATAGGGAGTCTTCTCAAGCTGTGCGGCGCGGATCTTGTACTTCATCGTATCCGTGCCGAGGTCAGCCTCAACGCGGAGTCCCGCGTCTGCGAGTGTCTCTTTTACGTGCTGTGCGTAATCGTTGAACGCGTTCGAAACGGGAATTACGGTCACCTGGTTGGGGGACAGCCACAGCGGCAGCGCGCCCGCGTACTTCTCGAGAAGGAGTGCGAGCGTGCGCTCGTAGCAGCCCATCGAGGTACGGTGGATGATATAGGGCGTGGTCATAGAATTGTCGCGGTCGACGTACTCCATGCCGAACTTCTTTGCAAGGAGCATATCGATCTGGATGGTAACGATAGTGTCCTCCTTGCCGAATACGTTCTTGCACTGGATGTCGAGCTTCGGTCCGTAGAAGGCAGCCTCGTCGATTCCGATCTCGTAATTCTCGCGGCCGAGAATATCGTCAAGCAGCTCGCCCATTATGGTCTGAGCCTCATCCCACTGCTCGGGAGTGCCCTCGTACTTCGAGGTGTTGTTCGGATCCCACTGCGAGAAACGGAACGTGCAGTCCTCCCAGAGTCCGAGCGTGGACAGGCAATACTTTGCAAGCTCGAAGCAGCCGCGGAACTCCTCGGCAAGCTGGTCGGGGCGGAGGACGAGGTGTCCCTCGGAAATCGTAAACTGACGAACGCGGATGAGCCCGTGCATCTCGCCCGAATCCTCGTTGCGGAAGAGCGTGGAGGTCTCGCCGAGTCGCATCGGAAGCTCTCTGTAGGAGCGCTT
>CAYYKO010000066.1:0-9402 GCA_964441695.1 uncultured Ruminococcus sp. | reverse complement strand
TGAGCTGACTGTCGTCCGCCACGCAGATAAGGTTCTCTCCGCTTTTCGCGAGACCGACGACCTCTCCCGAAATTTCGATGCCCTTGTAGGTGAAGCTCAGGCTGTCTCCGAGGCTGATGCCGTTTGCTTCGGCAAATTTGTCCGACAGCCAAATCCCGTTTGAGCTCTCATCGTATTCGGCGCCGGCGGTGACCGCCATCGTCGAAACATTGTAGCCTTCCGAAACGTTGAGCGCGACGGATTTCTTCGTGTCCTTGAGCCCGACATTGACGCTGAAATACCGTGTTGCCGCCTCTACACTGTCGATGGCGCGAATTTTATTTAAGTCGTCCTCGCTGAAGCCGCTCTCCGAATAGAGGCGAAAGTCGGCGTAGCTTGTCTCATCGAGAAACGAAAACGCGTCGTCCTCAAGGCTTTTCCATTCGATATTGAAGCCGAGGAAAATGCCGATACCGATGGCTGTCATCAGTATCATTGAAATGAATTGTGCTTTGTAGCTCCACGCAGTGCGGAGCAGCTTTCTTATCAGCATAGCTTACCACTCCACCTCGTCGGCACTCATCGGATAGGGCTGCTCCTTACAGGAGATTATCCTGCCGTTTTTAACGCTTATAAGGACGTCAGCCATTTTCGCGATGCTGCGGTTATGTGTGACCGTGACAATGGTCTTGTTGTAGTTTCTCGCCATTGACAGCAGAAGCTTCAGAACGAGCACACCGGTCTCGGAGTCGAGCGCTCCCGTCGGCTCGTCACAGAGAAGAATTTTCGGGTTTTTGGCGAGAGCGCGTGCAATGGACACTCTCTGCTGCTCGCCGCCCGACAGCTCTGAGGGAAAATTATTCATGTGATCCTTCAGCACGACCTGCTCAAGCATCGAGCAGGCGTCAAGCGAGTGTTTCGAAATATCCTTGACGAGAGCCACGTTCTCGTAGACTGTAAGCGTCGGGATAAGGTTATAAAACTGAAAAACAAAGCCGACGTCGGAAGCTCGGTAATCGGCAAGCTCGTTGCCGGTGAGGCTTGAAATATCACGCCCGTTTACGGTGATCGTGCCGTTGCTCGGACTGTCAAGCCCTCCGAGCAGGTTGAGAAGTGTGCTTTTTCCCGCGCCGCTGGGTCCGAGGATGACAACGAATTTTCCTTCATCGAGGGTGAAGCTCACGCCGTCAAGCGCCCGCAGCTCGTGGTCGCCGCTTGTGTAAACGCGGCTGACATTATCAAATTCTACGATAGCCATATTTTCTCCCGCAGGTTAGCCTCCGCTAACCGATTGTGCTTTAGACAGCGGCAGCCCAATTAGCCGCCGCTAACTCTTTGCTTTAGTATACACCCAAATCAGCCGCTTGTCAATCGCTTTGCTGAATTTACGCTGATTTTTTTCGGAAGACAAAGCCTCTCGCGACGAAAGGCGGAGCGCGGCACGCTTTTTGTCCGTTGTGCCGCGCTCTGAGCGCTCAGTGGCGGTTTACCTCCTCGTAAAGCCGTCTGTATATGTAAAACGGCTCGCGCCAGTCATCGTAATATTTGAGTATCACGTCGCGGGAGGGAAGACCGAGCTTTGAAAGCTCGTTGCTCTTCGGAATGCTGTTCTTTTCCCTTATCCATACGGATATTTTGTCGTCGACCTCGCGCCTGCTGTATTTTCCCTTTCTGCCGAACAGCACACGGATGCCCTGATCCTCGCAAAACGCTGAGAAGACGCCGTATCTTTTGGATATCGTGGACTGTGATATCTCGAAGCTCTCGCAGAAGGTCTTCTGTGATTCTATGCCTCGCTCCCTGTCGCCGAAATAGCGCTCGACCGCATTCGAGATTTCCTTTTTCGATATAAACTGATTCGGCTCGAGCACCTCGGCTCCGACAGCCGCCTGATAGCCGCCGAGCGTTCCGAAAAGCTTTCTGACGATACGCGAGGACGGCAGATTGTTCTCGGATCTCAGATCCTTTTGCGTTATGCGACCGTGCTCGGAAACAAACTGCTTTCCGTGTCTTACGGCAAGCTCGGGCGTCCAGGTGATGTGCGTGCTCAGACCGCATATCACACGCTTGATATCCGTGAAATTGCGGCACTCGGGGTAATATCTCAGAACACACGGCACGGACGGCAATTTATTTTCCGTCTTCATATCCTTTTGGTAAACGGTGCCGTGCTCGGCGACGAAGTCGAGCAGCGCCTTTTTGATGCGCTCCCGGTTCCAGTTGTGAGATATGTCCTCAAGCCCGAACGCTTTTTTCAGATTATAAAGGTCTCCGTAGTACTGCCTGACGTAGTGTATCGACGGAAGATTGTTATATTCACGGCTGAAATCCAGCTTGCTTATGCTTCCGTTTTTTTCGATGAACTCACCGACGCATTTTGCGAACAGCTCCCTTGTCATTTCGTGATTGATCTCGCGGGCGGCGGGCTGCTCGTGTTTGCCGCGCATGTCACTGCCTTTCAGAAACAGCCGAGCCTTCTCCTCCAAAACATAATCGCGCAGCTCCTTATCGTTTTTCTTAAGGTTGCAGTCGGTACACAGCAGCTGACAGTTGTCTGCCGTTGACTTCCCGCCCTTGGCAAAGGGGTAAATGTGGTCGAAGTGGCAATCCCTTATCGAAGAAAGACTGACGTTGCAAAGCTCGCAGCACAGCTTCCCGCTATGCTTTTCTAAATTTGCTTTAAGAACCTTCAGCTTTACAGAATCGGAAAAATCTCTGTTGCACATGGCATAACCTCGCTATCCGGATTTTTGTTGACTACATTTTACCACAAATTGGGAATTATTTCAAGTCCCTTTGCGAAATTTCTTCCTTTTTCTTCCAAATACTTGAGCGCACACCCGGTCGACGTAGCATCGAATGCGGAGTGTGCGCTCTTTTTATTAAATTGTCATGGGATGCAGGAAGGCGTCTTACGAAGCCTTGTCAAACTGGCTGTTGTACAGCTCGGCGTAGAAGCCGCCCTTTGCAAGCAGCTCCTCGTGATTGCCGCTTTCTATGATGTCTCCGTCCTTCATAACGAGGATGAGGTCGGAATTCTTGATGGTCGAAAGGCGGTGTGCGATAACGAAGGAGGTTCTGCCGTGCATGAGCTGATCCATTGCACCTTGTATCTGAAGCTCGGTGCGCGTGTCGACGGATGAGGTAGCTTCGTCGAGTATCAGCATCGGCTTGTCGGCTATCATGGCTCTCGCTATCGTAAGCTGCTGCTTTTGTCCCTGCGACAGATTGAGCTGGTCGGAGAGCACCGTGTCATAGCCGTGCGGAAGTGTTTTTATGAAGTGGTCGAGACCGACGGCGCGGCACGCCTCCTTTATCTTGTCGTCCGATACATTGGGCGTCGAATAAACAAGGTTCTCGCGAAGTGTGCCCTCAAAGAGCCATGTGTCCTGCAATACCATGCAGAACTGCTCGTGCACGTTTTCGCGGGAAACGCTCTTTGTGGAGACACCGTCGATAAGTATCTCGCCGCCCTGTATCTCATGGAAGCGCATGAGAAGGTTTACCATCGTGGTCTTGCCGGCACCCGTCGGACCGACGATTGCGACCTTCTGACCGGGCTTTGCGACGGCGGAGAAATCATTGATGACTGTTTTGTCGGAGTCCTCGTAGCCGAATTTGACATGGCGGAATTCGACCTCGCCGCGGACATTGTCAAGCTGCTTGCGCTTGTCGCTCTCGTCCTCCATTTCTTCAGCCTCGAGGAATTCGAAAACGCGTTCGCCGGCTGCTGCGGCAGACTGGAGAGACTGCATTGACTGCGAGATCTGAGACAGCGGCTGAGTGAAGTAGCGAACATAGAGCATGAACGCAACGATGACCTCGATTCCGATGCTTCCGTTAAGTGCGAGCGTGCCTCCGACGATGCAGACGGCAACGTACGCGAAGTTTCCGATGAAGTTCATAAGCGGCATCATGAGTCCGGACAGGCAGTGCGCCCTGAAGCCGCTCTGACGGAGGTTGCTGTTCAGACGGTCAAACTCCTCCTCAGCCTGCGCCTCGCCGTTATACGCCTTGACAACGGTGTGTCCGGCGTAGATTTCCTCAACGTGACCGTTGAGCGCACCGAGGTTTTTCTGCTGGCGGGTGAAGTATTTCTGGCTTCGGCTCATGATAAGCATCATCAGCACAAAGCCGATGACAGTCGCCGCGATGGCGGTGAGCGTCATTATCACGTTGGTCTTAAGCATCATGATAAGGCTGCCGAAGAAGAGTACTACCTGAGTGATAAGCGTTCCGACGCTCTGGTTGAGCGACTGACCGATGGTGTCGACGTCGTTTGTGACGCGAGAGAGCACGTCACCGGTCGAGGTGCGGTTATAGTACCACATGGGCAGACGGTTTATCTTGTGCGAAATGTCGCCTCTCATGGACTTTGACACCTTCTGCGTGATCGTTGCCATGATAAAGCTCTGCATTGCCGAGAGCAGCCAGCTTGTCGCATAGAAGCATATCAGCGTGATACCGACCTTCGATACCGCGTCGATGTCGACGCTTCCCGTCATCAGCCCCTGCTGAATGTATTTCGTAATATCCGAAAGCTTGTCGGGACCGAGAAGCGTGAGCACGGTTCCGCCAATGGCGCAGAGAAGTGCTACAATTATAAATGCGATATATTTTTTGCAATAGCCGAGAAGCTTTTTCCACGTTCCGATAAGATCCTTCGGCTTTTCGCCGGGAGCCATTCTGCCGCCGGGACCACCGGGACCGCGGCGCATGGGAGCCTTGGTGCGAGCCTGCCCGAATTCGTATTCCTTCTTTTCCATTATTCCAACTCCTCCTTTGAAAGCTGTGAGAGCGCTATCTGACGGTAGACCTCGCAATCGCGCATGAGCTCCTCATGGCGACCTATTCCGACAGCCTTTCCGTCCTCGAGAACGATTATGCGATCTGCATCGCGTATCGTTCCGATTCTCTGCGCGACGATGATGCGTGTCGCGTCGCCGCATTTTTCGTCGAGCGTTTTGCGAAGGACGCGGTCGGTCTTATAGTCGAGAGCCGAGAACGAGTCGTCGAAGATCATGATCTCCGCCTTTCTCGCGATGGCGCGGGCTATAGACAGCCTCTGCTTCTGACCGCCGGAGAAGTTCGTGCCGCCCTGTGCGACGTAGCCGTCGTATTTATTGTGAAGAGCCTCGACGAAATCCTTTGCCTGAGCGGTGTCGACAGCGTCCGCTATCTCGTTGTCTGTCGGCTGTGTGCGTCCGTTGTCGCCGTAGGCAATATTTGAGCTGATGCTTCCGGAGAAGAGCATAGCCTTCTGCGAAACGTATGCGATCTTGTTGCGGAGTGCGTGCTCGTCGTATTCCTTAACATTGACGCCGTCAACGAGCACCTCGCCGGCTGTGACGTCGTAAAAACGCGGAATGAGATTGATAACTGTGCTCTTGCCGCAGCCCGTCGCACCGATGAAGGCAACGGTCTCTCCCTTTTCGGCAGTGAACGAGATGTTGCTGATAACGTCCTCCTCGGCGTCGGGATAACGGAAGGAAACGTTTCTGAATTCAACGCGTCCGACAACTCCGTCGCGACCGTCTGTCAGCGTGCCGTTGCAGATGGTCGGCTCGGTGTCAAGCACCTCGTTGATACGCTTTGCGGCAACGGATGCACGCGGGAGCATCATAAAGGGCATTACAAGCATCATAAACGACATGACGATCATGATACCGTACTGGCTGAAGACCATCATATTTCCGAAAAGACCGATGGGGTCCGTGCTGCTGTTCATAAGAATAGCGCCGATCCAGTATACCGCGAGCATAAGTCCGCTCTGTACCAGCGACATCGTGGGCATCATGAATGCCATTGTACGCTGCTGGAAGAGCTGTGCTTTTGTAAGCTCGTTGTTTGCGGTCTCAAACTTGCTTTCCTGGTAGTCCTCGGCATTGTACGCGCGAACAACGCGAAGTCCGTTGAGGTTTTCACGCGTTACACGGTTGATGTCGTCGGTGAGCTTCTGCATGAGGCGAACCTTCGGCAGAACGAGCTTTATGCAGATACCGACAACGGCGAGGACTATCACAACACCGATAGCGGTCGTCAGCGACCACTGCCACTGCTGCCCCGCTATCTTGCATATTGCCCATACCGCGGTAATGGGCGCCTTGATGAGCATTTGCAGACCCATAACGATGAACATCAGCACCTGTTGGATATCGTTTGTCGAGCGGGTGATAAGGCTCGCGGTGGAGAATTTTCCGATCTCCTCCATGGAAAAGCTCTGAACCTTTTTGAAAAGGCTTTCACGAAGGGCGAAGCTGAGGTCGCTTCCGATGCGCGCCGCAAATATCGCGGTGATAACGGAGGCGGCGACGCTTCCGAGTGAGCACAGAAGCATCATGCCTCCGGCGCGCCAGACCTCGGACATCGCACTTCCGGGCGTTTCGATGAGAACGGTGATCTCGTTCATATACTGCGGCATGGTCATGTCGAGCCACACCTGCGTTACGATGAACACAACACAGCACAGGGCGTAGCACCAATCCTGCCGCTTCATTTTCTTAAGTATCTTAAACATGGTATTTCTCCTTTGTAAATTTTACTAACTCGGTTAGATATTGTGTCTTAAAACAAAGCAGCCGTAACGTCTGCTTTACTATATGTCAATGTCCGGCTTCTTCATGACGGAATGTATCTCGCCGGAGATTGCGGCGAATTCAAGCATTTTTTCCATTCCGACCTTGTCGATCATGTCGCCGATGTTGCCGTAGAGATGTGCCTTGAATTTTTCCGCCGTTGCCTTGCCGCTGTCGGACAGCTTCACCACGACAACGCGGCGATCCTCCGAATCCGTCTGCTTTTCGATGAGCCCCTTTGCCGTCATTTTTTTGAGCAAAACGGCAACTCTCGCGGTGCTCACGTGCATAAGCTCGCTTAGCCTTCCCGCAGTCATCTTGCCTTCCGTTTCATTCAGAAGCTTCAAGATCGCGCGAATGCCCGCAGTGCTCATGTCGAATTTCTGCAAGCTCTCGGAAGGCGGAGCCTTCATCAGCAGTCCGAGCAGCGTTTCGATTTCTTCTACCGTAGCCACAGCTATGCCTCCTTGATCAAATTTTCGCTAACTGGGTTAGATTATACCACCTTTGACGGTATACATTCAATGTAGAAACTGTTAACACTGTGTTAAAGTTGCGCCAAGCGCATGACGGACGACACCGTTTTTCGATTATGCTTCAATATAATATAGTGTTGCGGTAATTCTCATGTTTTTTCGCGAAAAACGCTTGACACGTGCGTGTGCGGTATGGTATAATTTGATTACCTCGTGAGGAGGGCTCTTTTTTTGCACCCTTCTTGTCCGTGAAAGCTCTTCGCGGGCGCGTCCGACGAGGGAGGTACACGCCGATGTCATCGGCAATTTATGGGGTGACCCAAATCTATTAGGAGGTGCCGAAATGAGAGTAAAGATCACTCTTGCCTGCAGTGAATGCAAACAGCGCAACTATGACACAAAGAAGAACAAGAAGAACGACCCTGACAGACTCGAGCTCAATAAGTACTGCCGTTTCTGCCGCAAGCACACCTTGCACAAGGAAACCAAGTAATTTTTGCGAAAAAGAGGAATAACGAAAATGGCTGAAAAAGAAAACACGGCCGTCCGCGAAAAGAAGGAGAAGAAGGCAAAGTCCGACAAGGTCTCGTTCTTTAAGAGGATCGGCACATGGTTCAAGTCCCTTCGCTCTGAGGCTAAGAAGGTCTCGTGGGCAAGCGCGGCGTCGGTCCGCAAGAGCACAATCGTGGTTATCGTTTGTGTTCTTATCGTCGCTGTCGTGCTCGGTGTCCTTGATTTCACGCTTACAAAGGCTATCGGCGGTCTGTCCGATCTCGTTAAATTTTTCTGAGGATCGACTTTCATGAGTGATATCAATGAAATGAACGAGGGCGTGCGCTGGTATGTCGCGCACACTTATTCCGGATATGAGAACAAGGTCAAGATGAACCTTGAAAAGATCGTAGAGAACCGCAATCTCGGACATCTGATCTACGATGTACGCATTCCCACCGAAACGATCGTGGAATCCGACGGAGGCACACAGAAGGAGATC
The DNA here is from genome assembly GCA_964441695.1 of uncultured Ruminococcus sp. Classification (GTDB taxonomy): domain Bacteria; phylum Bacillota; class Clostridia; order Oscillospirales; family CAG-272; genus RUG11130. Next base: position 1,378 of record CAYYKO010000066.1, on the reverse strand, counting down.
GAAAACAAGGTCTTTCCGGCGTATGTACTCATTAAGATGATCATGACCGACGAGAGCTGGCATGTAGTACGAAACATAAGCGGAGTCACCGGCTTTGTCGGTCCCGGAAGTAAGCCCGTTCCCCTTTCGGACGAAGAGGTCGCGGCTATAATTTCCGAGGAGGGCAAGGTATCGGAAAGCTCGGCTTTTGCACTCGGAGACACTGTCGATATCATCGACGGCATTTTCTCCGGTTATACCGGACAGCTTGCTGAAATCTCGCCCGACGGCGACGAGGTCACTGTCATTATTTCCGCAGTGGGCCGCGATATGCCCGTCAAGCTTGAGAAAAAGCACATCCGAAAGTCGGCAAAGTAGTCGACAAAGCGGTCGGCGGACCCGATAAACGCGAAACAGTGGGAGGGAGAAAATCTTACAGTCTCCCGTCATAAACCACATACGGAGGTATTTTTGCAATGGCAAAGAAAATTTTAGGCTATGTAAAGCTTCAGCTTCCCGCAGGTAAGGCTACTCCTCAGCCGCCTGTAGGTCCCGCACTCGGTCAGTACGGTGTTACCATCATCAACTTCACCAAGGAGTTCAACGAGAGAACAAAGAACGATATCGGTCTTATCATCCCTGTAGTTATCACAATCTACGCAGACCGTTCCTTCTCGTTCATCACAAAGACTCCTCCGGCTCCTGTTCTTCTTAAGAAGGCAGCAGGCATCGAGAGCGCTTCTCCCGCACCGAACAAGACCAAGGTAGCAAAGGTTACCAAGGATCAGGTTCGCCAGATCGCAGAGACCAAGATGAAGGACCTCAACGCAGGCTCCATCGAGGCTGCTATGAGCATGATCGCAGGAACAGCACGTTCCATGGGAATCGTTGTTGAGGACTAAGGAGGAAGTTTGAGATGATCAAGAGCAAGAAGTATGTTGACAGCGTAAAGCTGATCGAAAAGAACAAGATGTATGATCCCGAAGAGGCGTTCGATCTCGTTTGCAAGACCTCGAAGGCAAAGTTCGACGAGACAGTTGAGCTTCACGTTCGTCTCGGCGTTGACTCCCGTCACGCAGACCAGCAGGTTCGCGGCGCTATCGTTCTTCCTCACGGAACAGGTAAGTCTGTAAGAGTTCTCGTATTCGCAAAGGGCGACCGCGCGAACGAGGCAAAGGCAGCTGGCGCTGAGTATGTCGGCGATGCAGACCTCATCGAGAAGATCACCAAGGAAAACTGGTTCGACTTCGACGTAGTTATCGCAACACCCGACATGATGGCTTCCATCGGTCGTCTGGGTCGTGTGCTCGGTCCCAAGGGACTCATGCCGAACCCCAAGGCAGGTACAGTAACCATGGATGTTGCCAAGGCTGTTAACGAGGCTAAGGCAGGTAAGATC
>CAYYKO010000065.1:4826-9493 GCA_964441695.1 uncultured Ruminococcus sp. | reverse complement strand
GCTCAACGTAGTTGAGGTCGAGCAGCCAATCGGCGTTGTTTATCATCATCGCCTTGTCCTCGCCGAACTCGATAAAGCGCTCCATCTGACGCTTAAAGCACTCGGCATTGTGGTTGATGTCCTCCTTGGTGAGCATGCGTCTCATGTCGGTACGACCCGAGGGGTCACCGATCATTGTAGTGCCGCCGCCGATAAGGGCGATGGGCTTATTTCCCGCCATCTGAAGGCGCTTCATAAGCGTGAGCGCCATAAAGTGACCTGCGGTGAGGCTGTCTGCGGTACAGTCAAAGCCAATATAGAATTTCGCCTTTCCGTTGTTAACGAGCTCTCTTATCTGCGGCTCGTCGGTGACCTGAGCAATAAGACCTCTCGCCTGAAGCTCCTCGTAAATCTGCATCGTTTTATGTCTCCTTAATAGCTGTAAAAAATAAAAGCGCCTCCGTCACATCGCCGTGCGCGGCGCGTGAAAGAGGGCGAAAAAACGCGGTACCACCTCATGTGCCCGTGACCCTCGCGAGGCACGGCTCGTGCTGTGCGCGACCTTCAAGCTCAGCCGCCACAGCTCGCGCGATATCGGGCGCACCCGTCCGTCCCTACTTTATCCGCGGCGGATGTTCGGGATGGCTGCTCGGGAATGTATTCGCAAAACCGCGCTGACGCGTCCTCGCACCGAGCGGACGCTCTCTTGAGTCAGTGGGCGGAGCTACTTGTTTCCGTCATGGCATTCATTATATGTCAGTATAACATATATTCCAGCCGTTGTCAATACCCAATTTTCGCCCGACTCGACCGTGTGCCGACAAAATCTTTGCGGATTTTCCGAAATCCCTTGCAAAAAGGCGCGTTATCATTTATAATATATTCATTATGATATAAATACTGCCCACCAGCCGTTTCCCTCCATTCGGGACGGCGTTTTTGCGGTCGCGGCAGGGATACGGGGTTCATCATGTTTAAGATCGGTTTCGACAACGAAAAATACCTCAAGCTTCAGTCAAGCCATATTCTCGAGCGCATTGCCTCCTTCGGCGGCAAGCTGTACCTCGAGTTCGGAGGCAAGCTCTTCGACGATTACCACGCCTCGCGCGTGCTTCCCGGCTTTGCTCCCGAGAGCAAGATACGCATGCTCATGGAGCTCAAGGATCAGGCGGAGATAGTAATTGTAGTATCCGCTCCCGCGATCGAGCAGAACAAGATGCGCGCCGATCTCGGCATAACCTACGACATGGACACCCTGCGCCTCATTGACGCGTTCACGGGCATCGGACTTTATGTCGGCAGCGTCGTCATTACGCAGTACACCTCGCAGCCGGCGGCTGACGCCTTCATAAAGAAGCTCCAGAACCTCGGCATACGCGTTTACAAGCATTATCCGATCCCCGGCTACCCCGCCAATGCGAAGCTCATAGCGAGCGAGGACGGCTACGGAAAGAACGAGTACATCGAGACGGAGCGTTCGCTCGTCGTTATTACCGCGCCCGGTCCCGGAAGCGGAAAGATGGCGACCTGCCTGTCGCAGCTTTATCACGACAACAAACGCGGCATAAAGTCGGGCTACGCGAAGTTCGAGACCTTCCCGATATGGAACCTGCCGCTCAATCACCCGGTGAATATCGCCTACGAGGCAGCGACGGTGGACTTGTCCGACCTTAATATGATCGACCCGTTCCACCTTGAGGCATACGGTGAAACGACGGTAAACTACAACCGCGACGTTGAGATATTCCCCGTGCTTCGACTCATATTCGAGGGAATTTACGGAGAGTGCCCGTATAAGTCGCCCACAGACATGGGCGTCAATATGGCGGGCTATTGCATCACGGACGAGGACGCCGTGTGCGAGGCGGCACGCATGGAGATAGTACGCCGCTATTACGAGACGCTGTGCAAGAAGCGCAACGGTCTTGCGGAGTCCGATGAGGTGTATAAGCTCGAGCTGCTTATGAACCGCGCCAACGTGTCGACGGAGTACAGACGCCCCGTCAAGGCGGCACTTGACCGCGCGGCGGAAACAGAAAGCCCCGTAATGGCAATAGAGCTCAGCGACGGACAGATAGTCACCGGAAAGACCACAAAGCTTCTCGGCGCATCTGCGGCGGCACTGCTCAACGCGCTCAAGGTGCTCGGAAGGATCAACGACGACATACATCTGATACCGCCCGTCATCATCGAGCCGCTGAGCCGACTCAAGACGGAAAATCTCGGCGGACACAACCCGCGACTGCACGCGGATGAAATACTTATCGCGCTTGCGATATCCGCAACGACAAATCCGCTTGCGGCGATGGCTATGAAGCAGCTTGAGAAGCTTCGCGGAGCGGAGGCGCACGCGACGGTCATCCTGTCGGCGGTAGACAGCGCAACGTACCGCAAGCTCGGTATCAATCTCACAATGGAGCCGGAATATCAGACAAAGAAGCTTTTCCACAAATAAAACGACGGCGGGATGCACAAGGCATCCCGCCGATTTTGCTTTAGTTTACGCTGATGTTATTCGGTCACTGTGTTCAGCCACCACTGCTCACGAACGAATGCGTCTCCATCATAAACAACATAGCAGCCAAACTCGCCCGCATCAGACATGACGATCTTGTCATTGTCTACAATTTCAAGCACAAACTCGTCATTCATATACTTTCTTCCAGAAGTTGTTACGCCATCAACCGGTGACCCTGTGAGATCGCACTTTATACGGATCATATTATCCCTCACCTCATATGTGCCGTCAACCGTAGTTACGCCACCTCCATAGAAAATCCTAAACGCAAGCGTTCCGTCAGCATTGAATGTTATAGCGGAAATATACTCGGGATTGTCGATAAAGCATTGCTGACGAAAATTGCCTATGCAATAGAACGTGCCGAGTATACCGCGGATTTCTTCGGGTATTTCAGGCTCGGGCTCTGTGACTTCTGCTTCCATCGTCTCCGGCTCGGTTACAACAGGCTCCGATGTCTCAGGCTCGCTCGAAACCGCTTCCGTAATCTCAGGCTCGGCTTCCGTCGCTTTTGCAGCTTCGGTTGCCGTAGTGTCTGTTTCAGGTAGCTCGATGTTATCGCTTCCGACTGCGTGAATGGCTATTACCGAAACCGAAGCTACAAGCATTACCGCTATGAGTATTGCTATTATTTTTTTCACTTTGGTTTCCTCCTTATAAATTTTCCGTTCTGCAAAGCGAGGTCGGAGCGTCGGGGCTTGCCCTTTTTCGCTTCCGACCTCGCTTTAGCTTTAGTTTAGGTTGGGGTTATGCTTCGTTATTTTGCCGATTTGTCCATCATCAATATAAGATTGCAGTGCCACTCCTGTCAGTGGACGACCCTACCGATCTGATGATAAGAGCTATCTTCAATGAAGCGTGCAAATGTAGGTATATCATATGCCCCACTGATGACAATAGCACTCTCACCCCAACTAATGCTATAATCACTGTCAAACATCTGCAAATACACACATTTATTATATATTCTAAAATAGAACTTCGACGGCATTTTCACCGTACCGAGGTCGTCCTCATTGATCGTGACAACAGCAACATACTCATCGCCGTTAAGAATGTGCATTTTTTCGATTTCAGCATCAAATATAGGATCTTCTTTTGCCTGCATCAGTTCATACTTTCCGTTTATTCTGACCAATCCTTCATCCGAATAGACATCAAAGTAAATCGTCATGTCATCATTGAACGTGACGTGTGTTGTAATATCGCCGTGCTCATCATCAGAAAGAGGAATCGGATACTCCGGAAATCTTTCGCACACTTGCTCGTAGGTTCCCGTGATAAAATCATTTCCGAGAGATGGATTAATATTGGTAATTAGATACTTGCACTCAACCAACTGTGAATAATCACCTTGTGTCGCGTAAACTATTAATTCCTCGCCAGTGAACATCAGATAACCGCTGACAGGCATTCCTGATAATTCCGGTACAGGATTGATAAGATCTACATCATCATTAAAATAGTATCTGTCACCGTTGAAAGTAGCTGTTCCGGACATGTAATGTATTATCTGACCAAATACATTGAACTCTATTGTATCATTCTGAACACTTTCAATTCTAATTCCGTTACTTGCATCCTGATGCCAATTTCCGATAAAGCTTTCGTCTGCTCTGACTCCGGCAGGCTCGGTTGTTTCGGGTTCCGTGAGTTCCGGCGTCGTCTCAGGCTCGGTTACAACAGGCTCCGTAGTCTCAGGCTCGCTCGAAACCACTTCCGTAATCTCAGGCTCGGCTTCCGTCGCTTTTGCAGCTTCGGTTGCCGTAGTGTCCGTTTCAGGTAGCTCGATGTTATCGCTTCCGACTGCGTGAATGGCTATTACCGAAACCGACGCTACAAGCATTACCGCTATGAGTATTGCTATTATTTTTTCACTTTGGTTTCCTCCTTATAAATTTTTAAGAGAGGTAGTATTTCAAACCGTTCCTGTAGAAAACGAAGGATTTTAATTCATACGAGCCTATGATTTTGTTTTCATCATCATTAAGCGCATTGAAAACGACTGCATTTGTGCAAAGCGTACAATAAGATACTGTCGGCATTTGTATTGTGCCAAGGTCTTCCGCGTTTACCTCAACAAGCGCAACATAATAGTCTTCTTCGAGTCGACCGGCTGCAATCTTCTGAGCAAATATAGGATTATCCCCTGCTCTCATGATCTCATATG
>CAYYKO010000065.1:0-4816 GCA_964441695.1 uncultured Ruminococcus sp. | reverse complement strand
TTCCGTTGACTCTGACCCATTCTTCGCCGGAATAAATCTCAAAATACATCGTCATGTCATCGTTAAACGTAACTTGCACAAGATGCTCTCTGTCAGCCTCCTCAAATCTTCCCGGAGCATGCTTAAAAGTTCCTGTGACGAAATTGCGTCCGATCTCAGGATTAACCGCAACATTCCAACGAGTATACGTCCACGTGAAATCAATACCGTTTTCTTCGTTTTGAATATGGATAACAAAGGTATCATTGTCTGTGAAGTACAATGTTGCATCAGAAGACATCATAGTCTCGCCGTTCCAATAGAAAACAAAATCGTCTCCACCAACGTATCCGTCACCGTTCTTGATTATCTCGCCTGAAAAGTAACAGGATGCAACACCCATTGCTAATATATGAACCTGAGGTCTTCCAATATAATCATCCTCAAAGCGAACCCAAGGTGTTCCAACGGTCGGCGGTTGCCATGTTCCGGCCAAGAGTTGTTCTTCTGTCAGCTGAATCGGCTCGGTAACCTCAGGCTCGGTTTCCAAAGAAGGCGTTGTTTCGGGCTCTGTAGGCACTGCTGTCGTTTCCGGCTCGCTCGAAACCACTTCCGTCGTCTCCGGCTCGGTTTCCGTCGCTTTTGCAGCTTCGGTTGCCGTAGTGTCTGTTTCAGGTAGCTCGATGTTATCGCTTCCGACTGCGTGAATGGCTATTACCGAAACCGACGCTACAAGCATTACTGCTATGAGTATTGCTATTATTTTTTTCACTTTGGTTTCCTTCTTATTTAATCATTTCAAGATATATTTTCGGTGCAAGTTCCAACCGCACTTCACGAGTATTAGGCTTCTGTGTTTCGTCAAAATCCGGTTTCTCATAATTATCGCATATTTTTGCTGCCGCATCGATTGCCGCCGCCTGAGAATCAAGAGATGAAACATTAACTGATTTCCAATTATTGTACACTCCTGCATATCCACCTGACAATTCTCGAACCATCATAAGAGCCTCGGCTTTTTTGACTTCTTCCTCGGTTATAGTGCTTCGGTTGTTACATACTTCTCTGTATAACTCTATCATCGTATACAAGCGACTTTCTGACCATCCGACACAACCAACCCCCGTAAATATACGATTTCCTATGCCTCCGCTCCAACGGTTTGCCTGTGCCTGCGAAACTCTCCAATTCATGTTTTTGAGGTTTGTTACGATCTCATAAACCTTGTTCAGATCCATTTCGTAGATATACTTACCGTGAAACATCTCATTATATGTGGTGTTATAATACTCTTGCAGATATCCGTTCAAATTCAAGTGATAATCCTGACCTGTATTATACCATTCAAACAGACCGATATCGCCCTCTGCAACAATATTGCCGAGAAGTCCCGCAACAAACGCAGGTTCATAGCCCTTGTTCAGCAATGTCTCTGCCGCCAACAAGCAAGCTTCCTTCTTGGATGCGCTGACAGCTGTTCCGTTTCGGATATTATCGAGCATCTTTTGAACAGTGTTATTTACCTTTGTTGTAGCAGTCACGGTATTGCTGACAAGCGAGCTTGCGGCTGCATATGATGACGATGCAGACCTCTCCGCGTACACCCGGAACTCATATGTCGTTCCGACAGTCAGCCCCGTTACGAAGTAGCCCTTGTAGGTCTCGGCGAATTTCTGTCATTTTTTTCGAGTCGTTCCTCAATTTTGCAAAAAAGCGCACAGCTCACACATTGCTATGTGATCTATGCGCCGCGTATGACGAAAATGAGGGGATATTCATATGCCGCATGGCACATCCTGTGACGGCGCACAGCACCTGCGAGAGCAATATTTTTTCGCATCTGATCCGCCTCCTTTGTTTTCCTTTTACATGCTCAGCATACCACCCATTCCTCTATTTGTCAATAGTTTTTTGAATAAAATTTCAGAAAATTTTCGGGGGGGTATTTGTCCTTTCCTCTAAATGCGTTTTTACCACAAAAATGGGAGGCGCGAGCCTCCCGTGGGGGTATTTTCAGCCGAATATCAGCATGCCGGCGCCGATGGCGCAGAGCACGATACCAGTCACTCTGTTCATGCGTTTTACGTCCGCTCGGTTCGCCCAAGCCGCGCCGACACGCGCCCACACGAGGGTAAACACGATGCACAGAACCAACACGAACATGTCTGGAAGCGCGCCGTCTATCACGAAGTGCGACACCGAGCCCGTGAGCGCCGTAAAGGTCATAATGAACACGCTCGTTCCGACAGCCTGCTTGAGCTCGTAGCCGAGCACGCTCGTGAGCACGAGCAGCAGCATCATTCCGCCGCCTGCTCCGATAAAGCCGCAAATAAAGCCGATGAGCGCACCGCAGATAATGCTCTGCAATGCCTGGCGGCGCTGTGACATGCCCGCACGCCGCTCGCCAGTCGTCATGACGGGACGGACGATGAATTTCACGCCGACAAGCAGCGTCATGAACTTTGAAAAGCCGCCCATCGTGCTGTCGGGCAGCACTGACGAAGCAAGGCTTCCGACGAGGGTGAAGACGAGCACCGAGCCGAGCATCACCGAGCCGTTTTTGATGTCGATATTTCGCTTTTTACCGTAGGTGTAAGCCGAGACCGCAGAGGCGAGCACATCGGAGGCAAGTGCGATTCCGATGGCGCTGTAGGCGGGAAGCTCGAGAAAGGTTATCAGCATCGGAGAGATTACCGCGGCGGCGGAAAGCCCCGCAAGCCCCGTGCCGAGCCCCGCGCCCATTCCGGCGACGAAGCAGACAAGTATTTTAATGAGAATATCCATTGTCGCTCCCTTCGGAACTTACGCGGCAAAGGACGAAAGGACGGAGATCACGGTATATACCGCGCCTCCTCCTATCATGAGCAGCGCAAGCACGAGCGCGAGAATGCGCGTTGCCGTCTTACCTGCGTTTTGCGAATGCTTTTTAGCGTTTTTCATGTCTTTCTGCGTCCTTTTTTATAACTTTGCTTACTCGCCGTCTGCCATTGTCAGCTGCGAGGCGTCCTTTCGCGGAAGGACACCCGGGGACGGGATCTTTGTCTTTTTATACTTCTGTGCGGACGGGAAGGAAGCGGCACTCTCGCCGAAGCGGACGTCCGTGACAAGCTGTCCCTTCTTCAGGCTGATAAGGATAACTCCCGCCGCGGTTCGCGTCGTCTTCTCGGGGATGAGCGAGGAATTTATGAGGATTCCGCGACCGTCGCCCGACATTATGAGCACATCGGTCGGCTTCTCCTCGTAAAACGCCGCAACGACCGGCGAGGCATCAGAATATGCGCCCGTCAGGCGGCGTCTGGTGCCCTTTGTGTCATACGCCGACACGGGGACGCGCACACCCTTACCGTTTTCAAAGATGTAGATAATATGATGCTCGGCGCTGTAGCCGTTTAGCATTGACTTCATAAGTATAGGCTTCTCGTCGTCTGCAAAGCCGAGCTTTGCGGGGAGGAAGTCGCCGAGCGCCGATGCCTTGACCGGCTCGAAATCGTCCGCCTTGACCTTATAAGCCTTCGCGCGGTCGGAAATGAACATGAGCTCCGTTATGTTTTCCGTGTCCTCGCTGTTCAGTATCTCGTCGCCGTCCTTCAGCCTCTGCTCGTCCGCGCCGCGAAGCGACTGATAAGTCGTCTTCTTAAAATATCCGTCGCGGGTGAGCACCACGCGCACGTTGTAATTCTCGACGCTCTCGAGCTCGCCTGCCTCCTCGAGGTCATCGGCGTAGATGAGCTGCGTGCGGCGAGGCTTTGCGTAGCGCTTTTTAATATCGCGAAGCTGCTCGATGATGCGTGCCTTAAGCTTGAGCTCGTCGGCGACGGTCTCCTCGAGCTCTGTGATCTCCGCTCCGAGGCTCTCTATCTCCTTGATTCGCTCGATGATATACTCGCGGTTCAGGTGACGAAGCTTGATCTCAGCAATGTACTCAGCCTGCGTGCGGTCGATCTTGAAGCCGTCCATCAGCCGCGGGACGACATCAGCCTCGCGCTCGGTCTCGCGAACGATAGCGATAGCCTTGTCGATATCGAGAAGTATCTTGCCGAGTGCGCGGAGCAGGTGCATCTTGTCGCGCTTTTTTCCGAGCTCAAAGGTCAGCTCGCGTCTGAGGCAGGACACGCGGAAGCGTATCCACTCGTTGAGTATTCCGGCGATGCCGAGGAGCTTCGGCTCACCGTCAACAAGAATATTAAAATTGCACGCGAAGCGATCCTCGAGCGGCGTGAGCTTATAAAGCTTTGCCATGAGGCGGTCGGGGTCGCAGCCGCGCTTCACGTCGAGCGTGAGCTTGAAGCCGTTGAGGTCGATCTCGTCGCGGAAATCTGTTATCTCGCGGAGCTTACCCTCCTTGACAAGCTCGCTTATCTTGCCGAGAATAGCCTCTATCGAGGTGGAATACGGTATCTGAAGTATCTCGATGCACGAGTTTTTCTTATCGTAATTGTATCGTGCGCGGAGCTTGACCGAGCCGTTTCCGGTCTCGTAGATCTTCTTCAGCTGCTCGCGATCGTAAATGAGCGAGGCTCCGCCCGAAAAGTCGGGTGCCTTGATAAGCTCGAGCAGCTTATCAGTCGAGGTCTTCGGATTCTTGAGCAGCGCTATCGTTCCGTCGCAGATCTCGCCGAGGTTGAAGGAGCATATCGACGACGCCATTCCGACGGCGATTCCCGTATTCGGTGAAACGAGCACGTTCGGGAAGGTCGTCGGAAGAAGTGCGGGCTCCTTCATCGTGTTGTCGTAGTTCGGTATCATGTCGACGGCGTTTTTGTCGATGCCCGAGAATATTTCGGCGCAGAACGGGTCGAGCTTTACCTCGGTGTAACGCGAGGCGGCGTAGGCCATG
>CAYYKO010000064.1:0-9530 GCA_964441695.1 uncultured Ruminococcus sp. | reverse complement strand
TTCTCAGCTTTACCATATAGAGAACTATCATCTCGGAGGCAGCTATGTCATATAAAACGAAAACGCCGTTGCAGAGCAGATAGACCAGCGGATGGAAGCCGAGATCGGTGTCTGGCAGCTTGAAGATGTAGTTGCAGAGAAAGATCAGCAGCGTCAGCATGGTGTTGAAGTAGGAAAGCTTCAATATCCATGCGATAATAAAATGCAATCTTTCAAACATAGCCTTGAGTATCGGGTATATACCGCCGAAGATCATATAAAGTATCGCCGAAAATTTATCGGGCAGCAAAAGGCAGGCAAGCACACCGGTAACGAGCCAGACAAGATAAGGATACCAGCCGCCGAGCTCTATTACCGCCATGACCACGAGCAGCGAGGCAATGGCGACCATCGTAAGATCGAGCATGGTGAATATCGAGCCGAGCAGTAAAACGATGACTCCCAGAGCCGAAAGTATCGCCGCAAGCGTGATTTTTTTTGTATTTTTCATAGATCCGCTCATCACTAATCTCCCATATCAGCAGCAGGATATCAAATCGCCGCCGCAGCATTCGCACATACAATCGGCGCAAATGAGTCCGGTGCAAAGATCACAGGGCGAATGACCGAAATTCCCGCTCTGACGATAGCTCTGACCGTAGGTCGAGGTGCTTTGCTTTATTCGGTTCAGCAGACTGCGGTATTCGTCGTTTGCCGGATCGAGGTAGCAGGCGGTCTCGAGATATTTCTGCGCGTCATAATACCATCCGCGCTGGATGAGGACATAGCCCTTAAGAAAGTTCCATTCGGCTCCGCGATTCGCCTGTCCCACCGCGTCGAGGATCAGCTCCGCCTCGGAATATCTGCGCTCGTTCAAAAGCTCACGAACCCTTGAATAATCGCTGTAGGCTCCCGAGGAATAGGACGCTCCGTCAGATGAGGTGTGTCCGGAGGCACGCTCCTTCTGGATCGTGTCATACGCCTCGTTTATCTCCTTCATTTTTTCCTCGACCAGATCGGCAAGAGGATTGTTTACATAATTGTCGGGGTGATATTTTCGGGCAAGCTCACGATATGCCTTTTTCACCTCTTCATCGGTCGCATCGCGCGAAATACCGAGTACCTTGTATGGGTCGTTCATAGTTTATCGAAATGACCTTTGCCGCAGTGCTGTGCTTCGGAAAAGGTCTCCTCCTTCCTGTCGAGGTCAAAACTGCCTCTGTGTCTTAAAAACTCACTCATGCTTCCCTCTTATCGCGCTTTTCGAGCAGTGCATCGATCTGAGCGGGAAGTCCGAGGTAGATGATATTTTTTATTATCTCGAGCATTGACGGCTGCTTGCCGCTGTCGATAAGCTCGACCGCACGCTCAGCTCCGGTAAGCTCCATTATCAGCGAAGCCTTCAAGGCTCCGCTTCGCGATGCAAATTCGGCGAGTATCTCACTGTCCTTTGCACCGTCGATTCGAAACGGATTGTAGCAGCCCTTTTTCAGATCGTCCTCAAGATCGTCCGCGGCATCCGAAATGTAAACGAACCGCCCGATGTGCCGTCCGAGCTCACGCGCTATACGCTCGGAAGCCTTGTCCGAAAGCTCAAAGGCAAAGACCTCGCCCATGAGCGCGCCGAACGGCTCTGCGGCGGCATCCGGCGAATATACCTTCTCCGCCTCGAGGCTTGAAAGCTCGGCGAGTCGAGCCGAGATCACGCCGTCAAGCTCCGAAAGCCGCTCATCCGAGGTGAGAGCCCTCTTGCGCATTCCCGAGGCAGCAGGCAACAGAAGCCTTGACGTGAACCGCTTGAAGCCGCGCTCATCGTTTATATCATCGCGAAGCTTTCCATAGGTCAAGAGTGCGCTGACTCTCGCGCAGTAATCAAGCTCCTTCGAGCCGACGAGCACCGAACGCTTTTTTGTCGGATGCACGATGCAGCGACGTTTTTCGAGCTTTACTCCGTCGCATTCACCGTCAAGAGCCATACGAACCAACGCGAGGAAGACAAAATCATAGCTGAGGGTCAGCCTTGAGATACAGGTCGTATTGTGTCCGAGCGAGGCACACAGACCGCAGTAAATGCTCTTGTAAAGCTCGTACTCCTTGACTCTGAGCTCCGCCGGTATCGGCTTTATGTATCCGAACAAGATCCAAAAACTCCTTAAATTCCGATCCCGCAGATGCGGGAACTGATATCTACCATATATTGTACTCCATAACTTTTTTACCGGGCTTAATTTTGCTTAAACTTTTTGTAAATTTACAAAAAAATCTCGCATTTGAGGCGTTTCGGTTCGGAAAAATCACATCTGCGGCAACAATATCCGACAAAATATCCGAGGCTCAGAGCCTCGGATATTTTCATTATTCGATTATAAGTCCAAGCTCCTTGAGACGAGCCGTAAATTCATCAAGATCGGCGAGAGCTGTCTCGCGGTCGATCTCATATTCCTCGAGAAGCTTTTCGAGTGCATATTCGCGGTCACATTTTTCGCAAAGTGCCGACCAAATCGAAGCTCCGATCGGATTCAATGAGATTATACCGTTTACTCTTCCCGAGCTTTCGCCGATCGGAACGAGCATACTCTCGCCCGCGATCGTCCGCATTACAAAGCCGCTGTTGATTTTCATGCTGTTTTTCTCCTTTTGATCCTTTGATCGTTTTTTAATCCCGCAAAGCGTCGGACTCGAGCCATTCCCGTGCCGCCGCAACATAGCCCTCGAGCTTTCGGCAGAGGTATTCGGGAACCTCTGTAAAGCTGCCGTTTTCGGCATAGCAGGCGGCGGGACAAAGCTCACAGAGCTTCGAATTTTTGCAGGCAGTGCATTTTGCCGGGAGCATTATCTTGTCACGCGCCGAATGTATCTCCTTCCATGCTCTCAGAAAGCCTTCAGAGCCGCCTTCGAGCGCGTTCGCGCTCGGGTGAGTCATCATTCCGCAGGGACGCATTTCGCCATCACAGGTCAACCAGAAGGTCGTTGAGCCGGCGCGGCAGCGTATCCGCTCGGTCGGCAGCTCCTGGCATTCATTGTCGGCATCGAGCGCGGAGATATCCGCAGAGCCTATGATCGCCTTGGCGCGCTCACGAAGCCCTTCGCGGTCGAAGCGATATTCATCGTAGCTCCAGCGCACACGCCCGGCTGTTTCGGGCGAAAGGCGGCAGTGAGTGCATTCCGAGCCGCCAAGCTCACAGGCGCGTATCGGCGGGAACATATACGATGCGACCTGGAGCAGGAGATCGTTTTCACGCGCAAAGCGGTATATTTTCGGAAGGTCGGCAATATTTTCGGGCATCGCGCTGAAATTCAGCTTGAGCCGAATACCCGCCTCCTTCAAGAGGCGCACGGCATTAAAAGCGCGGTCATACGCATCGCCATTTTGACAGAGCCGCTCATAGGTCTCACGCGAGGCTCCGTACAGGGTCATATTCACGCGGAGCGGCGGATTTTTCCTCCAAAATTCGACTATAGACTCGTCGATCAGCGTGCCGTTCGTATTGATCGAGATCAGCATCCCAAGCTCCGCGCACGCCGAATATATCTCGCGAAAATCCGATCTGAGCAGCGGCTCACCGCCGGTGAGGAGGAGCAAAAGCGTCCCGGCAGACTGCGCCGAGCGCGCGAATTCGATCCATTTCTCGGTCGAAAGCTCGCGCTCCATCGCGGCGCGGTCGTTTGCGCGCTTATGTATATAGCACATTTTGCAGTCGAGATTACAGCGTGAGGTCAGCTCGAAGGTACCGGACATCGGCGCGCCGGTCTTATGACTTTTATAAAACAGATAATCGATAAATTGCTGATATTTCATTTTTCTTCTCCATTCGAAAAGGATCGGATAAGAGACCTTTCAAGCAGCTCGACCGCGCGTTCATCGGGGGTGCAGGAGAGCAAAAAAACGCGAGTCGAGGTCAAGATCGACGAAGCGACATCGAGCATTCGTTCGAGATATCCGGGTAGTGAAAGGTGTCCGAAGGAGTTGTTCATGATCATTCGCAGTGCCGCCGCGCCGCGAAGCGTCTCGAGCTTATTCTCTTGAGCCTGACGGAGAAAAACGATCGCCTCGATCGGAAGTGCATAATCGCGGCAAATACCGCTCGTGCCGCAGAATGGGAAGGCATAAGCAAATGCGCGATTCTCTCGGCACCCGACCGCAGCCTTGTCACCGTTTAGCTGGATCGCGCCGCGATGCTTTTCCCACAGAGCCGCCTGTGTGGATTTTCCCGTTCCGGACGGTGCGGAAAAGAGTATCGCCCCGCCGTGCGATATCGATGCGGCGTGGAGTATGAGCCGCCGATTTTCGAGGAGGATAAAGGGCAGATCGAGAGCGGCGAGGAGAGTATCGCAGCTCATCCGCCGACCATCGATAAGATATTCGGGTGAAAGTGTCGCTTCGGTTCGAGTCGGCGAGGTGATCGTCCCGAGGCTCGGCACAGAGTGCGCGGGATCGATGAGAAGGGTCGATACGCCGTTATCTGTGCGAAAAAATCGCTTGCCCATGTCCTCGGCGAAAAATTCACCGACACCCTCGAGCTTCGAGCCGAGCGTGAGCGTGACGGCATGAGCATCGGGGGCATTTTCGATATAGGGCGAAAGCACCGAGTGCGACAGGTCGAGCTCGACCTCGGATTCGACCCGAAAATTCAGCTCGGCGATTGAAAATTTGTAGGTATACATGATTTACAAGTTAAAATACGCCTGCCCGATTGTCGAGCAGGCGTGTTGAGTTAAATTTTATGATGCGAAGTATCCGCCCTCAGAAGCATTGTTGTAGCAATATAACTCTTCTGGAAGTGGGATAGTACACGATGATAAATCTGCAAGATTCACCGAATCAATCAGCTGTTGGCATGAATCGCTGGTATGATTGTAAAACGGAGTACCGCACCCGGCAGCTACCACATCTTTGAACTCGAATATGACCAATTCAGCGATTGGTTTTTCATATTGTTTTTTCATTTTCAAACCTCTCTTTGAATTCGTCACCAAACGATGAAACTGATCTCGACCGACTCGCTCCGAACGCCGTCCTTGACCGCGTAAACGCTGTAGGTGTAGCTTCCGGGGTTGAGCTTTCCGGTTTTGTACGTGTAAATGTACTTATCGGTAATACCCCACTCGACCATGCGTGTGTTCACGGGGGTGAGCAGAGCTGCCTCGCCGCTTGCCGACTCGATATAGACCTCTATTCCGTCCTCGACCGAGGAGGTAACGGTTATGGTCGAACCGACCTTGCGGAATGCGACCGGAAGTGCATATGCCTCGAGATATTCGGGTTCGAACACTTCGGGTTCGGAGGGCTTTATCGGAATGATCGGGATTATCGGAGCATCGGGTTCTTCGGGGATTTCAGGCTCGGAGGACATCGTGAAGTTTTGATTTACCATTGCAAGAGCAACCACGGCATCGTTCTCAGTCATATCCTGCATTTCAACATCATTCGGAAGCTTGATTTGAGAAAGCGATATCAGCTTGTCTCCGGTATTGGAAATAATCACAAGACCATCATTATCAGGTTCAACGGTATAATACATCTCCGTTGCCGTGGAAATAGTCTTCGCAGAATCGTTGATCTTGAAGTTAGCCATACCGCCATCAACAGACTTCATAGAAATCTGTATTTCGCCGCTCGGCTTGAGAACTATCGACTGACCATTCGCAAGGTAAATCTCGTTGTAAGGTCCGACTTTACGATACTCAGCTACAGTGCTGTTTACATTCAAATCATAATCCGGATCGGTTTCGATGTAAATTGATTTTCCGTTGTTGGAATCGGATTCAATCACATATTCATACACCGGAACATATGTCATACCATCCTCAAAATCGCTTGCATATGTATTCTTTGTAAGACCGTCATCAGTTCCGAGAGTATTATAAATTCTGAAACCATCGATATATACATAGTATTTACCGGTAATATTAGTTTGTTCGTATGTTGCTATGCTATCATTGATAGACAATGTAGAGGAAGAACCATTTCCAAGAATGCTGTCCATGTTGACAAATTCAATATTCATAAGTTCTTCGTCGGATACACCCAGCTCCATAAGAGCCTGATAAATTGCATCAACCGCATCTCCGGAACCGTCCATGCTATATGTTGCACTCGACTTGCTCGAATTATTCGAGTTGTTAGTCATTATTCCCTTGATAGTAACATTGTGCATACCGTATTCCAATTTGTCGATACATCTTACGACAGGAATCTGATATGTAGTTGCACCTACAATATTCTGATTATCGCCGCCGAGATATGTATTGACAAAATACGAATACTCATATTCGCCTTTTTCGTTTTGGATAAGCACATACAGTATTCCGGTATCAGCCGAGCATTCGGAGACAATATCGAATCCGGTTCCGGTGAAGGTAAATGTTGCGGTCGGATAAGTCGGATTCTCAGCCGAAACCTCTGCCTTCAACGCCGAGCCGTTCGAATAGGTATTGCTATTCTCATACGCCGGATCATAGCCGTAGTTGCCGGATTCGCCCAGCTTTTCAGCCTTCTGCGTAGCGGGGGTTGCCGTACCTATCGATTCCCAACCGGAGTTATTGGTGAGGAAGGTCTCTTCGTAGTAGATGTTGGAGGCGGGGAGGAGATGTATCTGATACAACAATGCCTGAGAATTTTCGCTTCCATTCATTGTTACCCACAACGGAATTGTTGCTTTCACACTATTGAAAATCGAATTAAGCCCATATGTTACTGCGGAATAGTCGTCAGATATTTTAGCTAATCCGTATGTACCTTGTTTCTCCAGTGCAACTCCATTTTTTTCAAGTGATATCGATTTTATGTTCTTCAAATCGATATCCAAACCACTCATGAAATCACTCATGGTTATAGTAAATGGTAAGCCAAAGTCAAAAACATAAGTTTTTTCTGCTTCTGCGTAATTCAAAGTAAAGTGTAAAACAAGCGTTTTGCCTTCGTTGCGTATTTCAGCATCATCAAACTTGTACAATCCGCTGAGATATACGCCGGTAACTCCCGGTACAGTACTGATAACTGTATTGAAACCTTGCTTTGAATCACTTGAATTCGTAATATACGCATTGTTGTCAAGAGTAAAGCGTACATTATCAGTACTAGGAATAGAACTGGATTGTTTCAAACCATCGTAGAATGTCGTACCATTCTTTACATCGATAAAAATGTCATTCGTGAGAATCTGAGTATTTGCGTTATCATCCCAGTAAATTACATTCAAGCTATCATCGGTTTCAACGGTTTCGAGATAAATAAGAATGAGAACCGCATGATGATCTGTCGTATTAAAGTTCAAATCATATTTATCAGAGTCGATCGTGGGAATTTCGCTATCACCGTATTCCCAATATGTAGTTTCATCATACCATTCTTCTCCGGCAGAGTTTGTAGTTTTATTCCACTTAACTCCCCAGTTCACGCCATAAGTACCGTTTTTGTTTGCAGAGTACCAATTATCACCACTTGTACCAAGAATATTTGTTCCCCATGTGGCAGTCATTTTGGAGACCTTATAGGTACTGTTATTCTCTGCGTAAACTAACCCGATACCAAATGATGTAGAGCCCCAGAAACCACGTATCATACCAGTTTCATACATTTCCTGCTCTGTACGGCTCAATGTACCATCGGGATAAACTACAGCGAAAGCAGTCATTGCATATCCATTCCCACTATTTGTACCAGGGTGAGATGTAGGTGGGTTTCCGTAGTCTTTAGTACCAGTCGTAATCTCGGGCGAAACATTGTTTATCTGTAGATAGTATGCTACAACATAATTATTGGATACATTAGTCCAACCATTTTCGCCATAATATTGCCAAGCATCGTTCCAATAACGTACAAGAGTAAAATCGTCACCTAAACCAGACAAATCCGTTCCTTGCTGTACAGGTGCAGTTTCAAGAACCGTTCCCTTCCAATATATTACTTTTACAGTATTAGATCCATCTTTTTTATATCCGTTGTAAGGAATCAAATCCTTCAGTAAAACGCCATCCTCTACATTTGCTTCAGAGGCTTTAATATCAACAGTTTGTAACGAATCGGGAGCTTCGTTTTCACCTACCCATGTGTTAGTTATCCAAAGCTGAACATTAAGCGGCTCAACCCCATCCAACTCAATCATTTTAACCGTCACATTATATGTATACCGCTTAGTAACATACCCGCCTGCGTTTTTGGTAACGGACGTGACTGTTGCCGTTCCGGCTGTATTTCCTGCAACGATCTTGCCGTCTTCGATCGAAACGATGTCGTTACCGGAGGTGATCGTTATGTCGGTGCCCTCGGGAGTAAAGCTTCCGCCGAAGTTGAG
Organism: uncultured Ruminococcus sp.; assembly: GCA_964441695.1. Classification (GTDB taxonomy): domain Bacteria; phylum Bacillota; class Clostridia; order Oscillospirales; family CAG-272; genus RUG11130. The sequence continues at coordinate 1,254 of CAYYKO010000064.1, read as the reverse complement.
ATTCGGGGTTTTGGTCTCTTCCGGTGCTGTGACCGTGATCTTATAGGTGGTTTCGCCAACCGTTACGGTCGTATTGCCTTCGCCTACACCGGTGATTTTAATAGATGTATAGCCCTCAACAGGTTCGATTGTTGTTTCCGTGCGAGTGTAAACAGTGGGGGTTATGTTTGTTGAGGATATATTGCTCCTACGTACTTGTTGAGTTTCACCAATCCGCTTATATTCCGTACCATCATAATAATAATAATCATAATAATAATAGTAGTAGTATTGACTTGTTCTCGATACATACAACGGATAATATTTTTCGCCTACTTTATAGTAGTAGTTTGTACTCACATATTCTTCATCCGAAGATATAATACTATTGCACTTTACATTAGATGCTTCGGTATATTCGTAAGTTGTACTGCCTTCAGATGAATCTACCCCTGTAACTTCAACTTCCGCAATTGAGGTATTCAGAGAATTTCTGTCAACATTATCAGAATAATTGTAACCTTCGATTTTGATATTTTCCGAAGCTCCGACAACTACACTAACAGACTCTTTATTATTTTCTTCACCGCTACCGCTATTCTCATCAGCCGTCACAGTGAAGTTATATGTAGAACTCAACTCTCCATCGGTTGCGGTGACAGTCGCATTTCCGGAGCCTACAGCCTTAACAGTTGCTGTCGTTCCGGTAACAGAAGCACCTGCACGGCTGACAGTTTCAAATTGGAGAACATTTGTATTGTCAATAGTCCATGTGAGTTCCTTTTCCGACCGGAAAGTAAACGTGCAGTTCTCGAGATCATCTTTATCAAGCTCAAGCTTGCGCGGAATGCTGTTACCGTCCTCGGTAGCTATTATCGGCCAATAATGCTCCGCCAGCTTCTTCAGCTGATAGAGCGCACCGTAATTTTCGTTATCGCTGATAACATCCGAATCGGTCAGATAAGCATCCTCCGAAGCATCGCACCAGATGCAGAACATCGTGCCGAGACTGTCGGAAATGGTAGAGCCGCTTTTGATACTATAAGAATCAAAGAATTGATCTATTCCGACCCAATAATTATCCATCTTTTCGGCTTTCTTAACGGGAAGCTCGACAGAGGTTTCGGTCGAATTAACTGTGCCCTGCCAGTATTTCGTTTCGGTTTCACTATTCTGAGCCGTTTTTATAACATAATACCAACGACCGTGAGTGTTGATGAGGGAGTAACCGTCCTTATCAAGCGCAGAAGCAGCCTTACTACCGTTTTCCTCATG
>CAYYKO010000063.1:0-9792 GCA_964441695.1 uncultured Ruminococcus sp. | reverse complement strand
GGCTCCATAGTGCTGACGCATCTCCACAGAAGGCATAATTCGTCTGTCGCCTCGCTTGCGGAGCGCAGCGTGCTGCGCTCGGTGTGCCAGCCGCGGGCGGAAAATGACGCGGACGAAGCGGTGTCGCAGACGCTTATTTCGTATTTCGAGCGCGAGGGGATACCCTACACGGAATATTCGCGCGACGGAGATACGCTGACAGTCGGCAGCATTCGCTTTGAAGCGCTCGGCTATTGTCTTCTTTCACGCTCGTCGCATCCGACGGTCGCGTTCTCGCTGAGCTTTGCGGGGCGGGAGCTTTTGTACCTCGGCTCGTCCTTCGAGGAGGGAGCGGAATATACAGACGCGCTGGATGAGGCGGACACGGTGTTTTTCGGACGTCATCCGCCGAAGCGAAAGCGGGACGTGTCGCTCGAGCTTGACGGAAGGACGGCTGTGTTCTCGCACGGTGTGACGGAGGACGGGCTTTTGAGAGTCGACGGCGCGGAGAGAGAATATTATCTCGGGGAGGACGGCGTGTTCCGAGACCGAAAGGTAAAAATAAACTGATACGCCGAGTCCCGGCATGACGCGCGGAGGAGCACAAGCCCTCCGCGCTTTGTTGTCCTTCGGTCTGCGACCGGCATAATTTCCCGAATATGGCAAAAACGGCGCATGCGGCAGCGATAATTCCGATAATTGTTGACAAAACGGGCGCACTTTGGTATAATAGCCATGTATACGAATTTTTACGGAGGCAAACCTTCGGTGAATAATACTGATAGCTCAAAAAAACTTCTGCCCGGTAAGGTGTCCCTTGCCGTCTCGGCGCTGCTTGCCTGCATTTTTACGGTGATTACAACGCTGCTGTACAGTGGCGGCGCGGTCGGCGCTGCGGTGCCGTGCTTTATCATCGCGAGCGCGGTGCTGTCCTATCTTTTGATATTTGTAAGAAAGCCTGCGATTTTGGCGCTTCCCGCGGCAGCGCTTGCTATTTCACTGGTGCTCTGCCGCGATGCTGCCGCCTCGTGCGCCGTGGCTTGCGGAGTTTTGGCGTTTGCCGCGCTGTACGCCGCGTGCCATATCAGGCTGCTCCCCTCGTTCAGGCAGTTCTTTATCACAGCCGGGGCGTTCGCACTTGTCGGCGCGGTGCTGTTCTGCATTATAATCTACAGCGTGTACGGTGCGCTCGGCGAGGGCATTGTCGCCTTCGGCGCGAGACTTGCGCGTGAGGCCGAGAGCGTGGCGTCGGTCATGGCGTCGGAGGGCACGGACTACGCTACGGCGCTTTATGTGCTTGAGAGTGTATTTTCAAGTGCAACGGTATATCTGCCCGCTGTTATCGCCTCGCTCGGCATCGTTTGCGCGTGGCTGATGCGCGGTGTGTTCTCGCTTCATACGCGTCTTTGCGGGATGCCGTCGCTTTTTGTCGGACGTGAGAGCACGGCGCCCCGTGCGCTTGCGGCAATATATCTTCTGTGCAGCTTCGGCGGGGTCGCGGCGGCATTTTCCGCAGGCTCTCTCGCATTTGTGCTTTCGAATATCACGATGGTGCTCTCGTTTGTCTTTCTCGGCGAAGGAGCGCGCATACTTGCGGCATTCGTGTCGCGCTGCGTGAAGGCACAAAGGCATGCGCTCTTTGTCGTGACGGTGATACTTGCACTTGTGTTCTTTACCGCAGCCTTTGCGGCGATGCTTCCGTATTGCGGTGCAATTGCCGTGCTGCTTTCAAAGGGTCGGCGTTCCGCGCGATAACCCGATAAACTGATATAAGGGGGAGCAATATGAAAAAGCTTCGGGCATTTATCGGTAAATATTTCAGAATAACGCTGACTGCCGCGTATACGGTGGTGCTGTTTTCGGTATATATGTTAGCGGCGGCTCGCGGAATGCCGCATCTGCTTCGCTTCGGCGCGGCGTTCATGCTGCTTTATATCATCGGCGTGCTGCTTATCGGTCTTGCCGACCGAAGGGTGAGCGCATCCGGCGGTCAGCTTAAGGATAAGCTGATGCTCAGCCGCACGGTATTTGACGCCGTTGACAGAATGGATTCTCCCGCCATCATGTGCTCGCTCGACGGAAAGGTCCTGTGGTGCAACGAGGCACTGCGCGACACAATGTCGAGTGCAAAAAAGCCCTACGGCAAGACGGTCGAGGAGGTGCTCGGCGTCCCGCTTGAGAGCATTCGCGACGCGTATGCCGCAGACGGCTACGGCATCGACTTCTGCGGAAGCTACTACATTGCAAAGTACAGCACTGTCAAGTACGGTCGCGGCGGCGCGCTGATAATACTCGCAGAGTCCGCGGAGCAGAAGACAATGCGCGACGAGCTCGAGCTCATTCACGAGAAGCTTGAGGACAGCGAGGCGTGCGTGGCTTACGTTTACGTTGACAACCTGACGGAGATGCTTCAAAACGACAGCGGCTCCTACAGACCTGCCGCAGCAAAGATCGACGAGGTGCTGCGCGAGTGGGCGACGGAGGCGAGCGGTATTCTCAAGGAATACGAGCGAGACAGGTATCTGCTCGTCTTCGAGAGACGCTACCTTAAGAAATATATTGAAAAGAAATTCGATATACTCGATAAAATACGCGACATAAGAGTCGGCTCGGAGCAGCTGTCTGTTACCGTTTCCGTCGGAATATCGATGGTCTACGGCAATTTCAGCGACAAGGATCGCGCGGCTCGCGGTGCTCTTGAGCTTGCGCTCGACCGAGGAGGCGACCAGGTCGTTGTGAAGACTGACGACGGCACGGAGTTTTACGGCGGACGCAGCAAGACCACGCGCAGAAGAAGCAGCGTGCGCTCGAGGGTCGTGTCGAATGAGCTTATAATGTACATGTCGCGCGCGTCGAATGTGCTTATTATGGGGCACAAGTACCCCGATTACGACTGCATCGCGTCCTGCGTGGGCCTTGCGAGGATCGCGACCTTTTGCGGAGTAGATGTGAAGATAGTCACGGACGTGAACGACGAAAACGTAAAGCGCTGCCTCGGATACTTCAACTCCCCCGACGACGAGCTCGCGAGCGTATTTGTTTCGGCTGACGAGGGGCTTGACCTGATGCAGACAGGCACTTTTGTGGTGCTGTCTGATGTTAATAACCTCGCGATAGTCGAGGATCGTGCCATTGTCGACTCGGCTGAGAGCTTTGCCGTGATCGATCACCACAGAAAGCAGGCGGAGTACTCGCGCGACCCGCTGCTCGAATATATCGAGCCGAAGGCCTCGAGCGCTTCGGAGCTCGTTTGCGAAATGCTCGAGCAGATAATACCCGAGGAGAGCCTACCTGTATACGAGGCACAGCTGCTGCTTGCGGGAATCATGCTCGATACAAAGCAGTTCACACGAATGACGGGCACCCGAACCTACGGTGCGGCGCTGTATCTCCACGATTGCGGCGCGGAGCCCCAGGCGGTGCAGGAGCTGTTCAAGACGGCTCTCGACGATTATCAGAAGGAAGCACGCTTCCGCTCCAATGTTGTCATATACAGAAGCATTATGGCGATAGCCTTCTGTGAGGGAGAGCGGGGAGACGCCTCTGACAAGATAATCGCGTCAAAGGCTGCGGAGGGACTTATCGGCGTACGCGGCGTCAAGGCTGCCTTCGCAATTACCGCCGTCGGCGACACGATGCACATTTCCGCTCGAAGCACGGGCGAGGTCAACGTGCAGCTCATTCTCGAGAAGCTGCGCGGAGGCGGACATTTCGATACCGCGGGCGCACAGCTCGGCGGAGTATCGGCAAACGAGGCTGTGGTACTGCTCAAGAGAGCGATCGACGAATACATCGACAGCGAGCTTACGGCTGCCGCAGACAAATAATTAAAAACGGTAAAACAAGCAGGAAAGATCGGCGCATGCCGAAGGAAAGGAAAATTACAGTGAAGGTCGTACTTTTGAAGGATGTTAAGGGACAGGGCAAGAAGGATCAGATAGTTGACGTGTCGGACGGATACGCAAGAAACTTCCTCCTTCCGAAGGGGCTTGCCGCAGAGGCATCGGGCTCCGTGCTTAACGATATAAAGAACAAGGAAGCCTCGAAGGCTCACAAGATAGAGCTCGAGCGCGAGGCGGCACGCGAGATCGCAGCGAAGCTTGAAAGCATCACCGTCTCGCTCAAGGTGAAATCCGGCGGCGCGGGACGCATGTACGGCTCCGTTACCGCAAAGGATATTGCAGAGGCGCTTGAGGCGCAGCAGGGAATCAAGATAGACCGCAGAAAGATGGTAATGAACGAGCCCGTCAAGCAGTACGGAACGTACCGCATCGACGTTAAGCTCTTTACCGATGTTTCGGGAAAGATAACTCTCTCGGTCACCGAGGCGTGACATTGACGCCGACCGACGGAAAAAAAGGTGGTGGAGCGACGCATGAACAACAGCATAGGTGAAGAAGCGGGACGCAGGATGCCGTTTTCGCTTGACGCGGAGCAGTCCCTGCTCGCTTCCGTAATGATAGACCCCTCCTGCATGGATACGGTCGCAGCTCTCGTGAGCGCGGAGGACTTCTACCTGCGCGAGCACAGCGAGATATTCTCCGTAATGCAGGGAATGTATCTCAAAAGCAAGAATATCGACGTTGTCACGCTCATCAATGAGCTGACAGTCAACGGCGTTTACGACGAGGCGGGAGGCAGGGAATACCTGCGCCTTATCGCCGAAAGCGTTCCGACTGCCGCAAATGCCGCGGATTACGCGAAGATCGTCCGTGATAAGGCTATCCTCAGACAGCTCATCGAGGCGGGTGAGGCAATAAGCGAGGCGGCGTACACCGGAGACGATGAGGCGGAGGTGCTTGTCGAATTCGCTGAATCAAAGGTATTCAGCATTGCCGAGGGGCGAGAGAACAAGAATTTCGTACACATTCGCGACGCGCTCATTATGGTCTACGACAGGCTCAAGACGCTTGCCAACGACCCCGACGCCGTAAAGGGAACGCCGACGGGCTTTGACGACCTTGACCGCGTTATCGTCGGCCTCGGAAACTCCGACCTTGTCCTTGTCGGCGCGCGACCCGGTATGGGAAAAACGAGCTTTACGATGAATATAGCCACCTCTGCCGCGGCAAGGCTTAAAAAGACCGTATGCGTCTTTTCGCTCGAGATGTCGGCAGAGCAGCTTGCAAACCGTATGCTTTCGAGCGAGGCGCAGGTCGACAGCTATAAGCTTCGCTCCGGTCAGCTCGAGGAGAGCGACTGGGAGGCGGTGGCATACGCCTCCTCGCGCCTTTCGGAGATGGATATTCTGATAGACGACACTCCCGGAATCACGGTTACCGGAATGAAGTCTAAGCTTCGCCGGGTAAAGAATCTCGGACTTGTCGTTATCGACTACCTACAGCTGATGCAGGGCGACCGCCGAAACGATAACCGCGTGCAGGAGGTCGGCGAGATCTCTCGCGGGCTCAAGCTTCTCGCAAAGGAGCTGAATGTTCCCGTAATTACCTGTGCCCAGCTGTCGCGAGGACCCGAGTCGAGAACGGACAAGCGTCCGATGCTGTCCGACCTTCGAGATTCGGGAGCCATCGAGCAGGACGCCGATGTCGTAATGTTCCTCTACAGGGACGAGTATTACAACGAGGACTCGGGCTCGCAGAGCGTGGCGGAGGTCATCGTGGCAAAGAACAGACACGGCTCGGTCGACCGCGTTAAGCTCGGCTGGATCGGTCAATATACCAAATTTACAAACCTCGCGGGCGGTGCCGAGCAGTAGACGCCGTCGGAGGACGCTTCGGAGGTGTGCTGACATGCTGAAGGACATTAAGTCCCCTGCGGATATAAAAAAGCTGTCCGACGGCGAGCTGTCAGCTCTTGCCGGCGAGATACGCGAAAAAATCATTTCGACGGTTTCCGAAAACGGCGGACACCTGGCGTCGAATCTCGGAGCGGTGGAGCTGACGATAGCGCTTCACAGAGTGTTCGACACGCCGCGTGAGAAGATAGTGTTCGACGTCGGACACCAGTGCTACGCGCACAAGCTGATAACCGGTCGCGCGGACGCCTTCGACACGCTGCGCCGCTACGGCGGCATTTCCGGCTTTACGAACCGCGACGAGAGCGAATACGACACGGTGACCGCGGGTCACAGCGGCTCGTCTGTTTCGACGGCGATAGGCATCGCATCGGCGGCGGCTCTCGAGGGCTCGGACGCCTGCACGGTCGCGGTCGTCGGAGACGGTTCGTTTACAAACGGAATGATATACGAGGCGCTCAACAATTGCTCGGGCAAAAAGCTCAGGCTCGTTATCGTGCTCAACGACAACGGCATGTCGATATCCGAAAACGTCGGAGCGCTTGCGGGATATTTTTCACGCATACGCACCAGTGAAAGGTACTTCAATTTCAAAATACGCGCAAAGCAGCTGATGCTTCGCGTGCCGAAGATAGGTAAATACCTTGTGCTGCTGTCGAGCAGTATAAAGGACAGCATCAAGCGCATGCTTTATACCGACAATCTTTTCGAGTCGCTGGGGCTCGAGTATCTGGGACCTGTCGATGGAAACGATATTACAAAGCTTACGGCGGTGCTGCGCGAGGCTAAGAGCAGAAGCGGCTGTACCGTCGTTCATGTAAAAACCAAAAAGGGGCTCGGCTACAGCTTTGCCGAGAGTGACCCCGGAAAATTTCATTCGGCGTCGCCGTTTGAAAGAGCCTCGGGGCTTTCGGCGTGCTGCGGAATGAGCTTTACGCGCGCCGTGTCCGATACGCTGTGTACTGTCGCCGAAAGCGACGACAGGGTCGTTGCGGTCAGCGCCGCGATGACGGAGGGCGTGGGCTTTGACGGCTTTGCCGACCTTTATCCGGACAGAGCCTTCGATGTCGGAATCGCGGAGGAGCACGCCGTTGCGTTCTGCGGAGGTCTTGCGGCAGCCGGAATGCGACCGGTCTGCGCGCTGTATTCGACCTTTTCCCAGAGGGTGTACGACCAGCTCTTTCACGACGTCGTGCTTCAGCATGTGCCGCTGACGCTGCTTCTCAGCCATGCGGGGCTTGTTCCAGGCGACGGCGTAACGCATCAGGGTGTATTCGACGTTCCGCTGTTTTCGTCGGTGCCGAATGTCCGCATATATTCGCCCGACAGCTACGCGGAGCTGTCGCTTCTCATGAAGGACTGCATCGCGTCGCAGAGCGTCGATATAATAAGGTATCCGAAGGGCGTGCAGGCGGAATACGACCGGAGCGCCTTTGTTCGGAAGGGAGACGTCTTCTCATGCATCCCGCCCGATGCAGAGGGCGTTATCGTGACCTACGGCAGAGTCAGCGCGGAGGCTTACCGAGCGGCAGAGCTGTCGTCGCACAGAATAGGCGTTCTGCGCGTGTCGCGACTTTTGCCGCTGCCGATCGACGAAATACTCGAGTGCCTTGACGGCGTCGGCTTTGTGTATATTCTCGAGGAGGGAATGCGCCGCGGCGGCTTCGGAGAGAGGTTGTGCGCTCATTTCGCCGAGAGAGGCTACGTGCCGAGAATACTCATTCACGCAGTGAACGGCGAGCTCATCCCGCACGGGGATGCCGCCTCGCTTGCAAAGCGCTTCGGCTTTGAGGCTGCCGAGATCGCGTCGCGGCTCGACAGCGCGCTCGACGCATGCGGGAGCTGACGGAATATAAATACGGAATATAAATATTGAACGGAACGGTGTGTCGGCTTCGGTCGACACACTTCTTTTTTAGGAGGTTGCCGAAAATGCACACATATCGGCATCGTAAGGGAAAAGAGTGCCGTAAGGTGAGCGGTCGTCGAAAAAATCCGCCGAAACTCAAAAAAATTCCCGATTTGCATTGACACGGCGACGCACTTGTGGTACAATAACTGAGTGTGTTATCACACAAATACTATATTACACACACAGCGCACCGATTTCTGCCGGTGCCGACCGTAGCGGTCGGTCACAGAATGTTCGCTGTGGTGGAAAAACCGAAGGAGGACATAAATATGTCTATCGTATCTATCAAGCAGCTCCTTGAGGCAGGTGTACATTTCGGACACCAGACAAGACGCTGGAACCCCAAGATGGCAGAGTACATCTTCACAGAGCGTAACGGCCTGTACATCATCGACCTTCAGAAGACAGTAAAGAAGTTCGATGAGGCGTACAACTTCGTTCGCGACACAGCCGCTGACGGCGGTAAGATCCTCTTTGTTGGTACAAAGAAGCAGGCAGCTGACGCTATCCGTGAGGAAGCTGAGAGATGCGGCATGTACTACGTTAACGTAAGATGGCTCGGCGGTATGCTCACAAACTACAAGACCATCAAGATGTCCATTGACAGACTCCGCAAGCTCGAGAAGATGCAGGAGGACGGCACATTCGATATGCTTCCCAAGAAGGAGGTTGCCGCTCTTCAGAAGGAGATGTTCAACCTCGAGCGTAACCTCGGCGGTATCAAGGACATGGGCGGACTTCCCTCCGCTATCTTCATCGTTGACCCCCGCAAGGAGCACAACGCAGTTCTCGAGGCTAAGAAGCTCGGTATCCCGGTAGTTGCTATCGTTGATACTAACTGCGATCCCGACGACGCAGACTACATTATCCCCGGTAACGATGACGCTATCCGCGCTATCCGTCTTTACGCTTCCGTTCTCGCTGACGCGGTTCTCGAGAGCCGTCAGGGCGAGCAGCTCACAGAGGCTGAGGGCGCAGACGTTGAGACAGCAGACGCCGAGTAATTTCTGAATATTAATTTTGGAGGAATATTATGGCTATCACAGCTAAGATGGTATCCGATCTCAGAGCAAAGACCGGATGCGGCATGATGGAATGCAAGAAGGCACTCACAGAGGCTAACGGAGATTTCGACGAGGCAGTAAAGGTGCTTCGCGAGAGAGGTCTCGCCGTTGCCGCTAAGAAGGCATCGAGAATCGCCTCCGAGGGTGTCGTTGATATAATGGTATGCGAGAAGTGCGGCAAGGCTGCAATGGTCGAGGTAAACGCCGAGACCGACTTCGTTGCAAAGAACGAGTCCTTCAAGGAGTTCGTTCGCGGAATCCTCAGCACTATCCTTGCTAAGAACCCCGCAAACATCGACGAGCTCAACGCAATGCAGTACCTTGACACCGACCTCACAGTCGAGGGCAAGGTCAAGGATATGATCCACACCATCGGCGAGAACATGAACATCCGCCGCTTTGTAGTGGTTGAGGGTACCTTCTCCACATACATCCACGGTAAGGGCACAACAGGCGTTATCGTCGGCTTCGACGCTGATGACGCTGTTAAGAACACCGAGGGCTTTGCAGAGCTTTCCAAGAACATCGCTCTCCAGGTTGCGGCTATGAGCCCCTCCTACCTCAATAAGGAAACAGTTCCCGAGGCTGACCTTGCAGCTGAGAAGGAAATCCTCATGAATCAGATCAAGAACGATCCCAAGAACGCTACCAAGCCCGAGGCTATCATCGAGAAGATGGTCGTCGGTAAGATCGGTAAGTTCTACGAGAAGAACTGCCTCACAGAGCAGCTCTACGTTAAGGACGATTCTCTCACAGTCGCAAAGTACGTTGACGCTACTGCAAAGCAGCTCGGCGGAAAGATCGCTCTTACAGGCTTCTGGTGCTTCGAGAGAGGCGAGGGTCTTGAGAAGCGCGAGGACGACTTCGCAGAGGAGATCGCAAGACTCACAGGTAAGGCTGAGTAAGCTTTAGTTACCCCCAATACAAACTCAACAACAACGAATCGGTGCGGCAGGCGACTGCCGCATCGTTTTTTCGTTTTTAGGCTGTTAAAAAAACGTGTGCGTATTGACAACGCTTTGCTTATTTGCTATAATTTACGTAATGCGTAACAGCGCGGGTGCGCACGCTTTACAATCATA
>CAYYKO010000062.1:0-10071 GCA_964441695.1 uncultured Ruminococcus sp. | reverse complement strand
CTCGAGTGTGCGAACTGTATCTGTCATATTGCTCTCCATTTAATCTGAAATTATTTTGTCAGCCCGAGCAGCTCGGAAATGTCCCGAACGGACTCCTCCTTGATACAAAAAAGGTGCAGCGCTCGCTCCTTCGCTGTCGGACGTGCGCCGTCGCGGACCGGGAAGGACGGAACCCAAAGTATGCCGCCCGCGTCGCATATTATCGGCAGTCGGGCACGCTCGTCCTGTGGGATATGTCTGTCGGAAAACAGCCTTTTCAATCGCCTTGTCATCCCGCCGAAGCGGTAGGCGTCGCCTTCGTTTCTTGTTCTGACTTCAAGCTTATCTTTTATTGTATCAAATTTAACTTGCGCGTGTATTGATAAATTGTAAATATTCTCATATTCGGTCGTCTTGAGCGCCGCTTTTCGCTCTGTCGCGAGGATAATATATCCGTTTTTGCGTATCGGCTCATCAAGGCGCAGAGGTGTCACCGACGGGTCCGTGTCACACGACTTTTCGCGTCCCGAGGAAAAAAAGCAGCTGCCGGCTCGGCAGAAAAACGATACCCCGCCGGGCACCGAAAGCTCAAAATCTCCCGCGCCCTCGCGAAGCAGCCGCTCCGCCTCGCGCAGGTGGACGCTCTCGAGCGAGGGAGCGCCGCTCGGCGCAGATTTTTCGTGAAGTGCGACCAGCGCGCGCGGCAGCATTGCGGAGTCAAGGCTCAGCAGCAGCTCGCGGGGCAGCGCGCCGTCGGGGCTTACCTGCGACATGACCGCATCAAGCTCGCGCTTGAAATGCGCCTCGTCGCGCCTTAAGCTGTCGCTCATTCGAAGCACGGCGCGGCATGCGCTCGGATTGAGCTCACGCAGGTGCGGTATGACGAGATGCCGCAGCTTGTTTCGCGTGTAATCCGTTGAAAGATTGGTGCTGTCGACGACATATTCGATGCCGAGGCGCGCCGCCTCTGTGCGGATCTCCTCAGAGGTGTAGTCAAGGAGCGGGCGGATATATTTTCCGTCGCGTGTCGGCGGTATCCCGCAAAGCCCCGCGCCCCCGGTGCCTCGCACGAGATTGAACAGCACCGTTTCGAAATTGTCGTCCGCATTGTGAGCCGTGGCGACAAGCACACGCCCGCCAAGCGAGCTTACAAGCTCGTCAAAAAAGGCATATCTTTCGCGCCGAGCCGTCTCCTCGACTCCGACGCCGTTTCCGACAAGCGACGGAATATCGACGCACTTCAGGTAAAACGGAACATCAAGGCACTCGCAAAGCCGACGCGAGAACTCCTCATCGCGGTACGCCTCCTCGCCGCGTATCATGTGATTGAGGTGGCAGGCGACAAGTCGTGTTGTGCCATCACTCAGGTATTCCTTCAAAAGGCAGAGCAAAAGACTCGAGTCGGCGCCTCCCGACAGGGCGACGGCTACCGTGTCCGCGCTGTGCAGCAGTCGGTCGATGCCGCGTGACTCAAGCCGCTCGGCAAATATTCGTATTTCCTCCGTCACAGTGCTCCCCCTTATCAAAGATCCGTATCGAATGCCGAAAAATACTGAAAGGCCGCACCGAGCGCCACTGTCACGGCACAGCCCGCCAGAAGATGCTCGAGCATTTCCGGGATTCGGTTATAATATCCGAGTGCAAGACTCGGACAGACGTGCATAAGGCATACCGTACCGAAAAGCCGAAGCGCCGTGAACAGAAGATACATCCACATCGCACGAAGCACCTCACTGAGGAATTCGTCGGTGTGTTCTTTAGCTTTATCCATGATTATGTACCTGCCGCATTTTCGGTTATGCTTCATTTTATCACGGCGCATTACGGCTTTCAAGCGGTAATTTCATCTATTAAATATTATACTATCCGTCGGTGTAAATTTCAACATTATTTTTGAATATTCGCCGTGTTTTTTTGCCTGCGCGCTCCTACAATTCCGTGTATTACCGCAAGTACCGTGTACAGCGACGCAAACATTGCCGCGCCGTACAGTCCCTGCGACTCGTGCTGACGGCAAAGCACCCGCGCGGCGGCAAGAGAGATCAGTGTCCAAAACAGCGGCACGCCGACATTACGTACTCGGACAGCGGAAATATGCGTGACTCGTCTCAGCAGTCGGAGGCTTAGAAGGAAGTTCAATATCTCGCAGAAATACACCGACGCGATATATCCGCGCAGTCCGAAAAGCGGGACTAAGACTGCCACAAGCGCAAGGCTCGACGCCGCGTCGACAATATTGACCCTCATGCACTCGCGCTGAAGACCTATCCCCTTCAGCACGCAGTCGACCGCCATATCGGTATACATTATCGGAATGAGCGGCGCGACGGCGCACAGCATTCGCCCGACCTTTTCCGAGCCGTATACGGCAATGCCTATGTTGCGACCGAAAAAGCAGAAAAGCGACGCGCAGCCGACCGAGAAGGCGAGACTTGCCGACATCAGGCAGGTGACTGTCTTCTCCCTCTCTCGGTATCTTTCGAGCTCACAAAGCCGCGCAAGCTCCGGTATCAAAAGTCCCGCCGCCGATGAGAGCAGTGACGAGGGGAACAGTATCAGCGGAAATGCCATTCCCTGTAGCTCGCCCACAGCCGACAGCGCCGCAGACTGCGTCAGCCCGCTTTTTTGAAGCCCTCTCGGAAGCAGCAAATGCTCTGCTGTCGACAGCCCCTGCCTTGCATACGAGCCGACAGCCACAGGAAGCGCAAGACCTGCCGCCTCTCTGAGCGGAACCGACTCTGTCTCACCGTGACGGTCACTGCTGCGCGCACCGACAGGTCTCTTGCTGTCAGCCAGATAAAGTAAGGCGTTTAATATGAGCGACGCGCCCTCGGCAAGCGCACCTCCACCCACTGTCGCAAGGCAAGCGAAGCCGACCGGCTCCTCAGCCCTCGGCAGCAGCGCCGACAGGCATGTGCAGATTATGCATATCTTTATAAATTGCTCGCTGACCGAGACTATCGCGTTCTTGTAGACCTTTCTCAGTGACGTAAAGCACCCGGACAGCGCGGAGCTGAGTGATATTGCGGGGAGGCTGACGGCAAGCACGCGAAGCGACGGCACACAGCGCTCGTCGCCGAGCAGATATTCTCCGATGGGAGCCGACAGTGCATAAAGCAGCACCGCCGTTCCGACACCGAACAGCGTGCTGTAGAGAGCACAGGAACGCACCGCCGCTCTCACCGCGCTCTTATATGAAGCGCCGTCGGCGCCGTGCTCCTCAAGGCGTGCCGTTTTTTCCGCCGTTAGCCTCACCGCGGCAAGATTCACTCCCGAGCAGGCAAGCGTCACGGCAAAGCCGTACACGCTCATGACAAGCGAAAAAAGTCCCATACTCTCGCTGCCGACCTTCGCCGACACGTATGCGTTAAAGCTTATCGCGACGCAGCGCAGAAGCATATTGGACACGGCAAGCAGCGCCGCACTCGCGAAAAAATTCTTCTTATTATCCACGGCAGCCCTCCAAGGTGTTTTATGAAGCTTATGAAGCGACGTCGCACGGTATTCCGCCTTGCGCTTTTTACCGATACTGTGTACGCTTCCGAAAAAAAACGCTTGTCGGAAATACCGCGAGCTGTCGGGACATACCGATACACGGCTCGAAGGCTCGTGATGCCAATGGATTTCTGTTAACTCACTTCCGAAAAAAAGCCGACTCGTGACCATGCGGTGTGAGTCGGCTTGGTTTTCCGTGTTAAATGTTCAAAAGCAAAAGCGTCCTGCGTAAAGTCTCGCTGGACGCTTTTCGGTAAATTACTTGATTATCTCGCCGTAGCACTCGCCGAAGGCGCAAGCGGCATTCGCCTCGTCGGTGTCGATGTGCATTGCGGGAGCGAACTTGGGGCTGACTCTTACGACAACGTCGCCGAATACGGTGCTTCTGTCGTTTGAATCGATCTTTACGGAAACGATCTGCTTATCCTCAACGCCGAACTCCTCGGCAGCCTCGGGGGTAAGGTGGATGTGGCGCTTTGCTGCGATAACTCCGCAGTCGAGCTCGACCTCACCTGCGGGACCGACTATCTTACATGCAGCGGAGCCTGCAATGTCGCCGGACTCACGAACGGGAGCGGAAACGCCGAGCGTGCGTGCGTCTGTAAGCGAAAGCTCAACCTGTGTTGCGGGACGTGCGGGTCCGAGAATGATAACATTCGCGATGGACTTCTTGGGACCGACGAGTGTTACTCTCTCCTCACATGCGAACTGACCGGGCTGAGAGAGGGGCTTCTTCTCTGTAAGAGTTGCGCCTGCACCGAAAAGTGTTTCGATATCCTGTGCGCTGAGATGCACGTGGCGTGCGGAGGTTTCAACAAGAATTTTTGACATGACTATCTGTCCTTTCGTATGTATCGCTTGGTACTTTAGATTATTATACTCCTCGTGTCGGATTTTGTCAATAGCCGACGCGCGAAGGCTGTCACTTCTCGAGCTCGGATATCATCTCGACACGGCGAAGGTGCTTTCCGCCCTCGAAATCGGTATCGATAAACGCGTCGGCAAGCTCGCATGCAAGACCTTCGCCGACAACGCGTGCGCCGAGGCAGAGAACGTTCGCATTATTGTGTGCGCGGGTGAATTTTGCGCTGAATACATCGGAGCAGCATGCCGCGCGAATTCCGCGAAGCTTGTTTGCGGCGATACTCATGCCGATTCCGGTGCCGCAGCAAAGTATCGTGAGATCTGCGTCGTGGTCAAGTACCTTACTGCAGCCCGATACCGCGTACTGCGGGTAATCGCAGCTCTCCGTGCTGTTGGTTCCGCAATCGATGCAATCGATGTCGCGCGCGGAAAGGTGGCGAATGAGTGCCTCCTTCAGCGGATATCCCGCGTGATCTGCCGCAAGTGCTACCGTAATTTTGTTGTTAGTGCTCATGATTATTGCGTCCTTTCGTAGAACTTATTATTCTCAGCCGTTCTCGCGGCTGTTTCTAAGCTTTTCTTCTCTTTCGCGCTCTGCCTGAGGCTTTCTGAGGTAGATCGGCTGCTGACGACTCTCGTCAAAGAGCTCGCGCGAGGCGCAGGCATTAAATTCGCGTAGCCCCGCAAGCGCAACACCTATTCCGCTCGGCGAAATAAGCCCCTCGGGAGGGATCGAAAGTGCAGCCTCGCCCGACTCGCTCGACAGCAGGGCAAGCTCTGCTGCCATGTCTCCGGGCACATACACCGTGTGCTGCTCGAGGGAATGGTGTCTCAGCGCCTCAGCCACCGTTTTCGGCACAGCTGCCGCCGGGACGAGGTCTTCCGCCGTAAGAGCCGTGATATTCCCCTCTCCGTCCGAAACGAAAAGCGCCGTATACACGTTACCACGACGTGCATTGAGCGCGGGGCAAACGGCGCATTTGATGCGTCCGAAGGACTCCGCCATCGCGCGAAGCGAGGAAACACCTATGCAGGGTATATCAAACGGTGCCGCAAGTCCCTTTGCTGCGGCGCAGCCGATACGCACACCCGTAAAGGAGCCGGGACCCGCAGAAAAGCATATCAGGTCAAGCTCGCGCGCCTTGAGAGAAGCCGCCGAGAGCAGCCTTTCAATTGCCGGAAGCAATGTCGTGCTGTGCGTTGTTGCGGCAGAGGCGGTGTACGAGCACATCGGCACGCCGTCGCGCAGCACAGCTGCACTCACAACGGAGGAAACCGTATCAAAGCCGAGAGTCCACATTCTGTTGCTCCTTTCCGTCCTTCATAAAGTCAATGCTCGAGCGAATGCATCTCTCGCTCTCGCCACTCTTCAATATTTCTATGCAAACAGCGTCGCTAGGAACGAGCTCGCCGATCTTCTCGCACCACTCGCCGATGCAAATACCTCCGTCAAGGTAATCCTCAAAGCCGATGCCGTAAAGCTCGTCGGGGTCTGTGATGCGGTAAAAGTCAAAGTGGTAAAGCGGAAGCGCGCCCTTCAGGTATTCGTTCACTATCGTATACGTCGGGCTCTTCACCCGGCTGCCGGGCGAAAGAACGGACGCCATTCCGGAGGCGAATACCGTCTTCCCGGCGCCGAGGTCTCCGTCAAGGCGGACAAAAGCGCGCGTCTTACCCGCCGCCATCAGGTATTCGGCAAGCACCGCGCCGAGTGCGGCTGTTTTTTTATCCGAGTCTGTTTTTATCTCAAGCATCAAGGCATCTCCTCCGTCTCGGCGTATTTGCGGCAGTGTCTGTCGCCGAGCACCGTAATGTAGCTGTTTTTCGCCACTATGAAGTGGTCGAGGAAGGTGCATTCTCCGTCCTCAAAGCGCTCCTTTATTCTCGCTGTCGAAGAAATATCCGCGCGTGAAGGTCTGAGCTCGCCGTCTGCGTGGCAGTGAGCCACCGCAAGATACGCAGCACCGCGTTCCTCGCATTCTCGGCAAAGCAGCTCGAGCATCGGCTCGTCTGCGGACAGTCCGCCGCGTTTCAGTGTAACCGTCGCAATATGGCGCCTTTCGCGGTCAAGCAGAACGGCGCATGCATAGCCCTCTCCCGCACAGCGCATAAGCTGTGTCAGATAATATCCTATCGCGGCATCCGTCGTAAGCGGCTGCTTCAGTGCCGCGTGACAGGCAGCGGAGGAAAACACCGCCTCGCGAAGCCTTTCGTCAAATGACATAGAAGAATATACTGAAGAAATGCAGCACGCTTGCGAGCACTACGAATATGTGGAATATCGAATGAATGTATCTTTTCTTCTTACCGAGTCCGTATAGCACCGCGCCTATGGTGTAAAGCACCCCTCCCGCGACAAGGAAGAACGAGCCCCAAAAGCTGAGCTCGCGGAACAGCGGCACCGCGGTAAATATTATGCACCAGCCCATACCGAGGTAGCATATCATCGAGAACACGCGGTACTTTTTCAAATCGATTGCCGTGAGCGTGACGGCAAGCGCCGCAATTCCCCACACTATGCCGAATACAGTCCAGCCGAGCGCGGGACTTATTCTGCGAAGCGTACACAGCGTGTACGGGGTATACGTTCCCGCGATCATAAAGTATATCGTGCAGTGGTCGATGACCTGGAGCACCTTCTTTGCCGTCGGCGGAACGACGCCGTGGTACACGCTCGACATCGTAAAGAGTGCCGTGACAGACGCACCGTATACCGCGCCGCCGACCACGCCCCACACATTGCCGCCAAGCGCGGCGAAGACAACGCACAGCGCGAGGTACGCTACTCCGAATGCGCCGCCCACGATATGCGTGACCATGTTGAATATTTCCTCTCCCTTTGTGTAATCGGGGAGCTTTCTGTCTGCAAGAGCTGTTCTTTTCACCGGCTTCGACCTCTCGAAAAAAATATCATACACAAATATTATATCAGCAAAAGCCCAACTTGTCAATGCGTGTCGGCGAGTCTGATGTAAATTGAGTCGAAAACTCAAGGCGCAAAAAGAGCCCCGAGACGGGCGCATGGCTGTCGTCTCGGGGCAAAGCCGTTTTTTTATGCTGTCGCGATCAGAGCTCTTCGTCTGCGTCTGTCTCGTCGTCGCAGCCGCAGTAGCAAACGGGCTCGCAGTCGCAGTCCTCGCCGAAGCAGTCACAGCAATCGTCGGAGCCTGTCTCGAAGGTGATCTTGAAATACTTCTTGAAAAGGCTGTAGAGGAGCGCGATTATACCGCCGATGGTTACAACGGCACCTACGATGATAAACAGCGCACGAAGACCGTCAGAGGCTTTCTTGTTCTCGCAATTGTTGTTCATTGTGTTCTCCTTTCACCGTACATGACGGGATAAAATCAAATTCGCCGGACAACTCCTGCCCGTATAATAAGTATACCACATTTTCGCAAAAATGCAATACAAAACTTGTTAAGTTTACGTTTTTTCTTGCAGCTCGGCGTTATCGGGGCGCTTTGCCCTGCTCGGCGTAGTAGCCTGTCGTAAAGAAGCTGCCGCGCTGCTGTGCATCGTTAAGACCGCTGTAAATGTAGAATTCCCCGTATTCGCAGACACCGAGAGCACCGTAGTACTTGATATATCTCTCGCTGTAGGGCACGGATATTCTGTGTCTCTTATTCATTTGGTGATTGACCGTGTACGGCATGGTCTCGTACATGTACGTTATATCCGTCGTGTCGGAATTGAAGATATACGTGTTGCCCTGCATATTCCAGCCGCGCTGCTGTGCATCAGATGAAAGATATGCGCGAAGCACGCTTCCGTTGCAGTGCATGAATATGTTATCCTTCACGACGCAGCCTTCGCACTCGGCATACATGCTCGAATCGAGCACCGCACCGGCGGCAAGCTCGCTTCCCTGCACCTGCGTGAGTCCGTAGCCCGTGTATGCGATGATATTGTCCTTCACGGTTATGTTTTTCAGCTTATCCTTCGAATAGCCGTTTTCGTCAAGCTCCGCGACATGGTTCCACACCTCGACACCTATTCCGCAGGCAACGAACACGTTGATTTCGTAGGTGATATTCTCTATGTTCACGACCTGTCCTGGGCTCTCGGCAGCCTGATGCGTTACCGCGCCGTCTCCGATATCGTGGCTGTAGCAATTTCTGATGACATAGCCGTTGAATGCGCCGTAGCCTCCGATGCTTCCGTCGACAGACGAGTCGCCGCCCGACGAATATCCCGCCTCACAGTTCGAGATCTCGATATTGTCACCGTTCACGTCGATAAGTCCGTAGGTCGAGTAAAGCGCCGCAATATTGTCAAGGCGAACGCTGTCGGCAGTGTCATCACCGTAAATGCAGGTTGCCTTGCGCGAGCAGATGATGCTGTCAAAGCGCTCTGCGGGAGCTCCTCCCTCGCAGTACAGGTAAAGCTTGCCCGCCTTCCAATCGTGGAAGAATTCAAGGTCGTTTTGAAGTGCCGTTCCGACATTCTCGCAGGAGCGCGGCTTAACATCGAAATACTCGTAGCCGTTGCACATTATCATGTTGGTAGAGGTCATCTTCCCCTCACCGAAGGGGTCGTTTTTGTCGCTCGGACGAATATGAAGTCCCACAGCCTCGCCGCCGTTGAAGATCATATTTCCGATATCGGCAAGCTCGCCTGCAAAATCGGTCCTGCCGTCGATCTCGTCGAGCACGTAAATATTATCCCACTGTGTGGCATTCCAGCTTCCGCAGTCTCCGCCGAAGTCGAGCGCACCGGTAAAGAGAGGCTTTGCTCCCTCGCCGTATGCTCCGTAGGAAACGCCCTTAGATACGGTGAGCGTCTGCATTCTCGTGTTCATGTATTTCTCGGGATACCAAACGCTGCCGCGTTCAAAGAAGACGCCGTCTCCCTCCTTCGCCACGGAACGCGTAAGGCGCCCGCCCGCGATGGGCTCCCACAGCTTATCGAGCGAGCGCCACGGCTTGTCGGGAGATCTTCCGTCGTTCGAGTCGTCTCCGTTAATGCTTGAAACATAGTAGCACTCGCCGCCGGCTGCGGTGATCTGATCGGGAGTCAGCTCGGACTCGGAGGCGCGTATCTCCTTAATGCGACTCGCAAGCAGCTCGTCATACTCGTCAAGGACAGCATCGGTCGCCGTATTGACGCTCACGGGAGAGTAAAGATAATAATTCTTAAGGTAATCGTCAAGCTCAGACTCCTTAAAGGCGTCTGCCGCCGCGCGGGTCTTGAGGAATACGACATAGCGCAGACCGAAGCGCGCGTTGTCTGAGTCCGAGGGTGCGAAGGGCTCAAACAGAAGCTGCTTGAGCACAGCTGTGTTGTCGATATCCGAGCATGCCGCAAGCAGCTCCGACAGGTCAAGCGTCGCGGTAACATAACCGTCCTTCTCGTCGCTTGAAAGCACCTTCGCGCTGCCGACAGACTCTCCTCCGCTGTAGAGATACGCCGGAGTCGTGCCGTCAGCGATGCCCTCAAGGCAGTACGACACCTTAGCTATCGGATAGTCCTTTATGCTGTGTCCGACGGTGCTGAGGCTGACACCTACCGTTCCTGCGGGAAGATAGGTTCTTGCCGCGGTGTCGGCGTCTCTGAAGGCGCGAAGCGCGGGATATTTGCCGCTCTCGTCAAGCTCCGTGCCGAGTCCGCCCAACACCACGGTGCCGTTATAATAAAGATACTTCGCACCGAGCGCAATATACTCGCCGTCCGACGAGGGCACGTAGCCCTGCCAAGCCTTCGCCTCGGCGGCGATGAGATTCATGATTATCG
>CAYYKO010000061.1:238-10131 GCA_964441695.1 uncultured Ruminococcus sp. | reverse complement strand
ACGTAGGTCTGAATTACCTTTTTCCAAGAGCGCACCGAGGAGCGGAAAACCTCGCCGAGAGCGGAGCTGAGAGCATAGGTGAGCGCGAGCTGCTGATTTTCGGATTGCTCCTGCCTGAACGGGGTGAGCGGCGCAATGCAGGTCATGTTATCGGACTTGAAGTCGAGTCGGAGTATCTTATCGATGAGCTGACCCGACTTGAAGCGGTCGTTGTTTACCGCAAGGACTCCCGCGGATTCCGCACGAAGCCGTGAGTCGAGGTTGACGCCGATGGTGACGCTCTTTACCTCGCGAACGCGGGAGGTGAGCTCCTCAAGGAGTTTGTTGATGTTCTTGTAATATTCGCTCTCCGTCAGCGTTTCAGTGACGTCGGCAAGTCGCTTGAACGCGCGGCTCGTAAGCGAGTCGCGAAGCGGGAGCAGCGTTTCCTTCATCAACGAGAGCACCGAGGAATAAAGCTCGATCTCAGTTATGCTGTAGAGATAGGATTCTGTGGACAGCGCGGGATCCGTGCTCATTCGGCGAAGCTCGGTTATATCGTTGATGAGCGGAACGAGCCTGTCAAGCAGCTCGCACAGCTCGGGATGTGCCTCGACATCGCGGAAGGTCTCCTGGCGGTAAAGGATGAGCTCGGGCTCATCGGTGAAGAAGTCGCCGAGAGAGAAGGTACGGGGATCGATAAGCGTGTGCAGCTCGAGCTGTCCCGCCGTATAGTCGGACAGCGCACCCTTTTCGAATTTTCGTGCATCACGCGCTTCGTCGGTGGGGTAGAGAAGGCTGATGTTCGAGGTATCGAGCTTTTCGTTTTTTATATTATCCATACTAAACAGTTCGTCAGCTTTTGAGTGACAGGTCAAGCGGCTTTTGTACTTGCGTGCTCGCATGAGCCGATGACCTTTTCTTCTTATTATAGCACACAGCGGCGAAAAATACAATGACAATATGATGAACGCTGTTAAAAAACTTGCAGCACACGGCGTTTTACGGCATTGTGACCACCGCATGCGGCGAGTGTGTGGCACACAAATCGGCATGCGGTCATATAATTTAACTGAGAAGCAGAAGGCTTCCGACCGAGAAGTCCCGTCTTCTCAGAGCACAGTAAAAGAAAAGGAAATCACGCATGGACTACAATAACGATAACAGGACTCCGCTCGACCGTGTCGACGGGGAATTTCTCGCCGAAATGTTCGACGGTGGCGCTGTCGGCGAGAGCTTCGGCGGCGGAAAACGCAGTGCCTTCTCCGAAGCGGTAACGGACAGCTGCACTGCGCACGAAGACTTTGAGCTTCCGACACTCGGCGGCGCTCCGCTTGCGATGGTATATTCTCCGAAGCAGGAGTGGGAATGCATATATGAAGCCGAGGAAGGCTTTGCCCGCGGCACGATCTTCAAGCGTCTTGACCTGCCGTTCAGAGTCTCCGATTGTGCCGGCTGCCGCACGACGGCTTCGGGCGCGGGGAGGAGAGTAAGATGAATGACGAAAAAAAGCTGATGCGGCAGCTTCAGGTATTCTCCTTCGCTCTTTACGAGGCGGCGCTGTATCTTGACGCACACCCGAACGACAAACGGGCTCTCGAATACTACGCCGCGCATCAGAGAAAGCTTTCCGAGCTGAAGGCTCGGTACGAAAGACAGTACGGACCGCTGACCTTTAATTCCTACGCGGGCGGCGCGTGGAAGTGGAGCCGCGGACCGTGGCCGTGGGAATACAGTGACGAGCGAGGAGGTGTGTGATATGTGGATATACGAAAAAAAGCTCGAGTACCCGGTAAAGATCAAGCAACCGAATCCGCGCTACGCACGGCTCATTGCAAATCAGCTCGGCGGACCGCACGGAGAGCTCGGCGCAGCCTCTCGCTACCTCAGTCAGCGCTATTCAATGCCGAACGACGCCGTCGTCGGAATTCTCACGGATATAGGAACCGAGGAGCTGGCGCATATTGAAATGATAAGCGCGATAATGCATCAGCTGACGCGCAGCATGACTCCGGAGCAGATACGCGAGTGCGGCTTTGAGGATTACTTTATCAATCACACCGCGGGAGTGTATCCGTCGGACTCCGCGGGAGTGGCGTATGACGCGAAATATATAGGCGTCACCGGCGACGTGCTTGCCGACCTCAACGAGGACCTTGCTGCAGAGCAGAAGGCACGTCTGTCGTATGACAATCTGTTGCGGCTGATCGACGACCCGGACGTGTGCGACCCGCTTCGGTTCCTTCGCGAGAGGGAGCTTGTGCATTATCAGCGCTTCGGCGACGCACTCAGAATAACGCAGGACGGACTCGACGCACGAAATTTTTACGGCTACAACCCGGCATTCGACAAAGCGAAGTGCAAAGCCTCGCAGAGAAGAAGATAACGCACGCGGCGGTACGGAAAATCTCTCCGTACCGCCGTCCTTTATCTGTTAATTATGTAAACAAGCAGGGCTATACAGCTCACCGCCGCAGCGACAAGCAGAAATACGGCGCAGACTCGCTTTACGCTGTGCGCTTTGCGGCAGTGCTCCTCGCACGTGTACGCCTGCTCTGGCTTGTGTATGCGCGGCTTTGAGAAAGCCGTTTTGCGGTACTCCGGAGCATTGTGCTCGGGCGTGTTGCCGTTTGTCCGCACGTTCTTCAGGTGCATGTCGGCGTAACGGCTCATATGTGAAGCGGTCGGCACGCGCCTTGACGGGCTCTTTGCCCTGTGATATTGCGCGAGCGGGTCGTCGCCCGTCATAATGCGCTCTTTGAAGCGCTCAAGCCACTCAGCGTCTCTGTCGTCGCACATATTGTCCTCGGTGCAGTCCGGCTCATGGACTATTTGATTTCTCACCCGGCGGTAATGCTTCAACGTCTCAAGCTCCTGTCGCCAGTGCGCAACATATACGCTTCCGTCCGTTTGACCTTTCATGTCCTCGATGTAGGATGACACTCCGTTAAAGCTGCCGTATAATTCTCCGCATAGCTTGTCAAGGCTTTTGTACGAATCGATAAAGCTCATTCCGGCTTCTCCTTCGATTTTGTTTTTGCGTGGGCATCTTGAGATTATTTTACCACAAAAGACCGCTCGCTTCAACTCTCGGCGAGCTTTTTCGAATACAAAGAAAGGCGCACGACTTAAAGGTAGTGTCTAAAGTCGTGCGCCTTGCGCTAACGCGTGCAGTCGACGGCAATTTTAATTACTCCGTCGCGGCGGCTTTCGAACAGCTCATACGCCTCGTCTATTTTCGAAAGCGGGTAGGTGTGCGTGATCAGCGCCCGGGTGTCAAGCTTGCCCTCTGCGATGAGCGCAAGTATCTCGTCGCAGTCGCAGCCGTCAACCCCGCCCGTCTTGAAGGTAAGATTTTTTCCGTACATATCAGGCAGCGGCAATTCCTGTGCCTTGTCGTAAAGCGCGACAATAGTGACCGTTGCGTTCGGGCGGGCACACTCCCACGCAAGGCGAAAGGTCGATTCCGCTCCCGCGACCTCAAAAACGGCATCGGCGCCGCCGTGACAGCTATTGCTTCGAACGGCATCGGCGCAGGAGTCCGGTGTGACGGTGATGACGCTCGGATAATGCTCGTTAACGAAGCGCAGCCTGTCCTCATCCTTTTCGCATACGATGATCCTTTCGGGATGCTTCAGCATGACGGAAAGAAGGGTACAGATGCCGGTAGGACCCGCGCCGATGATGAGCACGGTGCCCTCGGGAGTGATGTCGGATATTCTCGCCGCCCAATAGCCCGTCGCCAATATGTCACCGACAAAGAGCGCCTGCCTGTCGGAAACGCCGTCGGGGATCTTATTCAGAGTACAGTCCGCAAAGGGCACGCGAACGTACTCAGCCTGACCTCCGTCGATTCGGCAGCCGAGCGCCCAGCCGCCGTTTTCGTCGGTGCAGTTGTTGACGTAGCCGTGCTTGCAGAAGAAGCAATCGCCGCAGAAGGTCTCTACATTGACCGAGACTCGGTCTCCGGCTCTCACGTTGGTAATCGCAGAGCCGACCTCTTCCACAATTCCGACCATTTCATGCCCGACTGTAATTCCCTCGACGGCTCGTGGCACGCTTCCGTGCTTGATGTGCAGATCGCTGGAGCATATGCTCGCAAGCGTGACGCGAACGACAGCGTCGCGTTCATGCTGTATCGTTGGCTTCGGCTTTTCAATAAGTTCAAATCTTCCTTTGGATTTGAATGTATATGTAAGCATAAATATTGCTCCAATCGCTGTAAGGTTTTTCTTATTATATCGTTTTTATATACGCTTCCATATCAAAGGCAACAAGCGACGCCGTGTTCTTTTGATACAAAGGATGCTTGGGTGCTCCGCTTTTATTTACGCCGGTTGCATACCACGTTATTTTATCTTTCGGCAGCTTATCATAAATATATTTGAAGCAAGTCGGCAGATATTTTCTGCCATAGATATGATCGCCAAATGCCGCCCATATATCGATCTTCTGATATTCTGAAAGCGTTTTAATTATGATATCTGAATTTTTAATGTGTTCGGAATCGTTGATGCACTCTTCTAAGTCATCAAAATCTGTGTTCCGCTTTGGATATACGTTGAACATTATCCAGCTGTCATACCCGTTGTGCTTGGCGATACTTTCTACTTTTTTCAGTGTGGGGTCTAAAGCGTCAGGTGTTGCGGTGCTTGGGTTGATACCAAAGCAAAATAATGTTTTTTGACCTTTTGTTCCCAAAACATATCTAATGCTGTTATCTTCGTTGCTTGTGTATATCCATTCGACCTTTTGCAGTTTCATTCTTTTGCTATGTCCTTCGTCAAATAAAAATTATTTCACAGCCGCCGATGCTGCAAGGCGCAGTGAAGCCGAGCTCCACTGCGCTTTGTCTCAAATATTATTTTTTAAGCTCGCCGGGCTCAAGACCGAGGAGCTTTTCAAGGGATACCTTGCATTCGGCGGCGTTTTCTGCCGAGGCAGCTGCGCTTTCGCCCACTGCGAGAATGTAGAACTTGATCTTCGGCTCGGTGCCGGACGGACGTGCGACCACAACGTTGCCGCCCTCGGTCTTGAAGTATATAACATTCGACCTCGGAAGACCCGTGGGCTCGCATTTTCCCGTAAGGGTGTCAAGGGAAGTCTCCGCCTCGTAATCGCGAATGTTAACGACTCGCTCGCCTCCGAGCGTTTCGGGTGCGGAATTTCTGAGGGTGTTCATCATAGCGGCGATCTGCTCCTTGCCGTCAACGCCTTCCTTATATATTTCGGCGGACTGCTCGGTGTAGTAGCCGTACTTCTCATAAAGCATATCCATGGCATCAATGAGCGTCATGCCGCGCAGGCTGTAGAAGGCAGCCATCTCACAGATGAGCATCGACGCGACGACAGAGTCCTTGTCGCGCGCGTAAAGGCCCTTCATGTAGCCATAGCTTTCCTCATATCCGAGAAGGAAGCTTCCGCTGTGCGACAGCTCGTGCTCGCGTATTACCTCGGCGATAAACTTAAAGCCGGTAAGCACGTTGAAAAGCTCGACATTGAATGCGCGGCAGATAGCGCTTGCCATCTCGCTTGTCACGATGGTCTTGACGGCATAGGCGTCGGAGGGAAGCTTGTTCTGCTCGCTGAGCGCCGTAAAGATGTAGTCAAGCAGGAGCGAGCCCATCTGGTTTCCGGTAATGCAGCGGAACGTGCCGTTCTTGTCGCGCGCCATGACGCCGACGCGGTCGGCATCGGGGTCGGTCGCAACGATAAGGTCTGAGCCGACCTTCTCGGCAAGCTCGATACCGAGCTCGAAGGAAGCCGGATATTCGGGGTTCGGCTTATCGAGTCCGGGAAAGTTACCGTCGGGAGCCATCTGAGCGTCGACGGTGTGAATATGCTTGAAGCCGACACGGCGAAGGATCTCGGGAACGTGGCGTGCGCCCGCTCCGAAGAGAGGAGTATAAACGATTTGAAGCGAGTCAGCCGCACGTGCGACAACGTCGGGATATACCTGCTCGCCCTCTACGCATTTGAGGAATGCCTCGTCAAGCGCGGGACCGACGATTTCTATAAGCTCGCGACGGGCGTCTGCGGGGGAGGGAACACCTGTGAGGATATCGGTGTCCGCAATAAAGGCGGATACCTTGTCGGCGTTTGCCTTGGTGGGCTGAGAGCCGTCCTCCCAATAAAGCTTGTAGCCGTTATACGCGCTCGGGTTGTGCGAGGCTGTGATGTTTATACCCGCAATGCAGCCGAGGTGGCGAACGCCGAAGGAGAGCTCGGGAGTCGGGCGAATCCCGTCGAAAAGGTACACCTTAATGCCGTGCGCGGAAAGCACCTCGGCGCAGCGCTCAGCGAATTTATCGCTGTTGTTTCTGCTGTCACGTCCGATGATGACTCCGCGGGACTTGGAAGGCTCGCCGAGCGTTTCGATGAGGCGTGCCACACCCTCCGTCGCGTGTGCAACGGTGTAGGTGTTCATCATGCACGTGCCGACTCCCATTTTTGCGCGGAGACCGCCTGTGCCGAACTCCATATAGCCGGAAAAGCGAAGCTTGAGCTCATCCTCCGAGCCCTTGAGCGCATAAAGCTCCTCCTTGGAGGCGGAGTCGATCGCGGGGGATGCAAGCCATTTTTCGTAATTCTCCGTGTAATTGTTCATTTATATTATTCCTTTCCGTTATTAAGTAGCTTATAGTTTCCGAGAGAAATATATGACGGATACAGCGTCTCAAGACAAAGCTTCAGTGCGCCGCAGATATTCTCTTGCGTCTCGTCGGTGCATTGCACGCAGGCGTGAATGCCGTATTCGCCGCTGTACTCCGACGATACCGTCGACACCCGAAGCAATCGGCAGTCGAGTGCCGAAACAAGCTCCGACAGCTCCTCGAGCGTGCCCGTGTGAGCCGACGGAATATACAGCTCCGTTCGGTCTCCGCTGCCCTCGAGAGCTGACGTCATAAGAGCGAGAGTGAGCACGGACTCATCGTTTTGCCGAACTCTGCATGCGGCATATATCGACAGCTCGTATTTCAGTGCGAGAGTGCGAAACGACATTAAAAGTCCGTCCTCCGAGCTCTCGAGCGGGAGGATGCACGCGTCTGCGCGCTCCGTATACACGTCCTCGCAAATGCTCTTGAAGTCCGTGCCGTAGCCGGCGGACATGCCCTCGCACTCCTCTGAGAATATCCGAAACGCACGGTCGCTCGCGAGGCTTCTGAGGTACGAAACGTGCTGCGGCACTCTTTGTCGCGGTGCTGCGGCACGTGCTGCGGATATCAGCCGTGCAAGCTCTGCCGTGTGCCGTGCATTACGAATGCCGATTGCATCAAGCAGCTCTGCAAGCTCGCTCGGAGAGATATCTGACGGACATGACGCGGCAAGCTCCTTCAGCAAAGCGTGCCGCAGGGTGTCTGACAGCTCGCCGTCACGGCGAAGCCAGTCGAAATTTCCGCGAAAAGCCGTGAGAATGCTTTCTTCCATGTCTTACAGGAGCTCGAGTATTCCGAAGGAATCATCAAGCAGACCAAGCAGCTCGTCGCTCTCGAGCTTTCTCTGGCTGAGAAGGCAAAGCGAATATATCTGCTTTGCAATGCGCTGTGCAAGCTCGGGGTCGCTTTCGCACTTTTCGGTAAGCTTTGCAATGAGCGGAGATGCGGTATTGATCGAAAGCGTGGCCTCGCTGTCGGGGAGCTTTGCGCCCGCCGTGCCGTTGTTCATCGAATACATACGCATAAGATCCTCGAAGCGGCGCGATTGCTCGGACACATGAAGAAGCGCGGGCGTTCTTGCACTCTTGAAGCGCTCGAAGGTGATCTTCGTTCCGCTTGCCGCAACCTTTCCGAAAAGCTCCTCAAGCATGGGGATGCTCTCGCATTCTCCGTCATCCTTCAGCACATCGGCGATCTCGGAGTCGACGCGGAGGAACTTGACGCCCTCGTTTGCAGCCTCGACTGTATTGATGAACTGCGTATCAACTATCTTGTCGAGCAGCACCACCTCGATGCCCTCGTCTGCAAGCATGGAAATATATCTTGCCTGTGCGGTTTTGTCTGTCGTGTAGTAGACCTTGTTCTCGTGCTTTTCGCGGGCTGCCTCAAGATACTCCTCAAGCGTTACAAAGCCGCCGGAGCACTTTTCGTAAAGCACTGCGCCCTTGACGCGGTCGGCAAATTTTGTGTCGCGCATGCTTGCATACTCGACGAAGGTCTTAAGGTCTCTCCAAAGTCCCTCGTAGGACTCACGGTCGTTTGCAAACATGGACGTGAGCTTGTCTGCGACCTTCTTTGTGATATGCGCGGATATCTTCGAAACATAGCCGCTGTTTTGCAGGTAGCTTCTCGAAACATTCAGCGGAAGCTCGGGGCAGTCAAGGACTCCCTTGAGCATGAGAAGGTACTCGGGGATGACTTCCTTAATATTGTCAGCCACAAACACCTGGTTGTAATAAAGCTTTACCTGACCCTCAAGGCTCTCGTATTCGCCGTTGATGCGGGGAAAGTAGAGTATTCCCTTGAAATTGAGCGGATAATCCGCCTTGAGATGAATGTGGAACAGAGGCTCCTTATAATCGGAGAAGACCTTGTGATAAAACTCGTCGTACTCCT
Source organism: uncultured Ruminococcus sp. (assembly GCA_964441695.1). GTDB lineage: Bacteria > Bacillota > Clostridia > Oscillospirales > CAG-272 > RUG11130. Next base: position 1,600 of record CAYYKO010000061.1, on the reverse strand, counting down.
CGTCGGTGCATTCGGAGGGATTCTTCTGCCAAAGCGGATGGGTGTCGTTGATGGGCTTTTCCTCGGTGGCGTTGTCGCCTTCCTTCTTGCCGCAATCAAGATATATCTCGACGGGCATGAACGCGCAATACTTTGTCAGCACGTCGCGCAGACGGTACTCGGAGAGGAATTCCGCACCCTCGTCGTTGATGTGCATTACGACCGCCGTGCCGTGCGAGCCGATGTAGGCATCCGCGTTTTCGAAGTCCGGTGTAATGTCGTACTGACCGTCGTCGAAGCACGTCCACTTAACGGCGGGCGCGCCGGTGAAGGAGCGGGTAATTACATCAACGGTGTCGCTGACCATGAAGGAGGAATAAAAGCCGAGACCGAAGTGCCCGATGATGCCGGAGGAAGCAGCGTCTGACTCACCCTCGTACTTCTGAATGAAGTCAAGAGCGCCGGAGAGCGCAATGCGGCAAATATAATTTGTCAGCTCCTCCTCGGTCATACCGATACCGTCATCGGTGACGGTAATGGTCTTCGCCTCGCTGTCAAGCTTTACCGTAATGCGGGAGGGGGGCTCAGCTACGTCCTTTGCCTCACCGAGGGAAATTAGACGGTTAAGCTTCGTTACCGCGTCGCAGCCGTTCGATACTATCTCGCGGAGGAATATTTCCTTTTCGGAATAAAGCCACTTCTTGATAATGGGGAATATGTGCTCGAGCTCGATGCTGATTCCGCCGTGTTCTGTATTAGCCATAATATGTATAACCTGCCTTTACTTGTGATTTACCAATAAAATTATATAACCAATGCATTGATTTGTCAAGCTTGAGAGCGACAAAAATGTGCTGCCGCGCGGGAAATATTCGATGCATTTGTCGAAAGCGGCAATTATTTCTTTTTGAGGAAGAATTCTTTTATAGAAATAGAGAAAAATGAAAATCTTCGAAAAAGCTCTTGTAATACACGCGATTTTAGTGTAAAATATATATTCGGGAAGAGTGAGACAAGTCTCCTCTTTAAGTAATTTATGCTTCCCAAAGAAAATAACTATATATTCGGAGGATTACCACTATGTCAGTAAAAGTTGCCATTAACGGTTTCGGTCGTATCGGTCGTCTGGCATTCCGCCAGATGTTCGGCGCAGAGGGCTATGAGGTTGTAGCTATCAACGACCTTACAAAGCCCGAGATGCTCGCTCATCTTCTCAAGTACGATACAGCTCAGGGTTCTTACCTCGGCTATCTCGGCGAGGCAAAGCACACCGTTGAGTCCACTGATGACTCCATCATCGTAGACGGCAAGGAAATCAAGATCTACGCTTGCAAGGACGCAGCTGACTGCCCCTGGGGCGAGCTCGGCGTTGACGTTGTTCTC
>CAYYKO010000061.1:0-225 GCA_964441695.1 uncultured Ruminococcus sp. | reverse complement strand
AGTGCACAGGCTTCTACTGCTCCAAGGAGAAGTCCATGGCTCACATCAACGCAGGCGCAAAGAAGGTTGTTATTTCCGCTCCCGCAGGAAACGACCTCAAGACTATCGTATTCAGCGTAAACGAGAACACTCTCACAGCTGACGATCAGATCATTTCCGCTGCATCCTGCACAACAAACTGCCTTGCTCCCATGGCAAAGGCTCTCAACGACTACGCAGCTATTC